>NZ_JBEXUI010000016.1:0-180528 GCF_040614395.1 Nocardia sp. NPDC005998 | reverse complement strand
CGCAACCAACACGCCCAACCCAAACGAGACTTCGCCGTCAACTCCAAGGTCCGACTGCCCGATTTCCTACCGTACGTTGCTTGAAACGGCACTAGGTCCCAGGCCATGGTCGGCAATGTTCGATACCAATTGCCGAACCGCTTTACTCCAATCGACCACATCCGCAACCGCCCGCTCCAGCAAGTCGCGTTGCTGCTGTGGTTCGAGCGCCGCGAACACGTCGTGGAATACCTCGGCGCGAACCGATCCCAGTAGATACGCGCCGGCGGGTCCAGAATCGTGGTTGGCGATCAGATCCGCTCGCAGTCTTGCCATCTGGCGGTGAAGTTGTACGGCCTCAACGCTTTCCGGCCTGCGTGGGTCGAAGCGGTGGAAGATCGTTCCGTCATCGAGCAGGTTTGGCCTGTCGCCCTCGGCTGGGCCGGGCAGATCGGTGTCCGGATGGGCGTCCGGGCCGAGGAGGGGGATCCAAGCTTCGATCTGATGTCGGTCGCTGGTGATCCGGGTCATCGTCCACTGCCGCGCACCGACGGTATCCATCACCGCGGCAAGGCGATCACGTGGCACCGCCCGCCCGGTGACCTCGAGCCGGAGATACAGGGCGGTGCCTGACGGCCCTCGCAGTGGTGCGGCGAACGTCGAAATTCGGCGGTCGAGCGGCGCGACGGCGATGATGTTCTGGATTGCCCGCATACCGGTGACGCGGTCGGATCGGGACCAGGATGCGCTGGCAGCAGCGTGGTCGACGCGCTCTACCGCGTCGCCCCGCTCACCCAGTCGGAGGGTGCGCAATTGGGTCAGTGAGCCGGGCTCGACGTCGGCGGCGAGCCGCACAGCCACGATGTCACTGTCGATTTCGCTGAGATCATCAGGGAAGAAGGTGCCGGTATCGGCCAGATCGGCTATGCGCCGCACGATTCCGGTGATCCGAGCATCGAGCTCGCTGCCTGCCCGATCGCCGTCACGCGGCACCGCGAACACAAGCCGCTGCCGTCCTCCGGGACCCGCGACCTTCGTCCACGCCAGATCGTGCCGTCCGAGTACCGCGGTGGCGGCCTGCGGAACATCGGGCGACTGGTATTCGACTGTCACCGTCACACTGTCGTCGTAACAGTCCAGGAATAGGTCTGCATGCTCCGAGCCGCTCGCCGCCAACACCTCCGCGATCACTTCGCGTGCCGTGTCGAGTTCCATCAACCAACGGCGAACATCCAGCTCACGCCATGCCCGGGCGGTCGGCGTCGCGACCGGCGCATTAAGCTCGACCGCTTCGACCGGCGCAGCCGCACCGGCGTCCCGGATCTGTTCAACCGGGATCGCCTCATCGGCTCGAGGTGCCATATGACGCGCGAGATCGAGAGTCACGGCCAGCACGAAACTTGTTCCGTCGCTGTCGCTGTCGTCCGACCAGGACAGCACCGCAGACGCGGATGTGACCCGGCCCAGCTGGGCTTGCGGAATCTCCGGCGCGTCATGGGGCAACCGGATTTCCAATATTCCCGGTTCCCGTCCGAATCGGGTCCATTCCTCCGGTTGGTGAATCCGTGTGCCCAGCGGAATCTCCGCCAGGATGGCGGCGGCCGCGTCTTGCGCCGCCTTTCTGTTCGCGGCTCCACTGGGCGATTGCCGCGACATGGCTTGGGCCACTTGCTCGAACAGCCGCAAGCGGTCCTGAAAACGCAGTGCCCGCCGATATGCCAACGAGCGTGGTTCGGCTTGTGTCCCGCTGCGAAGTCGGTCGATGTCCTCTCGCAGACCCGCCACTGTGTCCGGTACGGCAGTGGGCTCGTTCTCGATCAACACACTGAGCCGGTCATCGAGATCCGCGACGACGGTGCTGTGCGGGTATTGCTGGTCTGCGCCGGACGGGCTCCATTCCCATTCGAGCCGATGATCCGTGCCTGCGATGATGTCCCGCTTGGCGATCCGCAGCCGCGCCCCGGCCAAGATCGGCTCAACTGTACGGTCGAACCCGGTCCACGGGTGATCGATGATCGCCGTGATCCCACCGTCTTCGTAGTGCGCCAACGACAATTCGACACCAGCAAGCGATGGGAGCATCGCATGGATCCGAGCGAGCATGCGGTGCATGTCTGTGCGCTTGGTTTCCGTCCGATCAGCGGCCGCCTCCAGCAGCAGGTGTGCGTCCATGAGCATGCGTAGGGCCGCCAACCGGTCTCGTCTGTCGGAGTCGGTGTCCCGGTGCCGATCTTCGACACGGCTCAGAGCTGCATCGATTGCCGCCCAATCGACCGAAGTGAATTCGGGGGCGTGCTCCATCAACGCGGCGAAACCAACTACAGCATCATCGATTTCGGTGTCCGGCGACGGCACATCGATAACGGCGACTCGCGCATCGGAATCCGATGTCGGCGAGGGAAGTTCGGGCAATTGCGTCTGCTCCGCGTTGCCAGGGCTGGGCTCAGCAGGGTCCGGCGGGCGGGGTAGCAACGGCATGGTCTGCGTGCGCTCTGCAAGCGCCGCCAAACACGCCTTCTCCCACGCTGATATTTCACGCCGCGACATCGGCCGTAGGGCCAACTCGGCCTTGTAAATACGCATTTTATTGGTACCGAGCCTCGTGGCAAGTTCCTCTTGTAACAGGTCTACGAATAAGCGCATTTCGCGCAGCTGTACTGCTGTCTCTGCCACCCTAGGATCAATCTCCTGCATATCGAGCTTGTCGCGTAGTTCACGCAACGCTGGAGCATTGTTGAGCCGGACAAGGCTGTCGGCTTCCTCGACGATTCTTTTGCACGCGTGCACCACTCTCCGGATGGTCCCGGCTCGCGGCTGTTGTCGGCGGCGCTCCACCATGTGGGCGTCGACATCGACGGTTTCTGCCATTTTTTCCTGTGTAACGCCTGCCCTTACGCGCATTCGGCGCAGCTCCAGCTTCACCCGGATTACCAGCTGATCTACATCGAGGGCGATCAGATCGACCTCTGCCTGTCTCAGCGCGCGGAGATCGAGAACGACCGAGATGTCGCCCACCAAGTCGGGTCGACCACACACCGCGCAATCATCGACCACTGAATGCGGACCAGGTGATTTTCTGTCGCTCGCCAGCTCGTATCTGCGGTCTGCAAGATGTTTGCGGTCCCCGCCTCGGGTTTCCCTGCCCCAACGCGAAAGCCGGGTCCACAACATCAATCGCACCACTGCGCTAGAAGACTCGTTCACCCAGTTCCGCCCGCGCGGGGCGGTCCAAATGCCGTCACGGCCGGTAGCGGCGTCGCCATTGAAAACCAGGCGTACTGTGACTACGTGATCCGCGTCGTCTGCCACGACGAGGCAGTAGGGTGCCTGGCCCAGCACGTCGCCTACCGTTTCCAGATAATCGGCGGTGCTCTGCTCACCTGCTGGATGCAGGGTCAGCACGACCATCGAGCCACCGACATATTCCGCCTGCACGTGGGTGGGCACGCCGCCTGCGGCGGCCAGCGCCCACAACAGCGCCGATGCTTCCTCTCCCCGCGCACGTGGCAGGCCCCGTATCTCGACGATATCGGCGACTTCTCGGAACACGCCCGACCACACCCCGTCGAAGGCGTGCTTGTCGATTTCACGAATGATGTGCGCCAGGCGCGCCTCGCGGGGAGCGGACACCGAAGAAGACAGGTCCTCGTCATCCTCACGTAGGAACCGCACGATCGACTTCAGGCGGTGATGCAGTCCTCTCTCGCTCAGATCGAGGCGCGCCGCCAGGTCTGTTCGCTTCGTGACTCCTTGCGCTATCAAATCGACCACCTCAACCAGGAGCGGCGACATCCCCACCGCGAATTCGCGGTCGCGTGTCACAGCCGCCTCGATCACGGGAATCAACGCGCGGTCCCCGGCGTCGACTCGGTTCAGCGCGGCAGTTGCGGCCGAGTTGCCGAGACGGTCGATCAGCTCGAGTCCCAATGCCTTAACCACCTTCAGACTCGGCATTGCTGTGGGGGAATCAATCGCGCCAAGCAATTCGCGACGGTACGACGGATCCAGTGACGCCACCGCGTAGTGCAATGTCCCTAATCTCGTGTCACCGACGAGTTCCGCAGTTTGCCGATATATCAGATCGTTCCACCGTCGCAGCATCGCGATCAAGCCAGTGCGAACGGCATCCGTCACACGAATTTCGTTGCGGTCGTACAGTGTCGCGGCGATCGCATCTGCGCTGGGGGAACCGATTCCATAATCGCCCCCGGGCACAGCCTCGGGGTGGCGGCTGACAGCGAGGGCGTCTCGGCCGATCAGCGACGGCGTGTCATCGAACAGCGGCCGCTCGGTCCACGGCGACATGATCGAACGACCTTCGGCCGCACGAGCTTCGGTTTCCGACCACACATCGGCACTCGGCCGAGAGCCAGCCATGTCGCCGTTGAGGATGGCGATATCGACTGCGGGCGAATTGGATTCGGTTGTGACGAGTTCAGTCGGTGCGTCGGGGTCGGCAGGAGGTTCGGCAGCTGCGCTGTGGGTGGCGTCATCGTCTGTAACGCTGGGCTTGCGGGCGGTAATGCGGAACAGGCCGGGTCTCGGTTCGGACTCGGTCACCGTCAATCCAGCATCACGCAGGTGCTGTGCGACGTCGCGGATCTGGTATTTATCGTTCGGATCGACTGCGATCAGATCGGTGCGCAGCACCCCGCCGGGTGACAGGATTCGGTGCGCGTGGCGCGCGGCGACCGGGCTGTGCAGTTGGCCGAGGTGGTCGGCGGCGACCGCGATCCGCGGGAACGCATTGGCGGGCAGGCGATGCAGGCGCGGGAACGACGCCGTGATGTCGGGTTCGGCCTTCGGTTCCCGGTTGATGGTGATCCGGGGATCGGCTCTGCCGCGACGATCCTTGCCCCGCCCCCCGAGTACCAACGTCGCGCCGTACGGTCTGGCCTGCGCCTGCGCTAGGCGGTCCTGCGCACCGGGCCGCCACAGCGATTCGGAACGCTGCCATTGTTCTACGAGCAGCGTGGCCTCGGCTTGCCATGCAATCAGCGTCGGTGCATTGATACCCGCCACCTGCAACAGCCAAGCCGTTTCGGCGGCAACACCATCGGCGCTGTCGATCAGGGCCGATTCTGAGAGCCACCACCGGAAATCGGGATAGCGTCTCACGCCGAGCTCAACGTGCGCAAGTCCGCGCCGGATGACGAGGACAGCGCGAAATGCGCTCTCCGGCACCATGTCCCCGGAGCGGACCGCGGTAAGCGTGAATGTCGGATTGACGGGGTCCGCCTTATCGTCGTCCGTCACATAGGCCGACGCGAAACCGAACGCCTCGAGCTGATCCAGCTTGCTCCGCACCGCGGCGTCCCTGACCAATCGGCGAGGAACGCCCGGAACCAGCAACCGGCCGCCGCCTGCGATCACCCGAGCAATATCTGCGCACGCAACGCGGTCGGCAAGCAACCGGAAAAAGGTCTGGTCCAGTTCGACTTTCCCGTAAGCCCCAGGTTGCCGGTCGGCCAACGCGGTGCCAATGGAGTTGATCAGGCCGATGCGTTCCACGCCTGGGTCGAGCTCCGACCTGGGACCAAGTGGGTCGACGATCATCAGCGTTCGATCCGGCGGCGATGCCGCAGCCGGGTAGAAGGCGATGTCCGGGTGCGCGTCATCGTTGTTTTGCGCCGAGCCGCTGTCTGGCAGGAATTCCAACCCGGACAGTGTCAGCTCGACGCTTGCCACGAATTCTGATCTGGCGCTCGGATTTTGGAGGATATTCCAATACAGCTCGCGCAGCGACCGCGACTCGCCGTCGTCGCGGTCCAGCGCCTGATACAGCTCGGTCAGCATGACTTGCGCCCGCTGCGCTGGAGGCCAGGGGCCAATACGCGCTTCGGTCCGAGCGAACGCATCCACTGCCTTTGCGACGAGATCTCGGACGAAACGCTCATCGCAGGTGTGGGGTAGGACCTGGCGAAGCACCGTGGTGACGTCGGTGAGATAGTCGATTGCCGCCGTGCGGAATTCGAGATCTGTGCCGTCGAGGGTATTGCGGAAGGTCGACTCACGCTCAGGTAGCCGCCGCATTGCCTGCGTCGCGTCGGAGTGATTGTCACGGCCACTCCGGTCGGACAGATACCCCTCGACAGTCTCGGACCACGTTGTCGGCACCCTCTGGTGCCGGTAGAAGAAACCGACGAGGTCGGCCTTGACGGCGTTAAACCACTGGTCCAGATCCGTGCGCGACGGCGGCGGTCCGGCGAGCCTCGCAGAGATGTTGCGGAGGGTCTGCAGGTGTATGGACATGTATGCCACCGACGAACTCAGATCTTGTATGTCCGACCCGAATGCGGCAGGTACCTCGTCGGCAAGTGACCCTGCCAGGTTGAACACATCGCTCGCGAGCCGGTGCATTTCGGCGACCTCGTCTGCGCGGATGGTCACGTTGTCGATCAGACCGGGCAACGCCGAATCCGGGGGCAGCGCATCCGGTAGCTCCGGCAGGTTCTCGGTGAAGCTCACGCTCAACCTCTCCAAGGCCACACTGATGAGCCGAGCCGTGGCAATAACAGCGGCCGACGGAGCGGGAGCCCCGACCGTATACGCCTCCCATTGGCGAGTTGCGATATCGTGCAGCCCTTCGGCAAGCGCATGAATGTTCGGCTGATCCACCACCCACGCGCGCAGATCGGTATAAGGCGTTTCGATGGCCGCGAAACCCGTCAGAAATTCGACGAAGTCTTCGGGCGCTTCATCTCCCACAAACCGGGTGTCCGAGCGCTGGGCCACCATCTGGCTCGGGCTATCCGGGTTGGCGCGCCCGTCGGCCAACTGTTGGGCCACGACGGTCGGGTCCTCAGGTGGGCCGTCGGGCGTTTGCATGTCAGTGCCGGGGTGTCCTCGCATGTCGGTGGATGTGAGTTGGCCCGGCGCGCCGTCGCCGGGTGCGGCGGAATCCGGATCGGGCTCGAGATCTGGGTCTCGGCTGAGGTTGAACCACATCACGCGGACGGCACGTTTGTGCTCCAGCCTGGCGCGCGGCTCTTCTGTCGGCGCCATCAGGCGTGCCACCATCTGCTCCGGATCCTCGTCGGATTCCAGTAGTGCGGCCAGCGCTTCCGGATCGACTTCGAACACGGGCTCGGGCTCTACGTTCGGTTTGCGGCGAATGGTGTATCCCCACGCGCCGGGGTATTGCTCGGGTGCGTCGGGATTCCGTGGGAACAACGCCTCGGGCACCGGGAATTCGAGCAGATCCGGGCTGTCGTCGGCCAATTCGACGCGCAGATGGGTCGCGGAGATGCTCGCACGCAGTATGCGTGGCCCTTGCGGACCGTCGGTCGGCTCGTGCTCGATCCAGGCCGCAACGGACTCGCGGGTGGCGTCGCAGGTGTCCTCCGGCCAGCCCCTCGACCGCATCTGCGAGGCGATCTCAGCCGACCGAGCTCGCGCGGCGTGGTTCGCGTCGGCGCGGTCGATCGCCGCTTCCAGACGAAACGCTCGGGTGGGATCTGGTGCTTCGTCCTCATCCGAAAGCTCCAGGACATCATCGCTGGGCTGTACATCGCGCTCATCTTCGGCCCAGACCAGCTTGATCGCCT
This sequence comes from Nocardia sp. NPDC005998, assembly GCF_040614395.1. NCBI lineage: Bacteria > Bacillati > Actinomycetota > Actinomycetes > Mycobacteriales > Nocardiaceae > Nocardia > Nocardia sp. NPDC005998. The sequence goes on along the minus strand of NZ_JBEXUI010000016.1, from coordinate 173,002 downwards.
TGCAGGCCGAGTCGTCTTGCAAGCTGTAGGTCAGGCCGGGATTGTTGAGGAGGTACCAGCGCAGCATCACCTGGCCGCGGTGATGCACCTTTTGAGCCTCCGCCGACTGGTCGAGTGTGCCGTATCGCGGTAGCTCATGATTGCTGTCGGAGAAGGTTACGGTCAGTTTCTGTCGACCTGGCGGACCTGCGAGTTCCACCCGCGCGAATCCGCCGCCACCGTGCTCGCCCACGTTGGCCGCCAGTTCGGAGACCGCCTGCACGAAGTCACCGAGATGGCTGTCTTCCGCTCGCAGCCAATCCCCTTCGGCCGCAGCCTCTCTCACTACGGCGCGTACCTCACCGACCTTTTGCTTGTCCGCCTCCTCGGTCCCCAGTGGCACAATCCGAGCGAAGACCGGCACGTCGTGCGTCATGGGGTTGTAATCGGGATCGACATAATGGCCCAGTAGGTGGTAGGTCACGCGAACATCCGTGGGCCATGGCTCATCGATGATGCGGCCCTTGCGCGAATCATCATGCAGCCGACGGACTTCTCGCAGGAACGCCGCCGCGGTTGCGCGCGGGTCCGTGGGAACCCGGGGGGCACCCGACCGGTGGTCCCGGTCCGGGTTTTCGCTCGAATAGTCCCACAGCGTCCGCAGTGCCAGCCCTATCCGCGCCGGATCGGCGCCTGCTTGTTCGAGTTCGGCCGAGAACTGGACATAGGGGTCGGTGGCGGGGTCAGGGGTATCAGGTCGGCGGTAGTCGGTGTGGCCATGCTCGGCGGCGGCTGGACCGACCGAGTCAGTCGGACCCGGCGCCGTACCCGCGGCGAACCGGCCTTCCGGGGACACATCCGACCAGCGGTGGTTCGAAACCGGTAGCGGCGAGGAGAAGTCGTCCTCGGTGCGGCGTTGCGCGGCGTATGCGCGTCGGTATTTCGCGCGCATCCCACGACCGGCGTCCTGCACGGTGTTCCCGAAAATCCACCGGCGCGATACGACGTCCGCCAGCCCCTCGATGCTGTTGCCCCGGTACGGCGCGGTCGGGTCGGGATCGCCGAATTCGGACCAGCGCGAACTGTCCATGCCGTCGGGCTGATAGCGGTGCGGCCTCTCCCCCGCGGCGATCAACGCCACTGCGTCGACGACGTGGTGGACATCTGGATCACGCAAGGCATACCCGACCACCGGCGCACCGTCTTCGACGCTGATCAAAGCATGCTGGGGCGGGATGCCATTCAATTCTGCGTCGACTACGAGCAAGGGGTAGCCGCGCAGTATTTCGGCGTGGGTCGCGAGAATATCGGTGGCCAGCCGGTCGCCTGCAACTGCGGGCAACTGCGCGCCGCGAGGTTGGCGCCACATCACGGTGGCGCGCACGGCCGCCGATCGGGAGGCGCGCACATGTAGCTCGCCCGCCGCCGCGCTCCGGTCGGCGAGCTCGCGCACGGTGCTGAGCGGACCATCGGGCCCCTCCAGCACCATCGCCAGGCCGGTCACGTCCCAGGTGACGGTGAGCGAGCGTTGCGGATCGCCGTAGGCGATCGCGATGCCGCCGCCGGTCTCGGATTCGGTCAGGTCGAATCGGATCAGGTAGACCTCGCGCGCGGTGACGTAATCAGGCATCGCGGCAGCGTGACGACGAGTGGCGGTCAACGCGGTCACGATGTCGATGGCAAGTTGACGGCGCAGCGCGCGCGCCGTATCGGATTCCCCGCTCACCGTGAACGGATCGTCGCCGTCGGCGGCAAGGATGCGCCGGGCCGTGTAGCGGTTCGAGAAATCGGCGACCCCAGTGGAAATCCCTCGGAGATTTCCGATCTTGTGCGATTCGCCCCGCACCACCTCGTACTGCCGCTGAGCCCGAAGGGACTCCTCGACTTTCGGCGTAGCGCCGAGTCGGCCCTCAACGACACCTATCGTCGCCCACCAACGCGCGACGGTGGCCGGGTGCTCGGCCGTGGGACGGCCGCTGAGCATCGCCTCCAGTCGGCTCCATTCCGATTCGGCTCGCGCCGATTCGTCCGGCGTCAGCGGATCGAGCGGAGGCAGCGGGTCGTTCTCGTCACCCGATCGACTCGGGTGGGTCCAGGGCGGGCCTACGAAGCCGCCCGCTCCTCCAGTGGACGGGCTCGTGTCGGATTGCGACGCAGTCGACTGGGATTTCGACGCGCTCGCGGGAGGATGATCCGAGCGAATCGGCCCGAAACGGCGGGAGTGGCCCAGCAATTCGGTACCCGGCGGAATAAAGAAGCCCTTCAGCTGGTCCGGATCGGTGAGGTTCAGCCCCGTCGGTTCGGCCGGGCGTGCTGGGGGACGGCTAGGCCGGACGTGGCGCGTTGGGTCGAGGATATGGTCGGCGACCTTCTTGCCCAGACGTTGTTGGGTCGATGCTCTGATTCCGGGCCGGTGCAGTGACACGAATTCTGCGGCGTCGGACACGCCGATCGGCGGCGAAGGCCCCCACCTACGACCGTATTTGACGCCGCGCACAGTCACGGTCTGCAAACCGGGGACGTCGACCTCGATGAGGGCGTGGTTATCGCTCGCGGCCAGCCAGCGCTGGATCCTGAGGTCGGCCGCGGCCCAGTCCGTCGGTGGCTTGCCGTCGAACAACGCTCGCGCCACGAGCGCGTCGACCGATGACAGGGTCGGATCGTCGCGCCGGGCGACGATCCCGGCCATCCCGTAAGGCCGGTCCATGGCCAGGCTGCCCGGCCATCCACGCAGTGGTTCCGAAGTAGCGAGCAGCGCCTCCACCAGTTCCGCCTCGACATGACGGCGGAAGTCGTCGCGCGCAGGCCCTAGAACGATGCCTGATGGGATCTCGCGCACCGAACCGTCGAGCGCGACCTCGAAGCAACGGACGGGCCGCGGGTTCCACAGTGCGTCGGCATAGCCTGCGCGGCGGTGCTCGAGGGCCAGCTCGCGCAGCCAATGCTTGTGCATTCCCGGTGTCGCCGCGACCAGCAGCTCATATCCATCAGAGCTCGGGGCAATCACCACATGCTCGTCGACTGCCTGGCCGAGGCCCTCCAGCACGTCCCCCGGGCGAACCTGGAGATCGGTCACTCGATCTTCTGCGGTGAAATACCACTCAGCGACCCGGGCCAATTCCCGCAACCGTTCCTGCGCCCGTTTGAGGGCGGCGAGGCGGGCCAGTATGGGTGCTAGTGCGTCCGCTCCGGGCGACCTATCGAGACCGGCTGCGGCAGTTTCCGCGCGGTGCCGATCCAAATCCTGGCGCACCGCTTCGGCTTCGGCCGCCGCGGCAAGTGTCGCGTCCACGACGGCGGCCCGCCAACGCGCTCGGTCGCCGTCCGAATCCGACAGATCGAAACCGAGCAGCTCCGGGAATTCGGTCGAAATGTCCGCCATAGTTGCGAGCAGCTGCGTTCGCAGACTGTCCCGGTATGCGGGAGTCGGGTCCTGCGGCTGGTCTTCATACCAGACCGCCCGCAGCGAAGTGCTCTCGGCGAGACCGTACGGCGACATGTCGTCGCGCTTCTTGTCGACGGCTACCAGATCGCCACTCGCATTCCGGGATACGACAAGTTTCCTGGTCGGTTGCGACCCGTGCTCAACGACCTCGACGCGGCCTCGGCCCAGCTTCACCAGGTGAGCAAGGAATTCGGCGCGGCCGTTGTATTCCCGCGCGTGTGCCGCGGCCGGATGATTCCTCGGCAGCGGACCGTCGGTGTCAGGTGCCGCTTCGGCAGGCAGCAACCGGCCGCCGACGCGTGCCACCACGGCGAACTCGGACTCGTCTGCCAGGTGCGCCGGTCCTCGGCCCAACAACTTCTCGAAGAGGCTTGCCTCGTCCGCGGCGCCCTGACCGGCGAACCGCCGCGAAAACGCGTCGGCGAAGCCGTGATCTCCTAGCGCCGGAAAAACCACGATGTTCCCGGCCGTGTCGTCCTGCACGCGGATCGTCAGATGGGTGAGGCCAGGAACACGGATCGTCCGGTACCGTCCCGAATCACTCCGGCCTGGGGGCTCGACGGAAATCGCCTCGAGGATCGGCCGTCGCCGCAGCGCCAACTCCGCCAGCACCCGGACCGGCCCGGTGAGATTCGGGTCGCGGCGCAACACGTCGATGAAGTCGGGCAATCGGGCCTCGACATTCGCATGGTCTATCAGCGCGGCGGGCACGACGATCGGCACCGGCGTGGCCATCACCGAAATCGAGGGAGTAAAGAGGTCGCCGCCCACACCGAGAGTCGCCAGCCAGGCGCCGAAACTCTGCGACGTGTCGGAGTCCAGCCATTCGAGAGCGAGCTCGCGTTCCACCGCCTCGTGGAACCGCGGCCGATAGGGCAGTTCGACGTCCACTGCGCTGAGCCACGTCGTCCGGCCATCGCTACCGACCCGCAAGTAGCGCCGCTCCACGCCATCGGTAATGAGCGCGCGCAGGACATCTCGCGGCATGTCGGTGGTCCGGACTGCGGCGTCCCGCACCGCCATGTGTGTGCCTTCGGCCGCTACCACCCACAGCTGCGGCGGGTTCGGCCGGTCGCGGACCCAGGCCACCTGACCGAAACGCAAGGCGTCACGCCCGCCCAGTTCGGCCAACAACGCTCGGCGCGTGGGAGCATCGGGGTCGCCGACTCGATCCAACAGCACGTGATAGTGCGGTACCAGCCGTTGCAGCCGGGCGAGCCGGTCCCGTCGATCGACGAACTCGGCCAGCATCTCCTGGTACGGCAGGTTGCTCGACCTGCTATCCGCATGCTGGGCCCACAGCGCGAGCAGAGCGTGGTGCTCCGTTAGCGCCGCACCGCGGAGCGCTGCCCGTAGGTCTGCCTCGTCGTGGGCCAGCAGCTCGTTCCAGATACGTAGCGTCCGTCGCCAATTCGCGGGCGACAGGGCTGTGTAGGGGTCATCGAAGCCATGGCCGAGCGGCCCGACGCCACTTGCCAAATCCGCGATGACCGACCCCATTTCAGCGACCCATTCCGACGTAGGGTTCATCGCCCGACCTCGGCCGTCGAACAGGACGGCGTGCAACGTGGACGTGCCGAGACTTTGGGAGGTACCGAAACTTTGGGAGGTGCGTTCGACACGATCGCGCACGACGCGGATTTCGTACCGGATCGTGGTGCCGCCCGCGTCCTCATAAACATGGGCCCGCGCGCCATCGCCGAGCATGATCAGATCGCGTTCGAGGGCAGCGAAATCTCGTCCGTAGTCCTGCTTCTCGCCGGACTGTGGATCGAACAGCCCCTCGTCGAGCTTGCGCTGCGACACGGCGATCGGCCGGTCCGACAACCACGCACGCTGCCGTGGGAACAACCGATCCGCGTCGGCAGGCGTGTAGCGTGGCGCGAGAGCGGCGTTGTCGGGATCGGTGCGGACGTAGTCCATCCGCGCCACCGACACCGTCCGTCCGTCCGGTTCCCATCGATCGTAGGGAACTCCTTCGGCCCCCTCCTCGGGGTATCGAAGCAGGTCGATAACGTAGATGCCCTCCGGAAGGATTTCGCCGCTGTCGGATTCGCGCTCGCCGAACCAGCGCATCACGCTGACGTGCTGATCGAGTGGGATACCGTCGACCCGAAGTTCTTCCAATAGGAACGCGGCATCGACCTGCTGCTCTGCCGGGATCGCACCCGATCGCTGGGAGTCGTCGATCTCGGCGGCCAAGTTGTCGCAGGCCGCGCGGATGGACTCGTGGATGATTGGCGGTACGAAGGCTCCTGCGGTCGTCGCCTCGAAATGCATCTGCGTCACTTCCCCGAACTCGCCGGTTTCCGTGAAAGGCATGATCTGCGCGCCTGCGGCGTTCATCGCCTGGCGAGCGTCTTCCGGGCACCCTCGCCGCGGGTCGCGTTGCGGCACATACGGTGCCGACGCGTCCAGGTCCGGCAAGTCGCTCACCGCGACCGGCCGATGTGTCCCGCCGACGAAGCGACCGACCAACTCGTCGACGCCGCCGGGTGTTCCGATCGCGTACTTCCCCCGCCGCCGCGTATCAACGTTCTGCCACGGCATCGGCCGCTCATCGGCAGCTCCGCCGTCCCAGATCCGGGACCCGCCCGCGCCGCCTCCGGATCCGCGAGCCGCCGCGCTGTCCGGCGCGCGCTCACCAATGGGCCTCGACTCACTCGTTGACGCACCTTCTGAAGTGCCTTCGTCCGGCGAGCCTGCGGATCTCGACGCACGCGTGGGAGCATTCAGGTCGATCCGGCCCATGATGGCTCGCCCAGGTTTTGCCGCTATATAGCTGGATGAGGCGTGGACGTCGGTTGTGGGCAGCGAGGGGTGGTGTTCGGCGGGAGACGGTGCCGGAGGAAAACCGAGGGCGCGGTGAATTCGGGATCGGCTGAGGACGCGGAGGTAGCCTGCGGTCAGCGCGACGGGCTCGTCGCGCTGCAGCAGAATCCGCTCTGGGTACTCTGCACCGTTCGCGTAGGGCACGAGGGCACGCAGCACGCCGAATTCGTCTTTCCGCCATGAGCTGACCGCCAACTCCCTCAGGTTTGAAGGCGGGTCCCAACGGTCGAAGGGAATACCGTTTCGGGCGTCGTTCGGATCGGCGCATCGGGCGGGGTCGTGCACGTACACCCCGGCGGGCAGCTCCGCTCCGTCGTCGCTGTGGCGGGTTTGGTGCCATCGTGCCGCCGCCGCGTGGTAGGGCAACCGACGGCCCTCCACGAAGCCGAGTTCTTCGAGCCACACGATCGCGTCGACCGAATCCTCGCGCGGGTCGTCCGCGTCGGGGATCAGAGTCTGGAATAACGCCTCGAAGGCGGCCCTACCGGGGTACGCCAATAGCGGGAGGAACGCGCAGTCCAATATCTGCTCGAAATGGTCGAAGACGACCTCGTCGAACGCGCCTTTCTCGGTGAATTCCCCTAACCTAGCGCCCATCTCGACGAGGAAGTCACGCACGAGATCGGGGCATGCCCGTGCCGCGCCCAGCCGCGCGATGTCAGCCTGGGACACGTATGGTGCGCTGCCCAACGCCAACGTCTCCTCCAGCTCGGCCACCTCGGCCACGGCCTCGGAAGTAGGTGCGGCCGAGACGATTCGACCGACATAGGCGAGGAGGTCCTCCGGGGCGACGTGTGCGACCGACGCCGCAGCGAATCCCTCGGGGACGCTTCCCTGCGCACCGGAATAGACGAAATACACCGATCCCGAATCGATTCCACTTGCGTCATCCGCGGTCAGGCGATGTGCGTTCACGAGCACGATCCGTGCGATGCCCGCTGCCGCACCTGGGCGGCGCAGGGCTTCCAGCAGCATTCGCGCGCTGTCCGTGCCATAGGCCACGGCGTCGGTATACGTCGGCAAGAGCCGTGGGGAACCGCTGCGTTGCAGTGCCAGGCCAAGTGTACGAGGCCAACCGGCTTCGACTGTCGCCCTGCGGATCTCGAGTGCGGTCGAGACGGCCTCAGTGAGCTGCTCTAGTGGTTGCGCCGCGACCACGAGAACCCCCGGAGCCACCCTATCGTCGCCGACGGTCACCTCTAGCCGGTCACCCGCTTCGGTGGCACCAACCTCGATGCCGGTGAATTTCAGCCGTCTGCCGGACACCGCACCGATCGGCTGCTGTTCCGCAAGGGTGTGCAGGCCCTCCAGACCGAGGCGCAGCTGGTCTCGGACCGCGGCGATCCGTTCCGGTGCGGCCTCGATCCACGCGAGGCTGTTCCCGGGAAGGTCGGGGTGGGCGAAACTGTGAATGGCGCTGTTGCGTGCGACAAGATCTGCGGCCTCGAATTGGGCGACGGCGTAGCCGAACCACTGCGTCAAGAACGTGCGCTGGTCGAACGTCAACGACAGCCACAGATCGGCGAATCCCTGCTCGTTGCGCGTGTGGTAGAACGACAGCACCGCGTCGACCACCGGGTACATCGCCTCGAATCGATCGGCATCGTCCTGCGCGAACGCACGTAGCCACGGGAAGACCGGGTCGGGCTGCCAGATCACGTCCAGCGGGTTCACGAAATCGCCGGGCATGCCTGGGTAGTTGGACGAAAGCCACCGCACGGCGCACGCCGCCACATCCGGGTCCCACCCGAGGCCGCGGTCTCCGCTCGCTCGGTACGACTTGGTGATCTCCGCGAATGCCGCATCGTGTTCGGGCCCGGGATTGAGGTGGACGACCGCGACACGGGGACGGTTCGCGAGCGCGTGGCTTTGCGACATCGCGATGGCCGCTTCCGGGCCGACGCCGATCAGGATGTGCCTCTGCAATGGTAGATTGGTCAGTGCCCGCAAGTCGCGAACCAAATCGGCGACGATCCCCTCCGCCTGCATCACCATCACGCTCGTGATCGAATCGACTCCATCTTCGACGACCACGGCGTGCATGGCCAGCACCGCGTCCACGGCACGTTCCGGCTCGGCCGATGGCGATATGGGCGAGGTCGCGTCGTAGCGCCACAACCTGAGGTTGTTCTCCGGTGCGCCGAACAGCAGTGGCACTCGCGCACTGCCGGGGTCGAGGGGATCGAACACCAACCGCCCGAAACGCGGCTCAGGACAGTCGGTCCCCTCCGGCAGCGCGGCAATTTTCTCCATGGCGCGCCGCATCGCCCGTACCGTGTTGTCGCGGAAGCGATCCCACGCGTGCTTCACCGCGTCAGGCACATCACCGAAGCCGCGTTTGATTTCGTCCTGCGCCTCCGGGATCAGGACGTGCAGTGACATGAACCGGATTTCGTCCCAGTTCGGCCCCGGGTAGCGCATCACCTCGAGCGGGCACCCTCGTATGGCCAACCGCCGCTGGTGCGGTGTGAAGTCCTGCCACCGCACGGCGTGCAGAAGTGGGTTGACACCGGCCTGGATCTGCAGGTGGATGTCGTGCAGCATGTTCCGGATACGCTCGAGTTCCGCTATTTCCGCGTCGAGCACCGGCTCATACTGCGGACAGAACTCGAAGCCTGGACGTGTATTGCGCGGCTCACCGTTCCACGCGGTGTCGTCCGGCACCGCGTGCAACGACCAGGGCAGCGCGAGGGATTCGGAGTACACACCCAACGGCAGCATGCCATGCAGACGTCGGAACGATCGGACGCCATCCCATTCGGCGGCCGCGCCCGGCTCGGCGAGGAACGACGGGATCCGAGGGAAGTCCGCCTCCGTCCCGACGACCATGGTCTCGCCCGGCAAGCACAGCACATGGTCACCGACGATCTGTGCCAGCGGGTTCTCGGCCTGCATGCGTTGCAGCACATCCCGTGAAACGAGACCACTGATCTCGAGTTCCAGTCGCCTGTTGTGGCCTGCGAGTTCGATCCTGCGGCGACGCCACTGCTCGGCGATTTCCGAATCCACTCCGGATGCGCCGAGTTCGGCGAGCCGCTCACCGAGCAGCCGATGCTCGTTGACCACAGCGCGTCGCCGTTCCTCCAAGGGCCACAACGATGTCGTGGTCGAAAGCGACGGCAGGTGCGCCTGAATGCCCTCGTACTGATACTCGGGAGTGAAGCCGTGTGCGCGATCCCAGTCGCGGCCAAGCCACTGCCGGTATCGAGTTACTTCGGACTCGTCGACCTCCACGTGGCCCATGGGAACCTGGTGGCCCGCCGTGCTCAGTTCGGCCGCGAACGCCGCGCGCGTGCGCCTCGCCAGCAGCATCCCGACTGCGGCGTATTCGACGAAAATGTCACGATCCAGCTGCCACGGACCGGGCTCGTATTCCAGATGCACCCTCAGTTGTTCGGCCGCGTCCACCAAATCCAAGGCCTGAGCAGCAATGTCGCGCGCTACGACGTTGCCGTTCTCGTCGCGTGCGTCGCGCGCAACGGTGACCTGCATGCGCTCCGGGTCGAAATACACTCCGCGGCCAATAGTGTCCGCCGCACGCACCAGTGACAAACCGCGCGTATCCGGTGCTATCTCGATGCGCTTTTCGCGTAGGAAGTTGAGAATCACACGACTGAGCCGGGTTTCATCCAGCATTGCGAGTATCGGCCCCAGCCACTCATTCGGCTCGTCGGCGAACCCGCTGCCCGAGAGCACGCCTGGTGTGCCCGCGCCGCCGCCCGCTACCGCGTCTTCGTTCGACTCGACGCCGAAATCGGCTGCGCCCGAACGACCGCCGCGCCCGGGCGGCTCTGGCTCATGATCGTCCCCCGCCACCGCGATCCGGCCGCGCAGCGCCTGCCTGACCGCCGTGGTGCCGATGAGGCCGTTCGGCGAACTCGCGGCATGACCGTGAATGCTGATGGCGGACCAGGCCGACGGATGGTGCTCGGTGATCCCGGTATCGGGGTCATCGGCATCCGGTTCGGACCTCCCCTCGGGCTGTGCCGAGCTACCCGACGTAACGGCCCGCCCTTGCGGCAGGAGATCGCCCCGGAATTCGTGGGCAAGCGGGGCGTCGACACCGTCCGGTCCGCGCGAATCCCGCGGTCCAATGGGACCATCTGCCGAATCGCCGTTCCCGTCGCTGTCCGGACCGGCGCGAGGGACGCACGGCAGGTAGGCCTCGATGGAACAACCGACGCCTTCGTCTGAGGTGAATTCCCGCCAGCGTGCACCCAGCGCCGTCAAGGTGGTCACAAGGCGGTGACGGGGCGTTGTGTAGTCGGCGTGGGTGATGGTGAGCTTCAGCTCGGGTCCCGTCGGTCCCATGTGCTCTTCAGTCCCGAAAGTAACGCGACGACTGAGCGGAATGGCGGTGAGCATGGTGGCGGCCGCCTGCTGAGCGACGTCCCGGTGCGACCTCGGCCAGGCTTCAGTGACCTCGTCAACGAGCTTGAACAGCCGTATCCGCTCATCCAATCGGTGCACGCGTAGGTCCTCGAGGGAGCCTCGAACTGTCACCGTCGCGGAGCGCAGTTTAGCGACTTCGGCGTCGACAGGGTAGATGCGTCGCGGACGGCGGATGTTCGCTAGACGACGGCGCACCGGCGAAACGCGGTTCACCATACGGCGGATCCGACGATCCGCCACGACGATAGGTGCCTCGAACTCGGACAAGTGCGCACGGTCCGAGGTGAAAGCGAACTCGAGGCAGCGTTGCCCGTCCTCGACGACCGTGTCGGTCCACGGGGTCTCGGCGAGATCGAGCACGCCCACCGTCTCCGCCGGGATGGCACCGTGATCGTGCTCGAAAGTGATGATGACACAACCGTCTTCGTAACGATCCACGTAAACCCGAGGCCATGAGTCATCGGGCATCACGACCAACGCATCGGCAATGATCCGCTGAATGCGGACCACGTGGCTGATCGACGCGTCAGGGAGCATATCGGCCACTGACATGCGGGCGTCGAGTCCTTCCCGCATCCAATGCAACACACCCTCGCGGACAGCGTATTCGGTGGATTGCACCGCTATCTGCTCGGCGCTGAGGTCAGGTCGGTCCAGACTACCGATATCGGTCAACAGCTCGTACTGCCTGCGGCATTCGCGTTCGAGGCCGCGCAGTCTCGTCGACAACCAGTAGTTGATCACCTCCGACGCCCGAGGGTCCGTGACCCGCTCCGTGACGGTCGAGGCGACATCCGCTGCGAAAGCGGCGATATCGCGGTCGAGGCGGGCAGCAGGCGAGTCGTCTTCGGGGTGCCCGTCCGCCTGAGCAGCCCCGACGGTCGACGGGGAGTGCTCGGCAGGTTCCTGGACCTCCGACAGAAAGACACCAGCGGCGTGTGCGAGTTCGTCGAGTTCCATCCGGCTCGCCCAGAGAAACGCCAGCAGATCGGACCTTGCTTCGGGGTTTCCGAGGTGTTCCCAAGACAGTTCGCGCAGCGTCTTCTCATGGCTCTTTCCCCCGTTCAATACCGAATCCAAGGGTGTCACCATCTCCAGCACCCTTACCACCGGCACACGTGTGTCCCCCAAGAGCTCGCCGATCTCTTCGAACGCCCTCTTGGTCTGACCAACCACATCGCGGACGAAATCCTCGTCACACGTATGAGGCACGACATGACGGAGAACAATCCCGAGGTGACCGATGAAGTCGGAAGCCGCCGCAGCGAACTGCCCCGTCCCACGTGTGGCCGTCTCGAAGTCCGACCTGGCCGTGGGCAACGCCGCCAACGCCGCCACGGTGCCATCGTCGTAACCGACGCGCTCCTCGAGATACCCGTCGGCCTTCTCTGACCAGCTAATACCGTGGACTCGTCGGTCCCTGGTGTAGTAAGCAGCGACGTCGCTGAAGCCAACCCAGAAATCGCGCCGCAGGCGGCTCCGCCGTGCGTATCCCGACTCGCCCGCCGGTTGTGCGGCCAGCATGACGAGCAACATGCGCAGCGCGTAGGGAAGCTCGCTCAGGTACCCCATCGGCCAACTCGGGTCGGCCACGTCCAGCCGCTGCGGTAGCTCGACGGTCAACGACCCCGCCAGATTGAACACATCGCTCGCGAGCTGATGCAGGACAGCGACCCCGCCGAGGTAACCCCCGGCACCCTTGACCAGCGCAGGCGGCTCCGGCCGGCCGACCACCTGCTCCTGCCAGGGAGGCCGACGGTCCGACACATCCATAATCAGCCGGTCCAACACGACGTTGACAGCACGGGCAACGGCACGCACCACCGCGGGTGGAGCAGGCTTCCCCTCCTTGAATGCGTTCCACACCCGCACCGCGTCGTCATGGAGCCGCTCGGCCAATGCACGCGGATCAGCCTCCCGGTACGCCCACACCACCAGCTCGCCATACATCGCATCCACCGACGGCACACCCGCGATAAGCTCCGACCACGACGAATCACCTTCCGGCACACCCTCGTTGAAACGATTGACCGACAGATTGCGCGGATCGATCAGTGAACGCGGCTCCTGCTCTCCGGACCACGGGGAGCGCCCGGCCCGCTCCTCGGCACCCGCCCACAACGCCGGACCGAACACCGCGCGCCCCTGCGGGGCGGATGATTCTTTCGCGTCGATGCTCGGCTCACCTGTGGCGGCGTCGGTGGTCCTGCCGTCGGGAGCCTCGCTCCCGGCTGAACCTGCCAGCGACTGGTCTTGCTCGGCGGGGTAGAAGACGCCGTTCCACCGCAAGCGATTCATGATGTGGTGCCCGAGTGCAGAGTGCGCGCGGTCGGAGGCGGGGTCGAAGATGCCTGCGGCGATGTCGGGCAGGCTCGGGTACCCCGATGCCGGGCCCTTCAGCTTGATGCGCAGCACTTCCAAGTCGGCGCGGTCGTCGTCGGACAGGTCGGTTTCGTTGTCGAGGAGCCAGGCGATTCTGGCATGGAGGTTGCGCACCGTGTGGGCGACTCGAGCGGGCCGCGGATCCCAGTCGTACCCCATGAGCGCCCAGAACAATCCGCCGTCGCGGTTGCGGTCGTCGGACGCCGTGTGCACATACCGCGCGTGCACCCCGGACGCGCGCAGCCAGGCGAACGTCGTCCCGGTGTAGGCCGACCCGAACCTGCGCCCACGCACATCCTCCGCGAGGTGGATCAGCCCGTCGTCAACAATCCATCGATCGTCCTTTACCTGCCGCAGGTCGATCCGAACCTGGCCGACCTCCCGGTCACCGTCGTATACATTCGCGGAGAGCTTGATCGTGAGCGCGGGCTCGTCCCACGAGTCGGGCAGGACCTGCATTTTGCGTCGGTTCTCGGTGGAGATCAGCACCTCGAAGCTCACATCGATGTCGACGTCGCCGTTGGCGAGCCGAAGACCGTCGCCGTAGGTGCCGGTCAATAGCGGTGCGAGCATCTCCAATACGCGTTGGCGTGCCACACTCAGCCGCTCGGTGACAGTCGCCACAGCTCGCTCGAGTGCTGGTTGCCTGCCCTTCCGCCTGAACTCCTTCCGCGCCCGCAGCGCGAATGCGAGCGCGGGAAGGTCGAGTCGGTCGGGATCGTCGGCACGCGTGAGCCGTTCGACTACTTCGTTCCACGTCGGGATGCTGGCGAGGGTGGTCACCTGCTGCTTGCGCAGCGCGGCCGGTTCGGTGGTGCGCGGCGGCCCCGACCATTCAGACGGCGGATCCTGGTCCAGCTCGAACCACAACCCGCCCTGCTCGTCGGCACCCCATCGATTGCACAGACTCCCGAAGATCGACGCCATCATCTCGCCGCGCGCGGTACCCGCGCGCTCACCCAACGGCGATACCGTCAACCGCAGCGCAGGTCCGTCGGGACCATCCACCATCGCACCGGACACCGAGACCGGCTCGCGTTGGGGACGTTCGACCATCGTGAGTTCCTGCTCGGTCACCGGCTCGTCCGCGAGCGCGAACAGCTCCGTCATGACTAGTTCAGCGTCGTCGCGACGCTCCGGCGGCCAGCCCGACACCTGTGCACGCACAATCCGTCTCGCGGCCGCGGCCGGGTTGTCGCCGACTGGTTCCTGCGGGTTGGGCGCAACTGTCGGTGTGGTGGCCCATGCGGTCCAGCTGGGCTGGTGGAATGCCACGGTCACGGAGCCGTCAACGCTGTACTCGGTTTCGCCGATCACCGTGAACCCATGCTCGGCGAGAATGCGGACGACGAAATCGTCGGCTATCCCGTTTTGGTACTGGTCCGCAGTCCACGTCTTGCGGACAGTATGCACATCCCGCATGTCCGGACCGTCCAGGAAGGGGCCGAACATCGCCTCACCGGACAGCATGCGCTCGTCGGCGCGCACATTCAGGCTCAGCATCGGCCCGTCGAGGCGCATTAGCGGCTCGACAATCGCGTCCGGAAACGCCTCGGGCGCAAGCGGATCCACCTCGGATTCACCCGGCGCGGGCGCGTGTGGAGGGGTCACGAGGCCGAGCGCGACCAGCGCGGAGGCCAATTCGTCGGGATCGGCGGCGGGGTCGAGTCGGCGCAACATCCCGACCAGCGGGGCGATCGACGCCGCGGTCACGGGCTGCACGTTGGCCGCGTAGGATGACGGCCGGTTTTCGGGTGGATCCGGCACTTTCGCCACACCAACGGTGATGGTGGGGCGGCCGCCCTCGGGTGTCACAGCGGGCTTGTCGGCGTGAACGGCCACTGCCGCCGCGACCTCGGCCGCGTCGGAGCTGCCGAACCGCCATTTCCAGATCACCTCGGGATCGGGGAAACACTCGGAAAGACCACTGCTGCACACGATCACCCAGCCGGCCATGGGAGGGGTGAACGTCAGCTCATGCGGCCGATAGGCCTCGCCTGCGGCGATGGAGCGCGTGAGATAAGGACCGACCCGATCAGGTCTGGTGAGAAGGCAGGTGCGATTGGAGCTGCCGACTTCCGGCACGAAATACACCGCGCCGCGCCCTGTCCAGGCCACCGTGATGCGCCCATTCGGCTCGACGACCGCTGAGGTGTAGTCGGTCGTCGGCGAGAACTCGCTCTCGGCACCATCGGTCGCGGTGGCGGAAACGGCATCGGCAGCAGCACGGAACCCGATGCGCTGTGCGGCGAGGGCGGTGTGGCCTTGCGTCAAGGCTTCCGCGATGTCGTCTGCGGAATTCACCGCCGCAGCCGCCGCACGCTCGGCACGCGGCGTGAACGACACACCAGCGGCGACCACGACAACCCTCGCCTCCCCCGCCGCAGTCGTAGCCTGGGCACAGGCGGCGGATTCGTCTTGCGCCTTACCCTGATTTCCGGCGCGCGTGACCACGTGGACGCCTGCCTGCGGCTGCGGTTCCGGCGATAGCGCAACATCCACCGGAGTGGCCTTCTTTTCCAGAATGCCCTCCTGGACACCAGGCTCCGAGGGGCCCGGCGCTACTTCCATCGCAGGCCGCTCGGAGTCGGTTGCTTTGCGCAGCGCAGCATCGTCGGCCATGGTGTCGCCAGAGCCGTGCTCTAGCCGCAGGACAACGTCGAGCATCTGACTGCCCTCGCTCGTGCTGTAATCCGATGCCGACAGGACTGGCAGCTCTTGCAGTGCTGAGGCCAGGCGGGCAGGCGGAATCTCAGGCTGGTCGTAGCGGAACTGGAGTTCCAGCTGCTGTGATTCCGGTTCGAAGTGGACCGTCCAGGAGACCTGCTTGCCAAGTGGCACTTCCGCAAGTATCGCCGTCGCCGCGCGCTGGGCAGGTTCTTGGTAGTCCGGCGTTTCCCGGATCGCTTCGAGCACAGCGGCTGACAATCTCAGCCGTTCGTCCCGCCGTCTCGCCTGCTGCGCCGCAAGCGATTTCGACTCGGTGCTCGCCTCGTCAAGCGGGATGAGGTCGTGCGGGCGCCATACGTATTCGACTTGATCGTGAGCGTCGGACAATTTGACGGTCGCCTGGGATAGACCCAGCCGGTCCAGCTCGTCCGCGAGTTCATTCGAGATCACCGACTGCCCGTGCACAACGGCCACCGCGATCCGACGGTCTTCGTAATGGTCGACTGACAGTGAGATCTCGTCGTCCCGCCCGAGTTCGAGGCACAGTCTGGCCACCGCCCGAATCAGGGTGGAACGCACCTCGTTCGCTCGGTCGGCGCCAGCGGACGCCAGGCGCGGGTAGGCTTCAACAAACTGACGCATCGCCGCCAACCGGGACTCGTTCCCCTCGCGCGTGCCGAATTCCTCCTCCAGCGAAGCCGCCACGGAATCCAGGCCCGCGCGATCCGCGGATTCGGCACCGAGCACGCTCATCAATCGATCCGCGATTTCAGTGGCCGTGTTGTCTGTCGCGCCGGATCGACGGCGGACCACGGATACGGCCCCGGTACGGGTCGCCTGCGTGTTGGATGTGTCGGTAACCTCGGTCGTGTCGGCACAACGGAAGACCCGTTCCAACGAATTCGGGTGCCCACTAGTCGGTCCGGCGGGCGCGGCGCGGAATTCCAACCGGCCCAACGCATCCACCGCTCCCGCTGGCAGATCGCCCTCATAAAGAACAACCACACGCAGCTGCCCCTCGCGCTCCAGCAACCGCACATCCGTCTCGACCAGTATTCCAATCGGGATCAGCGCGAATACTTCAGCCATGGTGCGGCGCACCTGCTGCAGGTCCGTGGCGCTCCACGGCTCTGTTTCTACGTCGAGTCTGCCTCGCCTCCCGTCGGCAGGCCCGATATGGAGTTCGATTTCGCGATAGGCAGCCGTTTCCGCCTGCAGCCTTCCTAATCTCTGGTTCAACCGCCAATATGGCTCAGTTGCTTGCCTATCCGACATGGATGGGTCGCTGCTCGGGAGCAAGTGAGCGTTCAGTACCGCGTAGATCTCGCCGAGACGCTCTGCCAATTCGGCCAGAGCTTGCGCCGGGGAACCGTCGACGTAGGAGGCCAGGTCGTCCGCGGCGGCGTCCAGGCGTTCGGTCAACCACGGCATCGACGGATAAAACATCAGCTCAACGACGCCTGTGGTTCGGTCGACGCGCACCTCGAACGCGCCGAATCCGTGTGGCAGCAGCAAAGCCACGAGCAGGCGGCCTTCCGGCACCTGCACCAGCGCTTCCGTATACGACCAGGAGACCTCGAGCTGATCGCCTCTCGCCGCGCCGCGCAAGGCGAGCCGCCGGGCCGCCGGAGAATCGGGAGCCCACGTCACGGCGACCACGCGCACCTCCGCGCCGTGCTGTCCCCACAGCCGCTCGAACTGCACGCGCGCTTCGGCGGGCGTCACCCCCTGCACCTCGAGCCGCAGCCGCCCGCCGTCCTCCATCGCACCACGCACCCCGTCATCTGGATCGTGATTGTTGGCGATGTGCTCGTCACCGAACGACGAGAACATCGCATTCCCCGGGTCGATCCCGACGATCGGACCAACCTCCGAACGGCCGGAAACGGCTATAGGCGAGCCCAACTCGGTCCGTGGCACGAACGCCATCCAGATGACGGTGCTATCGAAGTCGGGGTATCCGCCGAAAAAGTCGGCGCTCGGGCTCTGGTAGAAGGTGACTTCCCCCGGGGAGTCCATCCCCTCCTCGGGAAACGTTGCGTAATCCTTGTGGTTTGCGTGCCACCAAGTCTCGGTTTGCTCGTCAAACCAGGCGTAGTTGTAATTGGCGAATCCACCCGGTTTCGCGAGATGATCATCTCCGGTCATATCGACCTGGCCGGTGCCCGGCTGTGGCACGAAGACACTGTCGTTCGGTGTCATCGCCTCGACCGACACGCCGCCCACGTCTGCGACATTCGCAGTGTCCTGCGCCGACCAGAATTGCTTGGCGAATATCTTGATCTCCCACCCCTCCGGGGCGCAGACAGGGAGATTCGCGTCGACATTCGACAGCGACATCAGCTCGTCGTCACGACGCACCAGGTCCATGAACTCGACTGCGTCGGCAGGCCGCGCCATGAGAATCGCCTCAAGCTTGGCTTTGCACCGAAGTACGCGCGCTAATGTCCGCTCGCCACCGCGAATTTTCGCTTCGGTTCGTACATTCTCCAACTCATGGCGATAGTCGGCGGCCAGACCGGACACGATTGGCGCAGCGTGGCCTTCGGCCGCTACGACTGCGGCCGCAGCCCGATCGACCTCGTTTTCGGCCTCGCGCACCGCCTCGGCACTTTCGCCGGATGGCGGACGCTGCCTCGCCACCGCCAACAGCCGCTGAGCCCGCGCCAGTACGATGCGGGCCGTTCTCACCACCTCCTCGGCGATCTCCACGGGGGCCAATTCGCGTTCCGCCACCATCACACGCCGATGCGCCTTGAAGTCGCCGAATGCAAGGTTCATCGGCAGGCGATCGCCTGCGTCGACCAAGCCGAGAACCAACTGGGGTATGCCGATACACCCGCTGTCCACCAGGCGCAGCTCGGCTGCTGTCAACCCTCGGCCGATCCTGCGCGCCCACAATGCGATGAAATCGTCCTTGGTGAATTCCCGCCGAACCGCAGGCTTGGCCGCGCCGGTCTCCACGGCTTGCGAACCGTAGTCGCCTCCGGCCTCGTCGTAGCGATGCGGCCACGGCGGTTGAAGTAGAATCGCCCCATCGCCCGGTCCCTCGACTGAACCGGCGTTGGTGGGTGGTCCAATAATCGCATCTGGCCTGCTGTACGTGGCGATCACGCGATTGCCGGAAGCCTCTACGACTACGTCTGTGAATCCTTTGCGGCGGGCCATCTTTCCGGAGAAGGTGGCGTTGAGGGCCGCATCTTCTGGTGAACGCCCGCCCCGGACCGCTTTGCTGAAGCTATCGAAATCGGCATTCATCCCGGTGTGCGACAACCATACCGCCATGAATTGCCGTACGTGCTCCTGCACGGCCGCCCAGCCACGGTCGAACATCTCTGTGCCCGATGGCGTGTCGGGCGAACTGTAGATCTCCATGGTGAGGGTGCCATCGTGGTCCACTTCGGTCTTGGCACCCGCCGTCGGGTTGTACCGCTCGGTGTACCTTGCCAGTAAGCCGAACTCTGCGATCTCATCCAGCAGTCGCATGAGCCGACCATGCCAACGACCCCGGCCGAGCGCATCGAATCGCGGCCACAAGAGAGCCAGGACTTCCCGCATCATCCGGGCTTCGGACTGCAATACCTGCGGATGAATCAACCTGACATCCCCAGAACCCTCGGCCGAACGCAATGCCTCGACTAACGGCTCACCGAGGTGCTCTACGAGTAGAGCTGTCAATTCTTCGGTGGCGCTTGACTCACCTCCCAATGCGCCGAGCAATTCCTGCATTTCCGGTGTCATTGGTGCCCGCACGTGCTGACCGCCTGGGAACGAAGTATGGCCTTCCGATGGTGCGGCGAGCCGGGCGGCGATGACGGCGGAGGTCAGCGCCTGCCATGGCTGATCGTCGGGTGTCGGTGACGAGCCTTCATCGGACGACCAATCTGGTTGCAGGGAAAGGAGGTATTGCACGAAGTCGTCTTGCGACATGGTGTAGGCGCGCAGATCGATATCGTGGGGAATGACCAAGGGCCGTCCCATGAGATAGACCGACGCCGCAATCAGGAATGTTCTGATTACCGCATCAGAGCCACGCTTGATCTGGGGCGATTGATACAGCAGATAGGCGACGTTGGCCATCACCTCGGTAGTGCAGCCGCCAGCGGAGTACCGGGCCAGTTCGTCCATGGCAGCGCTGAATATCATTGCGCGGTTCTGCTCGCTCGCGCTGACCGTGAACGTCTTGTCACCGCCGATGTCGAATTTGCTGGCTGTACCGGCCCGCGCCTCAACGCCGCGCTTCACGTCCAATGCCGTCTCAGACGCTAGGCGGCCCTTAACGATGCTGTTGCCATCAACCAAGGCACCGGCTGGTAGCCGCACCGTGTTCTGCAGCAGGTCGCCGTCATTTTCTTCGGCTTCGAATCGCAGTTCCGCCCGTTGACCGGCGTCCGCAAGGACGCGGCTAGCAGGCGTCTCGTCACCACCGACATAGGTTTGAAGCTGCTCACTCCACTCTGCTCCGGCACGCAACCGACCCACCTCACCGATTGCGTCACGATTCGGCGCGTCATCGGTTATCGGGATCAGCAACCTTTCCCGGCTCACCGCCACACCTTGTCCGAAACGTGTGGCTTCGAGACCTGCACGCCAGCGGGTCACCGCAGCGTAAATCTCCGCCCAATCCTCAGCAGTCGGCTCACTCGCATGCGCACCCAGTTCTGCCACTACACGATTCGCCTCCGCAGCCTGCAAACCGGCGAATTCCCGCAGCTTGTCCAGCTTCACCCGATCAGAGTCACCCAACGGCCGCGCGAAACCATCCGCACGAGCGGGCATCGGAAACGCCTCACCCCCCACCACAGCCGAGCGGTGGTCAAAACCGGTAGGAGGATTGCCCGCGTCCGCCTCGAATTCCAGTGAGGCGGGGTGCACCGACTCGACATCGGCGACCCGGTCGGGTGAGGCAGGCTCCGTCGGAGCCGGGGCGTCTTCCTGCGGCGCGCGACGCTGTCCATGGGTGAGCGCCGCCTGGGTAGACGCGGCAACCGGCGGAGCACGTTCGCTGACTGGCTCGGGCGCTTCCGGTTCGGGCATGCCACCTTCGGCTGGGTCCTCGGCCGAACCTTCCGGCGGACGGTGGAAGGTAAAGGCGACGGTGGATCCGGTTGCGGCGATGTCGACCTCGGTCAGCCCGCGCGACACCGCGAGGTCCCGGATGCGCTGGAAATCAGGCATCGTATCGAGCACGCTGGCCGGGTCCGCCACGACATCGCCCGATAGTTCTAGGCGGTGCAGGAAATCGGCGAACACCGCCGTATCGAGGTGCCACTCGACGGCGATCGAGTCGCCCGCATCGTCGAGCACACCTCGCCACAGCGGACCCGGTGGGGGCGGTCCGTCCTGTTCCGTCTCGGCGGACGGGACGAAACCGAAGGCAGCAGGCACACCCTCCTTGTCGATCACGACTGGGGTGTAGCGGTCGTCGGTCCACTCCTGCGTCGAGAGGCCACCCACCCCGGTCAGGTCTCGCGGTTCGGTCGGGCGAATGGTCAGGACCGGCTCGGGCCATGTCCAGGTGAGCGTTTGGCGTTCGCCATCGACCAGCTCCACGTGCGACGGAGCAAGACCATGGTCGTCCAACATCGCCTGCGCCTGACCAGGCGGAGATCCGGCGTATGTGACAGTCACGGTAATAGTGCCGTCCTCATTACGCGACACCGCGAACTCGAGGCCGTTCCGGGATGGCAGCGACAGGTTCACCAGTTCGAGCGTGGTGTGCATGCCCCTGCGCTGATGCACGTTTCGGTCGGCGGCGGCCGATTCCAAACGCAGGTGCGCATCGATGGCCTGCCGCATTTCGGCGAGCCGCGCGCGCTCTGGCTGCTCGGCACCCGACAACTGTTCCTCGAGCACGCGGAGATCGGCTTCCAGTGCGGCCCAGTCTTCTTCGACACGTTCGGCGTCGTCTCCGTCGGCCGGTTCGACACGGGCCGCGCGCAGCAGCCGCCGTGCGAAAACGGCAACTCGGGTATCCGCGCCCTCCGCCGCAGAGCGGTTCACGACGAGGTTCCGCAGCGCAAGCAATCGCCGTTCGCCGTCCAGATTGCCACCGCATGCCGAGACCCAGGAGCCAACCGCGGCCTCGCTCGGCACGATCCGGGCCTCCTCGACCTCGCCGACGGAGACGTCCAGGCGCACGTCCAACTCCTCGACAGTCAGACCCGCGCGCTGGCGCAACGCCCGCAACTCTGCCGCGAGTCGCGCCGCGGGCAATGCGGCGTAGGCGAATTCTTCTATTGCCTCGATAACGGCGGCGGCCCGGTGGTGGGTCTCGACATTCGCGATCGCGGAGACCAGCATCCAGCGCAGTCTCTCGCGAGGAGCGCCTTGCACCACAGGAAGTGTCATTGTTTCGTTCTTACCGAGCGCCCGACCGAACGAACTGATCGACGCTCCCTGGGCTCGGCTTAGCCGGGCAAGCATGCGAGCAAACACTTCTTGCGGTCGCATACCGTCGTCCACCGCCACGCGATCCAACAACGCCAGCAGGTACTCGTCCGGGTCGATCCACTCCACGCCGCCCGCCCGGAACGGATCGCGGGTCGGACCGATGTGCAAGCGCAGCAACGTCCGCCCCCGGCTCGGCCACCGAATAACCTGCACAGCAGCCACATTCGCCAATCCCCTGTTGACAATGGCGAAATCCTTCGTATTCATGACCTTGTGGACGACAATGTCCATCGCTACCGCGCCGCGTTCGAGATACACCACCCGCGCTTGGGCACCGCTGCCGGATACTTTCCACGCGAAACCCTCCACGACACGCGTGACAGCCACCAACACCGCAGTCGCCGACTCCTGGGCAATCCCCGCGCGTCCCAACGCAGACCGCAGACCGCGCTGAACCTCACGCAGCGAGTCCCGATCGCCCCGCGCTATCGCCAGTACCTGCTTCGTCAGCGGCGAGGACACTGCTGACTCACCGTCCACAGGCGCGCCCTCCGGCACACCCTCGTTGAAACGATTGACCGACAGGTTGCGCGGATCGATCGGAGAATGCGGCTCCGGCTCTGCGGTCCACGGAGAGTGTCCAGCACGCTCCTCAGCACCCTGCCACGCCCACGCCCACCGTGCCGGATTGAACACCTCGCGGCCTTGCGGCGCGGTTGGCTGTTTCGCGACGATGTTCGGCTCTGCGCCTGTGGCCGCCGCCATTCCAACGTCGGTGGTGGTGGTGACGCCGAGAACTCGCGACTGCTTATCCGCGTCCGCCTCGAATTCCGGTGAGGTGGGGTGCTCCGACTCCACATCAGCGACTCGGTCGGGTGAGGCAGGCTCCGTCGGAGCCGGGGCGTCTTCCTGCGGCGCGCGACGCTCTACGTGGGTGAACGCCGCGTGTGCAAAGTCGGCCATCGGCACGGTCAAACCGTTGCGGTCGGCGATTCCCATACCGTCGCATGCGGCGGCAAAGTCGGGCCGGAACATCGGATAGATAGTCAGATCCACGACCTCGTCGCCCACATGCAGGCGGTAGGACGCAAAGTCGAAGTCCTGCCCGCTGCGCGCGCGAGGCTGGTTGACCCTCGCGCGGTGACGCAGTTCGCGCTCGAAACCGCCCCGGCGCTTTGTCGGGTCACCTGCGTTGCCGTCGAGCGGTACGAGCGCCGACGCAATTCGTCGCCTGTCATGGACCGACACCGCGATCGCGAGTTCATCGGGCTTTGCCAGCCGAACGTATTGGAACCCGACAAGTATCTCGGCGAGCGCGTCGGGCATGTCCGGCGCTTCCCGAAGCGTGAACGACACGTCCACCCCGGACTCGCCGTCCGCACGTGGGGATACGGCTATCGGCCCGTGATCGCCATCGTCATCCATGGACTCTGTTGGCGGAGAACCGTTGAATCGGACCGTGATCTCGACGGACCGGGCGCCCGCGACACCTTCGCGGCGCACACCGACACGCACCTCACCGTCGCTGCCGGTGAGGGCATGCTGAACCAGGTCTGCGAGTGTCGAACCCGCGTCGTCGACCTTATTCGGTGGCCATCGGTCCAGTTGTTCGACCAACCAATCCCATGCCTCCGCGGCAGCGTTGTCCGGGTCCACATCCGACGCTGCGTCCTGCCGCATCACCAGCCAGTGAGGCTCCTCATCCAGCAGGCCCTCGTTCTGGTCGAGGTGGTCGTCGAATTCTTCGTCGCTCGCCTTGATCGCGGTGATGGTGTGGACGGGGCCGTCCGGCGTGTTCTCGTCGGTTTCTACCCGCACCAGGTGGAATCTCGGGGCCAGCGCACTCCGGATCCGATCGACCGCGCGCGGGTCCAGGAGAGTGTCGGGAACGTTTGGGATGCGCAGCAGACCGTAGGTGTGCAGTATGCGGCGCAGCGGTTTCAGCAATGCCGGGCCGCCAGGGCCTGCCAATTCGACAGCCAAGTTCAGGGAAACGTCGACACCCCAATACGTCTCGTCGGCTTCCGAGGCGAAGGCGGTCGCGGGGTCGGTCGAGACGTCGATGTGGTGTTGTCCGGATCCGAGTCGCGCGCCGCCCGGCAATTCGCCCACAACTGCTCTGGTCGGTCGCAAGTCCGGCTCGAACAGGTTCACGCGCATGTTGTATCGCGGTAGGTCTCCTTCCTGGCCGGCATAGCCGCAGACACGCCATCCCAGCGATTCGTACAACCTGATCGCTTGCTCGTTGCCCGGAGAGACAGTGAGACCCGCAGTGTCCCCAACATGTGAACGCGCGTCCTCGAGCGTTGTGGCGAGCATGACCCGCCCGAGGCCGTGGGCGTGCAGGTCGGGACGGACGCCGATGCCCTCGATATAGGTGTGCTCCCCGCCGGGGCTCACGGGCACGTTCACGAATGCGGCCAAGCGGTCGTCTTCGAGCAGTTCGGCGACCCGGTAATAAGGACTGACCACGGCCATGAGCTCCCGATAGCCGGGCCTGGGTGGCTCGCCGAACACCACGCCATCGAGCGATACCAGGCGCTCCGGATCGATTTCCCCGGTCCATTCGCGGTCGAACTTGCGCAGTTTACGAACGATGAACACCGCACCTGCCCGCGAAATGTGGCGGGTCTCGGCGAACTCGAACCAGATCTTGACGCCCTCGGCGTCGCTGGTCAGCCCGGACTCATCGGCACCGCGCTCGAGACCTTCGGCAAGGCGGCGGTATACGCTCGCATCGCTTCCCGGGTCGACGACCGTGAACCGCGCGCGGGCCTCGTCACCAACCACATGGGAGGCGATCTCGAGCCTGCCGCCCGGACCGTGACGAAACGCCCTGCGGCTCAAGGTGACGACTGTGTTCACAGCCGAGTCGATGTCACAGCGGCCCAGCACCCCGGCGAGTTTCGCGCGGGTGAACTGCTCCACTGCAGCGAGTTGGTCGTCGACCGCCTGCTCATTGCCGCTTGCGGCCGCGGGAATGTCGAACGACAGTCGGTCGGGCCCGGAAAGAGGTGCGGGAGTTCGGTTTTCGACAATCTCGGAGGTGGCGACGATACCGGCAGGTGTCTCCGACCGGACGTGGGCTCGCACCATGCCGTTGTCGTCGAACACGCTCACCTCGATCCAGCCGCCGACGCCGTCCGTCAGCAGCCGGTCGGCCACGTCCGCGGCGATATCGGCGGCCCGACCCCGATTTTCGGGTCCCATCCACCGGGCGAGGCGTCGCTGGACAAACGGCCGGACGGCTGCCACCTGCGAGGCCCCGCGATCCGGATCGATAACGTGCCGCGTCTGATGCTCGTTCAGCGCGACGGTGTAGATGCCCTCGGCCGCGTCGTTGTGCTCGGTCGCGAAATCGGTGAATCCGGCGCGACGAAGGCAATCGGCCAGCGCCGCCCTCACCTCGTCGCCTAACGGAACGTCGTGGAGGCGAAGCACACCCCGGTAGTGCCACCGGACGGACGTTGCTGGGTGTTCGCCATGTTGGAGGACCCGCGCGAACTCGGCTGCTGCGCGGATCCGATCGAACTCGGATGACGCACCGTCCAGAATGCTCGCGGGAGCGTCGACAACGGAGTAGGTGCCCGGCGCTTCGGACGCGAGGGCCGACAATGCCTCGTCGGACGTCAGATCCTCGCCCAACGTCAGCCGGGTCGGCGCGGCGGGCGGCTCGTACAGGGTTGTCGCCAGTCGGTATTCGTATCCACCGTCGGACCTGCGGGTGGTGCTGGTGACGCGGAATCCCAGGGATTCGTAGACAGCGATCAACTCTTCGGCTCCTGCGGAGACCATTGCCGTCACGCTTGTGGCACCGTCTGCCCGCGCGCGGGTCAGTACCGCGTCAAGCAGTTGTCGCTCCAACCGGTCGTCGCTGGGGCCCGCCCGCACCCCGCAGCCTTGGATCGACCAGGTTTCGCCGCCGCCGACCGCCCAGGCGAATCCGTCGAACACGTGGTCGCCGTCGGGCTCGACGACTACACCGATCATGTTGTCGTCGTCGAACAGCTGCCGTAAATCCGAGTCGCCGAGGTCCAGCGCCCCCGCGAGCGTCTGGTCGAGTTCGGCGAGCAGGCGCACGTCACTGTTGTCGTCCGGCTCGAACGCCGTGACCTTCAGCCGTCGGATCGCGTACAGTGCTCCCCTCGGCGAGACATATCGGCGCTCGTGCAGATCGTGCACCATGGCCACCTCATCGTCCTGCGTGACGTGGTGCCAGGAGTCGGCGAGTCGGCGTCCGGCGTCGCCGTCGCGATATTCCTCGGCGCTCGCCGCCGACCGCGGCACCGTGACAGCCACCCGAACCCGGACCTCGGCACTGTCGATGCTGGCCGTGATCGCCAACCGGCCGCCCGCGCCATGCGCGGCCGCGACCCGGTTCGGCGTCCGGACCATCTCTACGGCTCGATCGATATGACCGCGCGAAAGGACTCCGCTCAGCGCACCACGGACGAATTCCTCGGCCGCCGCGCTTCGCTGCGCCACGATCGTCGGGTCGGCGGATGGTTCGCCGTCGAACTCCATCGTGTGTACCGACGGCGGCACGCCGCCCCGCTCGCCGGGACTCGGGTCGGCACTCTCGTGTCGGGCAGCGGGCGTGGCATCGACGGGAGGCTTCACCGCGTTGAACGAGACCGGCCCCATGCCCGGCTTTTCGTGCTGAGTGACTGTCACCACAACGAACCCGGCCCGACGCAACGCATTCCGGATGCGCGCGGGGCCGCCGATGTACTGCGCTCCTCCGTAGACGTTCGCCCCGGAAATGACTGCGCCGGGTCGGAGCACGCGAAATAACTCCTGCGCGAGGGCGTCCCCTCGGGATCGAGGACCCGCGAGCATCGCCGCGGATCGACTCCGCAGGTTCAGGTCGGACACCTCTGAGTCTGGCTGGCCTGCCAATGTCGAGAAGATGTCGGTGCCGCCGATGATCCGGTGGGAGTCTGGCACGTCTTGCGGACCCACGATCGGGCTGACAGCGCCCGCCGCGGCGTCGAACCGGCCGTGATCGTTGGACGGGAATCGGCCGAAGGACAACGGGCCGATATCCGGGTCTGGCTGGGCGGGATCGGCCGCAGCATCGCCACGATCCTGAGCAGGTCCGACCTGGTCCGGGGTTCCCCAGCTGATGCCTTCGAACTCGGCATCAGGGTCGAACATGTAACCGCGAATCTGCTTCTCGCTGAGGAGGCCGCTACTGTCGTGCGCACTGGTCTCCGAGCCTGGCTCAGCGCCGCCATACGTCGCCTCTCGTTCCTCGAACGGCTGGGAGAAGGCGTGCTTGGTCGGCTGGTCACCTTCGGATGTTCGACCTGTTGGAGGTGGAGGCCCGGTGTCGTCTGCGGCGGGCGGCCCTTCGAGTGCGCGCGCCAATTCCAAGTGGGTGGCGGCAACGGTAGCGGCCGACAGCATGCGCTGCAGCCGCAGCCAGGTTTCGGCGGACAGCGGATCGTTGCCATCCGATGCGGCGTCGTCACGAACCGACTTTTCGACACCCAGCTTATTCAGCGAGTCTTGCCAAATCTGCGGGTCTATCGAAATCGAATCGGCCAGCATTTCCCCTGCACGAGAGGCCCACAGCACACGTGGGACTCGCTCCCCGATCACTTCGTTCGCATAGTGACCTCGACTCGCAATGACTCCGCCCAGCAGGGACAGGAAAGAATCTATCTTGGACCGCTGCGGGTTCATCGTCAGCTGGGACATCGCTATCCATGAGATGCTCTCATCCGGATGGCCTGCCAGCTCGGTACACAAGTCGTGCTCGGCGACAGCCGCTGTATACGTGGCGATCGGTACGGCCCCGGCGAGGATTCGGCCGGTGATGTCTACCGAGCCCACCGAAAATGTGATCGGCTCCAACGACGGCAGGTCTACCAGTAGTCCAGGGAATAGTGTCGCGAGGTGCTTCAAGGTCTTTGCGGCCATTTCCGCCGGACTCGGCCCAAGATGCACCGTGGACCCATCGAGCTCCTGCACGAGCCGCCGCTTGTTGGCTTTGGACCGCCACATCACGGGCACGCCGGCAAGCTCGCCGATCCGCGGATCAGTTATTGCTTCCTCGGCGCGACCCTGCAACACCACCTGCTGCCACGCTCTGACCACCGCAGCCGGCCCCTCCAGCCCGCACAAGTAGTCGGCGAATTCCACTGCCCAGTCACTGGGACCGTCCGTCGACAGTTCCGGTATCGGGTCAATGACGCCGAACGCACCGAACCTCTCGGTGTACGTCCGCACAGCGTCACCGGACTCGCCACCACCGGATTCGACGACCTTCGCGTACACGCGTGTCGACGAGGGCAAGCCCTTAACGACCAACTCCGCGAAACCACCAGGACTCAGCCGCTCAGTCGGAAATGCCTCGATAGCGCGGAGGTTGCCTTGGCTCAACTCACCATAGGTATAAAGGAGCAGGTCTGCTCCCGATGTCATGTGCCGCAACGCCGGGATGACGCCTTCCGACGAATCACCTCGACACCGGACGGAGAATCGGGCCGGGTCCGCGGGCAAGGTCCATTCTGTGGACCACTCACCGTCCAGACCACTGACCAACAACACCACGGCCGGTTCGCCGTCGCGATCCTCGACCCGCACATTGATCGAACATTCAACCGCCAACTCCTCGAGCACGCCCAGGATCGACTGCACCGCGGGCAACGGTTCCGTGCCCACAGGCAAGGACATGGCCGCGACCTCCGCAACCATGGCATGAACGGACCCAGTCGCAGATGCACCGAACCCCGTCATGGACTGTATCGCCGTTATGCGGGCTGCCTGCGAGTTACCTCGGCACCGGACGGAGACCCGGGCACGGTCCGTGAACAAGGTCCACTCGGTGGACCACTGACCGTCCTGGTCGCCCACCGACAACACCAGGCGCCGTTCACCAACGCGATCCTCCATCCGGGCACCGAACGTCAGTACACCCGAAAGCCCGACCACGAATGCGGGCACAACCTCACGCATCGCCCAAAGCGTCGCGTTCTCCGGCCAGTAACCCCCCAGAAGCCCAACCATGGCTTTGAGCGCGTCACCGGCCCGCGCCCCCTCCAGTGGCATCTCGAATCCACGGCGAGCCTCATCGTCCAATTCAGCAACGGCCGGAAGCGCATCATGAGGCGTGCTCCGATCCGAAACGCCATGTGCCTCTGCCGAATCCCTGGCATGCTCCAGCTCGAAGATTCCGCCCTGCGGTCGGTCTGGGATGGGCTCGGGGCCGAAGATGTCATCGGTGGCCGACCGTAGCCGGTCGAGCGCGTCCTGGTATTGCTCAGGTGTCGCTGCGCCGTCCTGCACTCGGCGCATGACGGATCCGAACTCCTCGACAGCCGCGGCGTATGCCTGCCGCGCCTCGGCCAGCGCGGGGGGCAACGCAGTGGTCGAGCGGGCAGCTGCGATGGATGCGCGCAGTTGTTCGAGGCGCTGAGTGATATCGCGTTGCCGAACGAGCGCTGTATTCAGCGGCGCACGATTCGAGTCGCCGGGTTCGGCAAACTCCGTTGCGAATCGCAAGACCGTCACGTCGATACCTTGCGCCGTGGCGGCCTCGGTCAAAGAGCCCAAAACCGCGATAGCTTCGGCCGCCGAGTCGGCGTGGTCGCTCAGCAGCCGATAGTACTCGAGTGAGTGCTCGGATATCAGCGACAACGCCGCCAACTCGTCGAACAGCTGCTTGTTGACTGTGGCCTCCCGATACCGGGCTACTGCCAGAGCGAGTGCATCATGTAATGGGTTGTCCGGTCGCCAAATCCGCGCCAGCTCCTCCTGTGCCCACATCGGCTCCGAGGTCAACTGCGTCAGATCGGCCGACGGTAACCGCGAAGCCAATTCAGCCAATTCCTGGAGCGCCGCGCCCTGCTCGGCGCACCAGGCGCGGTAACTTGCGCGCCACTGGGGCGGCACCAGCGATTCGAAGTAATCCCAGTGCTCTTCGGTTCTCAGGTCAGGCGCGATGACGTTCAGACGATCACGCAACCGGTCGATCTTGTCCAGTCGGGCGACGACGTCCGCCAGCCTGAGTACCTTACGGCCTTCCAGCACCATGGCGCCGCCTGCGAGCTGACTCCGCAGCTGACCTTGCTTGTCGGCCAAGTCATCGAGACCGGCCCGCAAGTCGTCGGAACTCGGTCCCTCGGCGCCGACCTCGATCCTGTCAACCCCAGCGGTCGCCCATTCCAGCCAATTGTCGACTTCCGCTGCGGGCGGCGGCAATTCCATCGGCTGCAGCGCGGCATGTGCATCCTCGGAATCCGATGCCTGCCCACCGTTGTTGTCGTCGTGCTCGGAGACGGCGTCGGTCGAGCCGATCAGGCCCGGGACGCGCCGCCCGGCGCGCCAACCTGCGATCTGGGCGGCGACCCCGCGCCCGAGTCGGCGCGTTGGCACACCATCAACAAACGCGACGCCCGCGAACGGTCCGAGCGCGTCCAGGTCGACCTGCGCTTCGAGCAGCCAATCCATACATCGCGAAAGCCGCAGCCAGTCCCGGCGCCGCGTTGGGTCACTGGTGTCATAGGACACCCAGATGTCCGGTCTATGCGCGACCGTGCTCCGGTTGTGCAGGACGATCACATGGCTGGCGACCTCGTTGCGCCGCGGCTCCTTATTGCGCTGCAGGATCAAGCCCACAATGGAGTTGGGGCGCGCAGACATCCAGCGTTCGACTGTGCGGTCCCGCTCCTTGGCGGACGAGCCGAATCGTTTGTCGATCGAATCCCATCCACCCGGATGCAGGCCTGCACCAAAGATGCGCTGCATCCCGGCAACCCGCAACGCCCCCTTGCCGATACGGCGAGTCGCCCTCCTCAGCATCGCGTCGTCGCCAACCAACCCGGCCACCAACTCCGCCGCACCAACCACGCATTGCTCGGACCCGTCCGCCAGGTGATCCCATGGGTCGCCTGGCGTATTGATGCCTGGCGTGTACGTCCGTTGCGCCGATACGCTGCCATGGGAGTCGACGACTTTCGCGTCCACGCGTGCCGTAGTGGATATACCCTCGACTGCCAACTCCACATGGTCGCCGGGCCGCAGCCGCCCCGTGGGAAATGATTCCAAGGCACCCAGGTTGTAGTGGTCCAACCTGCCTGGGCCCGTGAGGCCTATGCGTTTAAGCAGGAAGGTGACTACCGACGTCGTATTCCGTAAGGCCGTGGCGACTCGTTCCGGCGCTTCACCTTGGCACCGGACCGAAAGCTGGTCCGCAGAACAGATCCACTGTACGGACCACTCATCGCGCAGGCCGGCCGTTGACACCACCGCAATCGGAACGCCGTCCCCAACCTCGATCCGCACATCCAGCACGCACTCAGCCCGTTGCTCCACTAAATAGTGCTGAATTCCCGTCACCAAGGCGCGAAACAAGTCATGGCCCACCGGAACGTAACGGTCCGCAAGTTTCGTAACCATGGCATCAACCGACCAGGTGATGGTCGAGGCGTGCCGTGTCATGGACGATAACGCGGCGCTGACCGCCTCCAGCGAATTACCTTGGTATCGGACCGAAAAGCGGTTCTGATCGACGAACACGGCCCATTCCTCGGACCAATCTTTATTCACAGCGCCTACCGACAGCATCAGGCACCGTTGGCCGTCGTCCCGGTCCTCCATCCACACCGTAAACTGCTTCACATCCCCAGAAGGCCGGTGCACAAACGCGGGCACAACCTCGCGCATCGCCCACGTCGTTTTCTCTTCTGGCCAATACCCCGCCAAGAGTCCGAGCATGCCCCGGACCGCGT
Organism: Nocardia sp. NPDC005998; assembly: GCF_040614395.1. Lineage (NCBI taxonomy): Bacteria > Bacillati > Actinomycetota > Actinomycetes > Mycobacteriales > Nocardiaceae > Nocardia > Nocardia sp. NPDC005998. Next base: position 141,172 of record NZ_JBEXUI010000016.1, on the reverse strand, counting down.
CCGCCGCAGTGGCTGTGTGCAACGGCATCGAGTATCCCCTCCGGGCTTCGTCGTCCAGGGGAATCCAAATCCATTCCTCGGCTTGTTCCGGCTCTGTCGTCGCGGACTCCTCACCGCTCGGGTCGTCCGCCGGTTCGTTTGCGGTGCTGCCGATTTGGACGTCGATGCCCGCTTCGTTGGACCAGTCCACGTACTGTCCGGGTTCGAGTGGTCGAGCGGCTCTACCCCCTTCCTTGAGGAAGACCAAGCCGGCGTTGGCGATTCCTCGGGCCTGTAGCCGGCGGGCGCGCTTCCATGCCTTGCGTCCCGTGAGGATGCGCTCTCGGGGCTTCGCCGTCACATCGCCCGGAGGCACGTGCCATTCGTGCAGCAGGAGTTCGCCGCGCTTGGTGGCCTTCAGGCTGACGACGTGTCCATCGATGGGGCCCCAGCCCTGTTGTTCCGGTGCCGCAGTACTTTTCGGCGGGTATTTGATGGCCAGAATGACGTCACGAACCTCGCTGTCGGGGTCCACAACGCGGTTGGCAAAGTCGATGGCACCGGTCTTCGGGTCACCGTCCTCCCACAGACAGTGGGCGTATTGGGCCAGCGACCGGCTGGTGAGGCCCCATCTGTTGAGTTGATCGTGGACATCCTCGGCGTCCTCGTTGAACACCTCGGCGGGCGTAGTAACGGGCGTGTCGTCGCCGTATTCGTCCTTGTGATATTGCAATTCGCCGAGCCCGCAGGTCGTGAATCGGCGTTTGGCGGCAAGGTGTCTGCGCCACGCCTCGTTCGCGATCCGGGCGACGGTGCGTTGGCCGACCGACGCCGTTCCCGGCCTGTGCCGGACGGCCACGGTCGACGTTCTCACCAGGTTCGCGACGGTCTCCGGCGTAAACAGGCTGGTGCCGAGGTCGATCCGGGCGCCGGCCGAGAATTCGTCCTCACCGAATTGTTCGACCAGCCACTTCCGGAACCTCGGCTCATACGCCGGGTGGTCCTCGTCCTCCACGACATTCTTGAAGTAGTACGAACGCAGTGCCTTCTCGACTGCCTCGTGCCCACCCTGACCACTGACCATCCACGCTACGGTGGCGAGCCCGCCGGTCGCGGCCGCTTCCATCGGATCGGCGCCGGACTCCTGCCGCGCCCGATTCCGCAGTTCGCGATTCGCGATTATGTGGTTGAAGAGGGTGATGCGGTACACGAAGTCCCGTGGGTCCCCGATGAGGTCGGTGTCCGGCTGCGCACCGGCCGTAAACGCCCAGTACCGCCGACTATCCATAGCCGTACGCGCCACGCCAATCAGCCACGGCATCGACGCGGTCACGGCACGCCACACCGGGTCATGAACACCGATCAGCAACGCTGTCGACCCAATGGCGGATGCCAGCCGCTCCCGCCTGGATAGGCCAACATCACTGCGGCGCGCCCAATAGACCATTGCCTCGCCTGGTGCCGCCCACGAAGCATTCGCGGGCGGGTTGTCGATGTCCTCAGTCGAGAACCGGACCAGCGGCATCCCTCGGAAGTCGAGGTACCACCCCGCGATAACCCGCGCGACGGCGAGCAGATCCGCGTCGGGTCCTTCCGCATCGAAGACCAGCCCGAACTGCTCCCGCAACCACTCCCGCACCACATCGACCGGCCCGTCCCAAAAGATCGCGGGCAACGTTCGTTCAGCATCTTCGAGACCGGGCTCGTCGGCACGTGGCAGCTGCGTTTCGCTGTTCCCAGACTCCCCTTCGGCCCGCCGCCACAGAGCGTGCACCACACGCCTGCGCCTGGCGTTGCCCCAGGTCGTGGGCGGTAGCTGCCCCTCGGTGGCGATAGTTGGATCGCCTACCGCTGACGCGAGTTGGCGAAGGATACGCGGGGCCACCGCTGCCAGTTCGTGACGAACTCGCGTCCGGCTGATGTTGAACTCGGCCGCTATCCCCTCTTCCGACCACCCTTCCAGCCAGCGGAGCCGCGCGATGGTCGCCCGGGTGCCGGTGCCATCCGCCAATATCACTCGAGCCTCAGCGGAATAACGTTGGGTCGCAGCCTGGACTCGGTCCAACAGCAGTCGACGCTGTGGCGGTCCGGTCGGTGTTACCGAGGTTGGCGGTAGGACGGCCTGAACCCGCTCCAACACTGGGGTGCCGGCCAGCGAGTCCGCCATCTCGCGCGCCGCGACGCGCAGTGAATCGGCAAGGCCGTCGAGTGGCCTGGCAAGCACCGCGGCGATTGCGTTGTCTGCCAGACCCAGCATGCGGAGCAATGCCGCGTTCCGTCGTTGCGGCTTGAGCGCGCCAAGAGCCGCATGTACTTTCGCTGCCTCGTCGGGCGTCACCAATACCAGCCGCTCGATGATGGCAGGCGGCAGGCCTCGTTGTCTCGCATCGGCCAGGCTTATCCGGACGTCGATCTGACGCAACCACTGCAGCACCTCGTCCAGGCTCGCTACCATTTCGGCGGCGATATCGGCCGGCTCCAGGCCGGCAATCCGCAGAGCCGCACATCGAGCCAGGATCGGATCGAGCGCCCGGAGTATCGCCCGTATCGCGGCCTCGTCCTGTCGACCAAGCCAGTCCACCACTGGCAGAGCCCGCGCCACCACGTCGTACGCGGAGTCCGGCACGCGAGACTCGTGCCGCGACAACACATCACGTGCTATGGCGATGAACCACTCGCCAATATCGGCGGCGCCGACGGCCTCGCCAATGCGATTTGCGGCCTCCTCGAACGCCTGCGCGGCAAGCAACCCTGCCGCCGCGCGATCGGCCACCTGTGTCAGGACAAACCCGTACTGCTGTGCCCCGAACCGCATCCGAAGCAGATCCAGCGCACCGGCCTCGCCCGCTGTTGCGGCCGCGACGAGCCCGGAGACGTCCAGGTTGCGCAGCCAGTCCAACTCGGCAAGGACGGAGGCCATCATCGCGTCGCGCAAATGTCCCTCGGGAGCCGCATAGCCGGTGCCTGCCCCGGAAACGTGAGCGACCAGCCCATCGACCAATCGACTCACGGTGCTCAGTTGTAGACGCTTGTATCCGTCGGGGTCGAGCCCGAGCGCGGCCGTGACGCGCTCGGACGGCCACTCGGCGAGAATACGCAGCACTGCGAAGGCTCGCTCTAAATCGGTGAGTCGGTTGATGCAGTGAGCCAACGCGTTCGACGCTTCCTGCGCCGCCTGGCCAACATATGCGAATTCTCGCCGCCGCTGCTCTTGGGCCTGGGCCTCGTCGGCCTCCGGGATGCGTGCGACCCCGGACTTCTCCTCGGATGGTTCCCAGCGGGCGTTCACGACATGCCGACGGTCGGCGTTGGCGAGTGTTGGTGGCGTGCCAGCCTTCTTGGCGGGTTTTGCGTCCGGCGTCACGTCCGAACGCGGCATGGTGCCGGTGCTGTGGAGGTGACGGAGTTCGTCGTCGCCGAGCTGGTAGCCGAATACCGTCATTATCCGGCCGAGCATCTCGACGCTCGGACGACTCTGGCCGGTTTCGTATTGGTCTGGGTGGCCTGGCAGTGCAGTCTGGTCCAAATCACGGTCCCACCGCAGCCCGAAGAGGATCTGGCCGAGCCGACCGGGTACGGAATCCGGATCGACACCACGCGCGCGCTGTCCGGCGATGTTCCGCCGGCGAGCGGACGTGTCGAGCCACTTCAGGAGCAGGTCGGCCAACTCGGGCGGGGCATCGAACGCGTCGAGGAGCCGCAGCAGCATCCCGGGCCGCATCTTCACCCCGTTGCCCATGACGTAGTTGAGTAGGGCTGGACCGGACATGCCCGCCCGGCTCCCCGCATCCTGGTCGCTCAGTCCTTCTGCCCAGAACAGCCGCTTGATCGCGCGGCCGATGCGCGCGAGCTCGGAATCCGGATCCCGCTGGTCGGCGATCAGCTCACGCTCGACACGCTCCCACAGCTGCGTAATCACCCGAATACCCTGTTGTGCAAGTGCATTGGTCGCATCCACGATTGCATGGACGATCGCAGGCTCTGGGACGGCTTGGCCGGACTCCAGTTCGGCCACGAAGACCTGACTCATACCGATGGCGTCAGCGAGATCCTGCTGCTGGAGCCCGGCTTCCCGCCGCATCCGGCGCAGCATCAGGCCCACCGCCGCGAGCGTCGGTTCGACGACAACGCCGCGCTCCGCCAATCCAGCTCGGTAGGCCCGTTCCTCGTGCTGCCACAGCACCGGCATCAACCACTCCGCTTCCTCGGCCGGAATACCCAGCTCCTCGGCCACGGAGCGCAGCACCTTCGGCGTTGGGAAAGCCGTGCCTCGCTCGTAACTGCTCAACGCGTCTCTGGACACCACGCCCCGCAGGGCACCCACCACGTTGCGGATACTCCGTCCCGTCGACCGCCGCCACGACTGCAGTTGCAAGCCGACATAGTTCGGGTCTGCGGCTGCGGTGAGGCTGGGCACCGATTCGGGGCGAGAATGGGTCAGATGCTCCGCACGGGTACGAGTTCTACGAGGACCGCGGGTGCCGAGCAAATCGGCCCTGACCCAGTGCGATTCGACAAAGCTGCGCAGCAGGCGCTGGGTCGCATTGTCGCGGTTGCCGTGTCGGGTGGCGACGGCCAGAACCGTCTCGAGGTTCCCCTTGGTGGGCCACTGGCGACCAGTGAGGTAGCCGGAGAAGGTGCGGGCGCTCACGCCGGTCGCGTCCTGCCATCTCACCGACGTGCCCAAATCGGTTGTGCGCTCTTGCAATAGGCGCATCAGCGCGGCCATGTACTCGAGTCGCAGCCGTTCCAACCCGCCGCCCTTGCGCATAGCCACCTCGATGACTTCATCGATCATGTGACCGGACGGCGCACCCTGCCACACTCTTCTCAGGACCATCCTGGTCAGCCCGAACTCCCTGCCGAACGCACGGAACCCGAGACCGCTCTCCGCTAGCACGCTGCGCAACGTCGGCGAGCCGCGCATGGACCTGGCATGCATCTTGCGCACGCGCCGCTCCAGGGTCGACACACCGGTATTCCGGGTAGGGAATTCGCTATCGCGGAAGCGCAGTTCGAAGACCATTCGGCCTTTGCTGATAGCCACCGTGTAGTCGTGCGCCGACTGCAAGATGCCTGCCTTCAACTGGGCAAGCCGGGTGTCTGCCTCTTGGACTGAAACGCCGTGAAAGGCGATGGCGAGCCGCAACTGCACCTGTCCCCCAGGCTGTTGGACGCGTGTCACACGGACAGCTACCTCTGCTGCACCGAATTGGCGCCACCCGACTTGAGTCAGGCCGGACACCGTCTGCCGCACAGCGAGCTCGATATCCGGGTTCGCCCACCCGTGGGTCAGGGCCGCGATGCGCGCGGCACCCACGGTCAAGGCCTGCTGAGCACCACGCGGGAAGGTGAGCGGATGTGTCCGGTGTGAGTGGCTCGCAACAGAAGGTTCGTCAGCGGGTATGGCGGCACCGAGCCGGGTGAAGAAGTGGCGTTCGCTGCGGTGTATTTCAGCAGGCGTCGTGGCGGTCATCGGATGCGCGGGGGTGCCGTCGGCGAGATACACCTGCACGCGGGTTCGCACACCGGGCCGTTTGCGCTCGTTCTCCAACTTCGGCAACTCGTCGATTGCCTCTTGCCCGTAGAGGTCTCGTACCTGCACCTCGGGCGGTACCGGTGACTGTCCGGCTTCCGGCGTTTGGTTCGGGTCGGTAGTGACATGCAGGCGGAGATTGCCGCCCGGGGTCCGTATCAGGCACGCGGCGACGTGAGCCAGGGGCCGGTATTCGTTGTCGGCACCGGCGACCGCGTCCTCGGGCCCCATCGTCACCACCACCGCGTACGCGCCGGGGATCTGCGCCGCGATTCTGTCGAGCAAGCCCGGAAGATCCTCGGCGGACCCGTACTTGGTTGGGTTTTCGAATCTCGCGCGCGTGCGCCGCAGGTATCCCGCCTCGCCCGTGCCGATGGCGGCGCGCACTCGTGCGATATCCGCCGCCAGCTCGGAGTCAATATCAGGTCGGGCGATGTCGAACAGCGCGGCCAGGAAGTCTTCCATCTCCATGGCGCACAACGCGGGAACCGAAATCAGTTCCGCCAGTTTACGATCGATTTCAGCGGCAGGGTCAAGTGGGACTCCGCGGCGGACGGGCCGGATTTCGGCGGGGGCAGCCGGGATTTCGGCGGGCCGCCACCAGTGCTCGGTGACCCAGTCCCGCAGTGACGCGATCACGTCGTCGAGCGCGTCCAGCAGGTCGGCCCGGTCGGTGGATCCGATCGGTGTCGGCTGTCCGCGGTGGGCTACCTCCGCGTCGACGAGGCGCTCCAACATGGCCAAGGCGTCCCGGCGATGCGCCGGACTGGGCTGGTCGTCGGGGTCGGTGACCGCGGCCAGCGCGACCAGTTGGGCGCGGGCTTGTATGACGAGGCTCACGAGCGCGTCGCGTTGTGAAGAGTCCTGCGCCGCAGGCCCTTCGGCTGGTTCCTGCGTGTCTTCGTGTGGTGTCACATCGAGGCGGACGATAGCGGAGCCGATATCGCGCCCGCTGCTCGACTGGGCGTCCACCACTACAATTCCCGGGCGCAGCAGCGTGGCCCGGAACGACACACTGGTTATGGATCGTGAAAACAGTTCCTGCGCAGCGTTATCCAGGGGCCGCAGATCGACTCGCCCACTGAGGCCAACCGAGTACGCCACGTCGACGGCGAATTGCCTGATCTCGTTTTCGAAAGTCACAAACATTTCGCGGACCGCGACCAGGTTCCGGGTCGGCGGCGCGGTACGAGCCTCCGGATCCGTGGTGGCGAACTCGGCCACCAGTTCCGCAGTGTCGGAATCCATCTCGATCGGCCCACGTCCGTTGTCGCGTCCGGCGTGGAACTCGGCGATCACCCGCCAGTCCGTATCAGCCGACACAATCGTCCACTCGTCGGCGTACCGTGCGAGCAGCTCGATCAGCTCGCCGGATACCACTTCCACATTCTCGACGGTCAACTTCCGCCCGTTGCCGCCGAGCGTCTGCGACAACACCGGCCCGGTCGCGGTGCCTGCCTCCGGCTCGGGCAGGTCCCGAAAGACCACGTCCGTGTGAGGGAAGACGCAGTCCAGTGTCGTCCTGATATCGACGCCATGTCCGGAGACGGAAATCGTGGTCTCAATCCCCGCTCGGCGCAGCTCTTCCTCCAGGTTGCTTGCTGCGCGGCCGGGGAAATCGACCGATACCAGCAGTGCTTCATCGACGCGCAGCGACACCGTTGATTCGAGCGACTGGCTCGGGATGCTCTTCAGCAGCCCGGCGACCGTCCACAACACCATGCCCCGCGTCATCAGCGCCCACAGATCGCCATCCGAACCGCTGTCCTCCTCCGTCGGATCCAGCGCGGCGACGCCGATGAGGGACTCGACGGCGTGGTACGTATCCAATACCGCACGCAGCCGGGCGATCTGCTCGCGCAGCCGGGCGCGCACCGCTGCGAACCAGTCCGCGTCCGCATCGAGCGGACCAGGAAGCATCGCCGCCTCGAGCTCAGCCAGGTGCCTCAACAGCTCGGCGAGGTCGCTCCCGAGCCAGCCTCCGACATAATCCTCCGCGTCGCGCATCACCTCCGCGATTCCTTCGATGATCCACTCGGGTCGATGGAACCGCAGATCCACGCCGCTGGAGTGTTCGTAGACCTCCACCGCCACAAAGCCATCCGCGAACGCAGACTCCGTGAGCCCACGGCTCAGCGACATCGCCGCCAGCACCTCCGCGGGTTCCCTGCCATCACCCCTGGACTCCATGAATGCGCGCGCCGCGGCGAACTCGGGCGCCCAGTGCAGTTCGACCTCGCGCGGGTCGACGCCGGCCCATGCCCATACCAGCTCGGGCTCCACATTCTCTGCGCCGCCGTCGATCTCGCCTGCAGTTGGTGGCCTTGCGTAGGTGACGTCGTACCTCTCGATCTGCCCGCCGAGATGTGCGGATCGCGTGATTCGCTCGACGGTGTACCCGGCACGAGCGGCAAACCGACGGTGTGACGACGAGAAATAGTCGCTGGGATCCAGCGGAGCGAATCCCCTGATGTCCGTGTCGACCTTGATCGTCCACACCTGAGCACCGATCTTCGCCATCATGCCGTCGAAAAGCTCATTCTGGCGTGTCTCGTTGGTACGGGTGATCGTGAACCACAGCTCATGTAGGGGATTCACGAACGCGTCGATCCGCTCACCGGATGGCAGCCGGTGCTGGTACCGGACGATTGCCCCGGTCTCGAGCAGCCGGTCGATCGAGACCAGCAGCCGGTCGAACCACTCTGTGCGGCGCGCCAACGCGAATCGCGGGCGAAGAGCTAGCACGTCACCATACGTTCGGTGCGCTGCGTCGTACAGCCACGGCATCTTCCCGACGTCGACCGCCCACATATCCGCGCCGTCCGCGAGCGCCTGCAACACGTCGAACGTTCGCGGACCATCCCACGACCGAAGGACCTTCGTCAGTCTCGCGCGAAGAGAGTCCTCCTCAGATACGGCAGGCCGGCCGTGTGGCAACACTACGACGCCGGCACCATTGAGCAGCAGTAGCCGCCACGGAAGCTTCGATGCCTCGCCCAACTCTGCGGCGGAACGCAGAACCACCGATCTCATGACATCGAAAACCGGCCCGCCATCCGTCTTGACACACACCGCGACCGGGATTCCCTTTTCCTCCACCACCGCGACCCATGGCCCCGGCCGGTCGCTGAGATCGCGGAACACGTCCTCCTGGTTGCGTTCTTCATTGGTGTACACCTTGTGGTACTGACCATCGTCGATCGCATTCGCCAACGTCCCTGCGCTGAGGCTCGCCGCCATATGCGGTAACCCGAACACCGGCGTGGGGAAGCAATGATTCGCGGCCTGCAGCGCCGCGCGCACCTTTTGCCCGTCGTCCTCACCAGGCCGACGCACATGCAGGCCAACCGGATCCGCCAGGTGTGGCGTAAACCGGTGAATCGCCGCGTCCAGCATGTTTCTCGCGGTGGCCAACTCGAGGTATGCCGCCGGATCACTTTCGGCCGCACGATAACTCAGGCTCGCTACCCGCGCGATCAACACAGTGACCCGGTGGGCGAGGGTGTGGGCCCGCTCCAGCAGCGCCCTCTCGATTATCGCCGCCCGCGATCCGAGCTCGTCATGGTTGGTCCAGAACGCCTCGGTACGCTCAATCAGCTCCCAGAACGGATTCTCGAGCTGCCCGAGCTCCTCGAGCCAGGTACCGGCGATCGCCTCCGGATCCCCCGCCACGATCGCCGCAGCCCGCGCCAGCACCGGCTGCATCGCCGCGACGCCGTCCGCCTCAACCCTATCGACGGCACCGTTCAACTGAACCCACCACTCGCGCGCGCCTGGCTCATCGAGCTCCGACTCCACGTCTCGTAGACACTGCCGCAGCCGCTCCACATCCCACGGCATGTCGTACAGTTCGACTTCGTCGATATCGCCGCCCTCGGCGAGTTCACACAACGCGCGATACCGGTTCTCGCCCAGCGACCATCGCACCGTGAGCAACTCCTCCAGCTTCGCTCGAGCCGTTTCCGCCGCGATGAGCCCCGCGTCAACTGGTACCACCGACTGGCCTTCGAACGCGTCCTTGGCAACGGCGTCCAATGCTGATCCGGTCTCGCCGGGGTCGGTGGGTTCGGCGGCGGTGCTGCCTACGCGGGTTCGGATGCTCTGTTCGGTCGACCAGTCGACGTGTTGGCCAGGTTCGAGGGGACGGGCCGCGGTGCCGTCGTCTTTGATCTCCATTCCGGAGTTGGCGATGCTGCGGGCTTGCAACTGGCGCACGTGTTTCCACGCTTTGTGGCCCTTCAAGGTGCGCTCGCGGGGCTTCCCGCCGCCTGGGGGGACGTTCCATTCGTGGAGCAGGAGCCTGCCGCGTTCGTCGGTGGTCAACGTGACGACGTGTCCGTCGACAGGGCCCCAGTCCTCGTCCTCCGGTTCGACATGGACACCACCTGCCGGCGGGTACTGCACGGCCAGAATCACATCGCGTACCCCACTGTTCGGGTCCACGACGCGGTTGGCGAAATCGATGACACCGGTCGCCGGTTCGCCGTCCTTCCACAGGCTGTGCGCATATTGCGCCGCCGAACGGAACGTGAGCCCCCATCTGTCGGCCAACTCGAGGTACTCCACGGCGTCGTCGCCGAGCACCTCGGCAGGCGTGGTGACCGGTGTCCGGTCACCGTACCGATCGCGCTGGAACTGCAGCGCACCGATCATGCACGTCGAGAACCTCCGCCGAACGGCCAGGTGTGTGCGCCACGTGTCCAGGACAACCCCATAGACCAGGTGCTGCCCGACCGACGCGGTCTGCGGTCGATGCTGAACCGCCACCGCCGACCTTTGGACCAGGTGGGCGACGACCTCCGGCGTGAACATACTGGTGCCGTGGTCGAGACTCGCGCCGAGCGGAAACGCGTCCTCGCCGAATTCCTGTGCGAGCCAAGCACGGAACCTCGGCTCCTCGGACGGGTGGTCCTCAGCCTGCACGACGTTGGCGAAGTAGTACTTGCGAAGCCTCTCTTCGACGAGCTCATGCCGATTCCAACCGGCGACCCTCCACGCCACGCGGGCGAGGAGAGCCGTGGTGCCGGCCTCTGCTGGGTCGACACCCGAGAACCCATGCTTCTGCCATTGCTCGCGGAATTCCTCGTCCTTCATCAAGCGATCGTTGAGCACGGTGCGGTACGGGGCGTCGTGCCTATCCCCCGGGGCGAGCAAGGGCGGCCGTCCACCGCGGGTCAACGCTCGATTCCGCACGTATTGCCTGCCCACACTCGCCGCATAAGGGACGAACGTCAGCGCGTCCATCGCGCCACGCCAAGCCGTGTCGAGATTGCCGAACACCGCGGCCGACGAAATGACCGTCCCCAATGTCGTAGTCAACCGGGAAGGGCGTAACGATACGCCGGTCGCCGAGCTAAGCGACCCGCCAACGCCCTCGCCGGCGGCACTCATGTCCTCGGTCGAGAATCGCGCCAGCGGCATTCCCCGGAAATCGTGGTACCAGCGCGCGATCGCCCGCGCCATCACCAGCAATTCCGCGTCGGGCCCGACCGCGTCGAATACCAGACCGTACTGGTCGCGCAGCCACTCCCGTACCGCACTGAGCGGCCCGGCCCAGAAGATCGTGGACAACTCGATGTTGCTGTTGTTGAACCGATGCGCCAGCTCAGCGGCCTGCACCATCGTGATGGTCTTCGCCTCGACTTGGTCGGCCAGCGCCCGGTACAGGGCGGCGATCGCTCGACGGCGAGCCAAATTGTCTGGCCAGCCTTCGCCGTACCGATGTCCTTCGCGGAACGCGGCTTGGCCGCGCATCCACTTGACCGCCGCCTCCCGCAGCTGCGGATACCGGTCACCGTATTGGTCGACGAGACCAAGCCCAGCAACGGTCGAGGTGATGGTCTCACGGGCTTCGGCCGCGATCAGGGACAAGATTTGCCCGAACTGTGCACGTGCGGCCGACAGATCCTCCGGTAGCAGATCGAAGTTCGCCTCATGGAGGGCATCGAGGTCCAAGTTGACTGGGTACCGCACCACCGGGTCCGGGTCGTCGCGGCCGAGCTGCTGTTTGGTCTCCTCATCGAACGTCGTGCCCAACACGGCGTTTCGGATCCGTTCCGCCGCCTCCGTATCGACACGGAGCTTCTCGGCGTGCGCGTGGGCAAGTCCGGCGGACACGAACTCGTCGTACCGCCCGTGGTTGACCTCGACGTTGCTGCGGCGGCCGTTGCCGTAAACCGAGTCGCTGTAGGACTCCGCCGCCAGCGCCATGAGAATCTCACGCTCGCTGACACCAGCGTCGTGCATGACGTGGAACAGCTTCTCCAGGTCCTCGAGGATGCCGAACCCGTTGTGGTAGGTCGCGGGACAGCCATGCTCCAACAGGCCATAGATGGCGTTGGCACGGCCGATGTCCTTGTGACCGTAGAGGGTGCGCACGATGTGCAAGCCGTTCGCGATGAGGTGGACGAGCGGGCCGTGGTGCAGATGCTCAGGGAGAATCGAACGGACGTCCTCGATTTCGCGTGCGATGACGTCTTCCGGCAACGGCGGTCGGGTGGGGTCGAGCAGTCGGTCCCGAACCGCGTGTGCCGCGGCAAGATTCTCGGCGGTACCGCTCTCCTGCAATGCCGCGTAGATGTCGGGCAGTCCGACGACCCGCCTACCGTCGGGCGACGACCATGTGCGGCGCGGCATGTCCTCCCGGTAGGACAGCCCGGACACCAGCGCGTTGAAATCGGTGCCCAACGCGGCCCGCAGGGCCGCGACTCCAGTCACGATGGGTGTGGGGAAAGCGTCCTCGCCCGAGCTGTAACCCGGACCGTAGCGGCCGAATTCAGGCCTCGTGTCATCGATAATGCGGCTGGGGGCGTCTGGGGATTCGGCCGGCCCTGCGGGCCGTTCGACACCACCGGCAGGCGGCTGCCGTGAAAAGACAGCATCGTCCCGCGGTGGGACCGCCGGAAGCTCGTCACGACTAACCTGCACGTCAACCCCCGGTTCGCCTGCGAGCAACGGCGGTTCGGCGCCCGTCGCGCCGTCGTTCGAGGCGTTCCCGTCCTCCCGCGACGAATCGCGGTCGGGCCCACCGTCCCGGTCACCCACCTTGTCGGAGGGCGGCAGCGCATCGGCGCGGCGGCCCTCGGGTCCGACAGTCGCCGACGGATCCCCGGGGGACTGTCCGAAACCCTGGAGTTCCGACAACGCCGCCGACATATCGGGAAGCTCGCCGTCGTCTTCCGCCACGCCGCCCGTGTCGCTCGGGTCGGCGGCGGACCCGTCGCTCGGAACCGATTGCGCGGGTTCGCGTTCGGCACTGTCGATGGCTGCGATCGCGGCGGCGCGGGCCGCGGCTTGCTGAGCTTGTTCCTCGAGGGCCACGCGCTGCTGCGCGCGACGGGCGGACTGGCTGTCGAGCACATCCGATACGACCGCACTAGCGGTGTAATACACGTCGACGGCTTCGGCGAATCGCACGAACGCCGGTCCGCGGGGCAGACCGGCAACCACGCGATCGGCCGCTTCACGACCGGAAGTGAGCCGGACCCACACGGAGCCACGGAGTTTCAAGCCATGCTCTTTCCCGAGCTCCTTGAAAAGCTTGCGGAGTTCCTTCTCCGCCTTGTCCCGCGCGCGCTCCGCCCGCTGCCGTTCCTGAGTCGCCTCCGCATCCAGCGCCCGCTGCTCGTTCTGGAGGATCTCCTCCTCATGTCCACCCGCGCTATACGCCTGCTCTTGATCTGCGCGACGTGCCGCCTGGTTGTCTTCACCCATCGCGATCAGTTCGAGACGCAACTGCTCGAGCCGGTCCTCTGGGGTCCGTTCGGGACGCGACGACAACACCGCATCCGCCCTGGCGCGCTTGGTCACCGCGAGATGCGTTGTAGCGGACACTGCTTCGAGAGATGCTCGGGCCACGGCTCGGTCGCCGAGCACATTCGCGATCATCAGGCTCACGGTCATCGCGCTCACGTCCACGTCCGGAACAGCTTCGCCTGCGAGAAGCGACTCGAAATGAACCAGCCGACGACGGCGGTTGAGGTAGCGGTTGAAGCGCTGCGCGAGAGCGAGTCGCTCCATCGTGGACAAGGGTCCGTCGCGCTGGGCCGCGCGCAGCTCGGCGAGCTCGGCCGCCTCTGCGGTCAACCATTCATGCATCGCTCCGGTTGCCAAGTCGTCGGCGTCCGCGCGGTCCTCGTCCGAGATATCCATGGCGTCGAGGGCGCGAATATCACGGCGACTCGGACCTTGCTGATCCACTCGAGCCAGCAGGAGAAGTGCCTGTACTTGGGTATCGATGGCTTGCGATCTCGCGCCGAGGCTCGCACTGCCGGACCGCGACTCGGCCTCGATCTGACGTCGACGAGCCTCGCCGATCATCTCCAGCGCGATGCGCGCCAGTTGCCGCTGGTCGTCTCGATCTCCCGGCACGACCGGCTGCCCGTTGTACAACCGCGCCACCACCCGCTGCGGATCGCGGTTCTCCGGAAAGCCGACCAAAGCGTCGCGCGGGCCACCCGCATCAACCCATTCCCGCAACCGCACTGGATCTTTCAGGTGCGGGTACCACATACCGAGCCGTTCGGCCTCTTGGAACAGCTCCACGTCCTCCACCGTCAGCACCGGCAGATTCATCAACGCCCGGTACAGCACCGCGTACTCGTAAGACCGCCACGTCGAGAACTCGCTCGCGCGGACCACCATCGCGGCATCAGCCAAGCCCTCGAGAAGATTGGTCTTCGCGTAACCCCCCTGGCTTTCCCACCACGCTTCCGCGTCGGCGGTGACCTCACCCGCATCGACCAGGACGGCGTGCGCGCCCTCTTCGTGCGCGAAGACCCGGTCTTCGAGTTGCACAATCCGAGCGCCGCGGTCGAGAATCGAGCCATCGGGCTGGTGTCCAAGAAGGGTCTCGCCGTGCCCGAGTATCTCGTGAAGCATCCTCGCCAACCAGATGTTTCGCACGCCCTGCTTCTTGATCCCCTGTGGCAGAGCCACATCGCGGAAGTAGTCGGCGTCTTCGCCCGGATGCAGCGCCCGTTCGACGTTGACGGTCACGAACAGGGATTGACGCCCCTCACCGTCGGTGACGACTTGGACGCTGGCCGAAGCCCTGTGTGCCATCCCACCGACCTTCAGCCGCGACACCGGCACACCGGTCATGTCGGCCGCGATCTGTGCCGCCGCGAGAATCTCCCCGAAAGTTCGCTCTGAGATGTCCTCGTTCAGGAGCCCCTGCACGGTAGTGCGTGGGCCCTTCGCGCCGTACATGCCGGCGAACTCCTCGATCCTGCGCTGCCGGTCCAGCTGCGCCGGGGACGGGTTCTCGACATGCCCGTCGTCAATGGGCATCAGCAGGTTTCGCAGGTTGTTGCGCAGATGGGTGACCAGCTCGAGTCGCTCTTGGTTTTCGTACTCCTGCATTGGCAAACGCCGCGCGAGGTTGCGCAGGTTGTCGATCTTCCTGCGCACGTCTGCCTCGTCCGGCAGGTCGCCCGAGGCGAAGCCGTCGGTGATGTCTCTGATTTGCAGGAGGATTTCTATTATCTCCTCCGCAGCCCGGTCGAATTCCCATTCCACCGGGGTAGTCCTCGGGGCAGCGGAGGCTTGTTGGGCGGCGGCGATTTCGGCTGCAGACTGGGTCTCGGTCAACGACGGGACGACACGTCGCAGTGCTCGGCGCAGCCGGCCGCGCAGTCCTTCGCCGTCTCGATCGGCGGCCGGCGGGGTGGGCCAATCACCGTGGAAGCGGGCGACCGCGTCGGGCAGCTTCACTCGCCGCTGCCGCTCCTGCGGCGTCCCGTCGGGTAGCGAGCCGTCGGCGAACAGCTTGCCCAACGTCCGGTGCACGTCGGCGTGGTTGGCCGACGAGCGCAACAACCATACCTGCTGCTCTGTCAAATCCACAGTGACAGTATCGAATTCGTGCGATGCCGCAGTCCGGTCGGCCAACGAGACAGCGTAGGCGCGCAAGTCGTCGTCGGAGACGAGCCCCCCGCCACCGATCGCCGCCTCGGCCTCGACGAACCGCGCTGCCAGGTCGGCGGCTTCGTGCTCCCGGACCGCCGCGTCACGCAGCTCCCGCATCGCCACGTCATCGGTAACGTTGCCACTCGACGCGAGAATCTGGGCGCGCAATCTGCTTTCCGCCGCGTCGTGCTCGGCCCGATCGAACCATTTACGCCGGCCTACCATCATGTGGGAGCGAACCGCCGCGTCGCGGAGCCTCGTCAGCTGCTCCGAATCGACGGCGGAAAGGTCGACGCCGAGCGCCCCGACGGCATCCAACCACCGCCGCATCGCGGTGTCTTGTGCACCGAGTACCACCGCCCGCGCCAACCGCATCTGCTCGGGATGCGCCGCCTCCCATGCCTCGATCCGGTGCCCGACCTCATGCACCGCGGCCGTCGCGGCCACGTACCGAGAGCGAGTCATGGTGTCGCCCGGTACCGGCCCTCGGACGCTCGCCCGCGCCTTCGCCCACACTGCCGAGGCCGCAACGTACTCTTCGAGCAGTGCGAGCAGGTCGGGAGACGTGTACGGAACCATCGACTCCTGCTCGAACCGCGTCAACACCGACATCTGTGCATCGGCCTCGAAGTAGATTCGCAGCGCCTCCAGTAGCGGCCCGCGCCGCCCTGTCGGCAGGTCACCCGCTCCGGCCAACGCTGCCTCCGCAGCCACCTCCGCCCCCGCCGCACTCGCCGCGACATCGACCTGGACTGCACCGGCAATCTCCGTGACCCGCCGCCACGCCATGTCGCGTTCCCTAGCCAACGCTTCCTGCGTCGCTCGAGTCGCCCGCCCGCCGGCAGCGGAGGGCGTCGGAACCTCCAAACGCCCGTGGTATTCGCCGTCGACACCACCGAACGCCCCGACGATGGTGCCCATCGGCGGGCCGAAACCACCATCGTCGGTATCGGACGAAACAGGCTTCGGCGTCCACAGATCGACAGGACTGACCGGCAGCGCCGACTCGATACGATCCACCGATGCCGCCGGACTCGGCTCGACGGAGGCTGCCGGAATCTCCGCCTCGACCTCGCTCACCGGCCCCCCCAGCTCCTCGGCGATCGGCGCCTCGGGCGGCGCGACCGACTGCACGGGGCGTGCCGACGAGTTGGCCTGCTCCCAGGCGGCGATACGCTGCTCCGCGCGTTGCACTCGCTTAATCGCGGCTTTGTAGGCCGCATTCTCGACATCGGCCGGGTGCATCTGCTCCAGCGTCGCAACCAAGCCGGCCAACGCCACGACATGGTCGGCGAGCAGGTCCACCAACTCCACCGGCGCATCCGGATCGGCCAGCAGTCGCTCGAACTGCCCGAGCCTGCCCAACTGCACGACCGACTCGTCGTAGGACACCTTCCGCGCCCACAGCGCGTCATGCTGGTCCTCAGTAACCCGATCTCGAAGCGCCTCCACCGCCACCAAACCAGGAGCCTGCAGCACCAACAAATCGACCGGTAACCCGTTGGCCGCAGCAAGGATCGCCACCCATCCGCGGCTACGCGTGACCTCCAAACCCTGCCGAACACGCTCCCGCGCCTGCTCCAGGTCCGACTCCAGCGCACGGTATCGCCGAACCGCCTCGTCAACCGCCGCGAACAACCAGTCATCGGAAGCCATCCGCAACTGAACCAGAAGTGCATCGGCGCCTTGTGAATCTTCCCGCCATCCGGCGAACCGATACGGCCAACGCACGGGAAGCGCCTCGATCGCTCGTTCCGCCGCCGCGAGCGCGACGTCGCGCTCGCGCATCAATCGCCGAATTGTCTCGCCGAAATTCTCCGGGCGCACCGCCTTTCCCGACATGGTTTGCGCGGCTTCTTGTACGGCATCGTATCCGTCTTGCCTCGCACCACCGCCCGCTGCCGCGGAGGCGTCGCCGTGCTCGGGCAGGTCGATCGGCGGTAGCGCCGAATCCGCTTCGACCACGCGCACCCGATCGGGAACGCCCTGGCTCGGGCTGTCTTCGAGTCTGGCGGATCGGATGGCGGGCGGTTCGATCGACTCGTCGCCGGCATTGCGGTACGGACGATCGGTATCGATACCCGCGGCACGGAACTTCGCCAGCACTGCGGCGAGGAAATCGGCGAAATCGCCGCCTCTTGTTTCGTCCAGCGCCTGGCGAATGAGGTGTGCTCGCGTCGACCCGAAGCTGTGGCCCTTCGCCATCGTGTCCGGGGCCTCCGCAGCGACGCTCACTCCGGGCAATACCTGATGCGACATGATCGGCACCGCCCAGCCGAACGCATCGGGATTGTCCTGCTGGCACACTCTGAGCCACTCGACAATCCGGCCTGCAGCCCCGAGATCATCCACATAGATCACAATCCCGTCGGTCCGCTTTTTATACGGCCCGGCGACCTTCGCCATATGGACTCCGGGGAATCGCTGCGGATCACCCACAATCTCATGCATGATCCTTCGCGCCAGATCCGACCTCGCCCGCCTCGTCGGATTCACATACAGGCGATACCGGACCGCATTTTCTTGCGGGCCTTCACGCACGAACTGGACGAAATTGATGCGGGTGGGATCAATCGCGTCGAGTTTATCTGGTTCCAGCACAAGAACCTCACCTCCCCGCAACCTCGGTAACCGTCGAATTGCAGGCCCACGCTCTTCCGATATCTGCGCCATGCTGCGCATAAAGGCATCTGGATCATCGACAATGCCGCCCACATCCTGCCTGTTATACATTTCGTAGACGTCCACGAAGTCGGAAATGGAATCCCTGTTGTCCCACACCCTCCGCAGGAAAGCTTCCAGGCTCTCCCGCGACAGCGAAGGCGGCTCCGCACCGTTCAACCGAAACGACAGCTCCCTGATCACGAGAAGATCGTCGAACGACGTGCCGCTCGACAGTTTCTCGTGCAATTCGTCTGTGTCCCGCGACTGGGCGAACACATCAGCAAAATCCGCGACCGCTCGATCGACGGCCTGCCGCAGGTGTGGTGGCACCTGCGGCAGGTTTGCGGGTGCACCTGACTCCACACGATCCGATTCCCCGGCAAATGAGCCCTGCTCGAGCGGCTCCGGGGCCCACAGATCGGTCGTCGGAGCCGTCACCGCATCGCGGAACGGACCCGCCTCGACCATGCGCCGCAATTCGTCGAGCCGACCCAGCCTGGCCTCGACAACCCTCCGATCCAGCTGTCGCGCGACATCGCGGCCGGACTGGCCCTCCCAAACCATAAAGCCGGCCACAATCTGCTCTAGCCGCTGCTGCTCATATTCGCGCCTGCTATCCAACCGAGCAAGCAGCGCCTCGCGATCCGCAGCGCCAACAACCGCCACCAAGGCGGTCACCACATCTTCCTCGAATTCGGCCCACTTCTGGCGTGCCTCGGGCCCAGCGGCCGAGCCGTCGGCACTCGGTCGGCCGGGCTCGAGCGGCTCGGGCTGCAGGCGATGTGGCGTCGAATCACCCTGTACGACATCGCCCTCGGGCGCCACCGGAGGGACGACGACAGGCGCACGCTCGACCGGACCGGCCGCAGTCCCGTCACCTAACCGATCCCGAGCACCGCGCGTTTCGGCCCTGTCGGGGGAGGTCACATCGGCGATCGCCCAGTCGATCGCGCTACGGGCGGCATCGCGGGTCGCTGGATCGTGGGCGCCCTGGCGGTATTTCTCCACCGACAGCCGCAACTGCCAAGTCCAGTAGTAACTTTCGGCCGCAGCCTGAATCTCTGCGAGCAGCCGGTCGAGGCCCGCGGCACTGGTGTCGATACGCAGGTTGCCGATGCGGCCTTTCGTGGCGATGACACCCATCATGAAGTTTTCCCATCGGATGCCTGCGCCGTGTTGGTTAGCCTGCTCGACCGCCGCCCGCAGTGCATCGCCTGTCCTGCGATGCGCCGCGCGCAGAGCAGACCAGCTCTCGAGCCACTCCGGTGGCACGCCTGCGTCGTCGGACTCCTCGACACGCCGGGAGGACACTTCCGGCTCCGGCGCGGCGGGCATTGCGACCACGACGGGAGCCCGAGCGGGAACAGCCGAAAGCACGTCCCCCTCCGGTGCGAGCGGCACCGACACCTCGTGGACGGCCCCGGGGGAGTTCGCTCGTTCCCATGCGACGAGCCGACCCTCCAACAGGTGAACCCGATCGGTCGCATCGACGTACTTCTGGTGCGGGCCCTGACCGGTGCGCATCGCATTCAGCGCTTCGCTCCACAATATCGACGCCGCAAGGTAATTCCGGACCAACGTGTTGAGCTCGCCTGGCGTGTCCGGTCGGCTCGACAACGCGACGAGCTGACCTATCCGCCGCAACTGCTCCCCGGCCACGTTATAGGCGGCGTTGCGCACCCGCACTATGGCACGCTGATCGGCCGACAACTCGCCGCGCAGTTCCGCGAGCGCACGCTCGAGCGCGTCGGACGGACCGGTCAATGCTGCATCGTCGATCGCCTGCGCCACGGCAGTCTGCATGTCGAGCAGCACCTTGTCACGAATATTCTTCAGGGCCTCGGACGCCGCCGCGGCTTGTGTGCGTGCCGCGTCTTCGGGTGTCGGAACGCTCAGATTGGTCCGCACGCGCCTCGAATCCTGATAAGTCAGGTCGTCGCGCTCCGGGTAGTTGTGCGGCATCCAATAGTTCGGGTCGATCAAGTCGGAGCCGGTCGGGCCAGCGGGGGCGGCCGCCTGCGGCGCGACCGACGGCCCCACCAACCGCTCCACCAACTGTTCCGACTGCGCCGCCGTCGGTCCGAAGACGGCCCGCGCAGTGTCGGGGCGGGCGGGAGTGGCCTGTTCCTGCGCGGGTGTCTCGGCGGCTGCGGCGGTGACCGCATGACCCACGGGTTCCTCGGGTTGTTCCGCCGCAACGTCCAGTTTCGCCGCATCCTCGGCGTTCGGCTGTTCCGTGACCGGTGTTGTCTGCGCGGATTGACGGAGGTGCCAGACGATTGCGTTTTTGATCTCGGTCAGGTCCTGGCCGGCGAGTCCGAGCTCGACGTGCTGCGCGTCGAGAACTTCGCTCGCGCCCAACTGCTCCACGATGTCCAGCCATGCCGACAGCCGGAGCAGGAGGCTCTGGAACAAGCCGGCCGTTGTCGAGCCTGGTGCGGGCTCTTGCGACCACAGCTCGTTGACGAGCTCGAACGAGTGGAGCGCCGATGTCGTGAACTTCGCCGCTCGCCGCAGCCGTTTGCCGGATTCCGACTTGGTGTCGACGTGCTCGAGCTCGTTGTCGATCAGGCCGCGGTCGGCCAGGCCGGTCGGATCGGGCAGCCGGTCATCGGGTACGTCGCGGTGGTCACGGAGATAGTCGCTATACGCTCGCTCGAACGTATCGGTCGCCGTTGTGCCGAACTCCGCCAACCGGGCCAGCAACGTGTCTACGTCAACGTGAACAACCACCGGCTCGACCGGAGCGTCGCTGTCAGCATCGGACGGAGCATCGGATGCGCCGACCGGTTCCGCGCGAGTTTCGGACGTGCGCGTGTCGGACGGCGACTCCTCCGCGGCCGGTACATCGCCGGATTCGGCGACGGGCTCCGGGAGAGTGAACAGGATGAGGGTGCTGTTGTCGGCGCGCTTCATCGATGCCTCGACGAAAAAGTGAGCAGCGACTTCGAGGTTGCCCGAGTAGCGGCGCAGCACCTGAGACCATGTCTCGCCGCGGATGATGACACCATCGCTGTGCAACGCGATGACCGTGCCCGGCCGTACGACGCCTTCCCAGATAGTGACCTGGGCAGGCGTGTGTCGACCTACAAAAGCGTCATGAACCCCTACACCCTCAGGCGGCGTCAACGGTTGCACATCACCCGACACGCGGTCGATGGCCTCGCCCGGGCTGTCGCCCACGACAGCCACAGCACCGCGGTCGTGGGTGAAGGCGCCAACGGTGACGGTGGTCGTCGGCGCACTCGAGCGTGTTGAGTACTCCTGCTGGTCGAGCGCATGGACTTCGCCCTTCGCCGCCTCGACGGCTCTCGCGACCGCCCGGTCTAGTGATATCCCCCGGCCGAGCTCCGCCCGCAGCACCCGCAGGGCCGTGGCGGTGGCGCGCCGCGCGGCACGATGCGAATCGGGCGCGCTGCTCACCCCGTCGCAGACCACGCCGACGCGGTATCGGGTGCCGTCGTGCTCGAACTCTTCGTAAGCGGCGCAATCCTCTTGGCGGTCTTTCGGTCCGATGTCGGTGACGATGACCGCGTCCGGGCCGCCGAGCACAAGCCGACCGTCGGCGGGCATCTCGGCGTCGTCGGTCGCCAAGGTGATGAGCGGGCCTTGTGGGCGGTCCGTGGGCTTCGTCTCGCCTGCCTCCTGCACGTCGATCGCGGACTGGATCGCGGCGAGCTCGCGGGCAGCACCCCGGACCCACACCGCGGCAGACCAGAGAGCCCGCCTGGCAGAGTTCGCATTCGGACGACCCATCCATGCCGCGTCGAACACGCTGTAGTGGCCGCCGCCCTGCGTGGACCGCAGCTTGACGAGGTAACCCGCTATCGCCTCGACGCCGCCGGCCACCCGCTCCGCGGTCGCGTTCAACGCGGCAAATGAGTTCAGCCAGCCCTGCACTGCAGCCGCGTGCGCGGCCAGAAGTTCACGCCGCTTCGGCGGAGCGTGCGGATCGGTCTGGCGCTGCAGCAGTTCCAACGCCCGATCGAGCAGTTCGGCGGTGGCCGAGTCGAGTCCGTCGTACGCGGACCGGATACCGGCGATCAGCTCCTGCACATCGGTGGCCGGGTTCTGCGCCGTCGTCGCCGCTTCGTTCAGGACAACTGCCGGTTCGTCCACCGCGCTGTCCGACTTGGCTGTGTCGGACGTGGCGGTGTCGGGCTGTGTTGCCTGGTTCGTGGAGTTGCTGTGCGGTTGTGCGACCGGTGTGGTCGCGGCGCCGACGCGGGCTGGGCCGGGGGTCGCCGATTCGGCTGCGCGACTGGATTTCTGGCCGGGGGGTGTGCTGGCAGTAGCAGGCACGGCCGGTGGTTCGGCGTTGTCGCGCGCGCGGAGGTCCACCTCGTTGTGGTAGGTGCGGAGCGCACCGGCGAGCGAGGGTATCGAGGCGATCGGGTACCGCTGCTGGGACCCGGTTTTCAGCAGCTGGTCCAGCGTGGGGACCTGCCCCAACCGTCGAGACAGCAGATTCAGTGCTTCTTCGAACCGGCTGCCGTCGGCCAACAACAGTAAGACTTCGCGTAGCTGATCCTTGGGCAGCAGCGTCAACGCGGCAGCGAGTGGCACCGACGGGAGCACCGCCAAAGCATCGGCCCGTGCGCCGTGTACGGACGGCGTGGTCGAAACCAGCTTCGCGAGCGCTTTCGCCGGGCTATCCATGTACAACACACCCCACCCCCGACGTAACACGGGGTCGTTGGAGACCGTCGCGTCCGCCAAGTCGAGACGACCCTCGGCGATGTGCCGCAGATAGTCTTCGCGTCGCTGTTGCGGCAGTTTCCGCAACTGAGCAAGAACGGCCTCGACCCCGGCCACGATCTCGGCGATTTGCGCCAGCTCAGCCGCGACGGCTCGGCGCGCCTCCGCCAAATACGAGTCGCGCCAGGCGCGCGTGCCGTCGTCGGGAGCTGGGGCAGGTCCGGCCGAGGCCGTGGTGACCGACGCAGCACCGGAACCGGACGCAGCACCGGGAACCCTGGAAACGTCGCCGGTGTCGGCTCGCGAGGGGACCGAGGCACGGAAGACCCTATACGTCGAGCCGTCCGCGTCGATTTCGGTGTGCGAGGCCACATCCTGGAAACCCGCTGCCGCCAGACGGGAGCTCACCGGGCCATCCAAACGCACCAGGACTCCCGCCAGGACTTCGCCTTCGTCGATCCGCAACCGCACCACCAAATGCCCACCCGCACCCAGCACCCGGAACAACTCCGCCGCGTCGCCACTGGCCCCCGACAACGGCATCGCCGCCTCGGACATTCTTGGAAGTTCCACCACCACACGCCCGGCCGACCCGTCGTCGAACGGTAACGACTCGAGGTCTGCCCACACATCGGCCCCGTCCGGGGACACTGTCGACACCGACACCACACCCGGCCCCACGCCCACGCTCGGCCCGTCCGTCACCACCACCGTCACTCCGCCTGTCGACGACCCGCCGGCCCCTGCAGTCGTTGCCGTCGCGGCGCTGGTTGCCGTTGCGGCACGGGCCCGCGCCAGCGCCTGTGCCGCCGTCGCGGTGCTCGCCTGCGCCGACGCCGCGCGCACCGCACGGAACACTTGCATCTGCACAGGGAAAGCACTTTTGGCGGCCAAGTCCGCGCCCGCCACCGCAGCCAGATCGGACCACGTGTTATGGAACTTGGGGCGGACCTGCTCCGGCTGAGCCACCCGCCACTGACCGTCGCCACCCCGCAGCAGGAACCATCCACACCCCTGCGCGAGCCGGATCTCCTCCCACATCACCGGCGGCTCCCCTGATGCAGGATCCCACCACGCAGGCGCCTCGACACCGCCCGCGGCAACGTCGCCCTCCCACACACGCTTCAACAATTTATCCACCGAGTTCTGCAGCCCCGCGACGGTGCTCGCTGTCAAATCCGCACACAACACGGCGCTGCGGGCCACGGTGTCGCCCTCGGCCCCCGTCACATACTCACCCGGCTGAGCCACTCGCCACAGGTCGCTGTCCTTCACCAGCACCACCGGCTGCCCACGCAACACCTCGAAAACCCGAGACTCCACCGACGGGTCCCCTGCCCACACCGGCGGCCCCTGCCGCACACCACCGCGCACCGTGGTGCCACCACCACCGGTGCCACCGCCCCCGGCACCACCACCGCCCGCCGCGGCGGGCTGTGGCTCGGGTGACTCGACCGAGGCCGCCAGCTCGCGCTGGCTGGCCAGGACGGCACGGCCGGCGTCGGCGAATCTGCTAGCCGCGACAAAGGCTTCGGCCAGCAATGTGAGGTCGCTGCCGTCGCTGGCGTCCAGCGCGTCGTTTGCTGAGACCAGCTGTTCCGTCGCGTCAAACCAGTCGGCCAGGTGGTGTGCGTGTGCATCGAGCATGTCGCTTCGCTCGGTGTCGGTACCTGGTCCGGTCGAGATAAGTTCGTCGACCAGCTCGCCTCCACGATGCATCATCATGTAGTCCAGCGTCTGGGCTCGAAGCTCGTCGAACTCGGGGCCGCCAGCGCCCGCCGCCTCGAGGCGAGCCATTTCGCGCGCCCACCGGTCCGGGTCGGCCAACGCGTCCCGATCGACCGGAATCGCCATATCAGCGGCTTCGTACCGCGCCACGGCCACATCGAAGGTTTCGGCGATGTCCGAACTCTCGGCGGCCAGCCAGTCAGCCAACGCGGGGACGTCGACCGTGACTCGTTCGCCGGCACCGAGGATGGTTCTACTCGCGCCGCGATAACGATCCACGGCATCCAATAGCGCGGCGCGGACCACGCGACCGTCCGCGCCGGAAGGTGGCGTGGCCTGCAAGGCGTCGGCGAAAATCGTGATCTGGGCATCGGCGGTGGCGTCCAGACGGAAAACCGCACTGTAGGGGCCGACTGTCGCGTCGAGGAATGCCAGTGGCGCGGCGGCTTCGGCGAGACCGTTCCGTGCCGCCAGCCAGTGTGCGACGGGGCGCGCGGATTCCGACATGCTTGGTTCGCCACGCAACGCGAGTTCGACGATATCCAGCTGCCAACTTGTGAGAACGACTTCGGTTGCGGCGTCGCCGATGCCAGCGAAGGCAGGGTCCGTCGTGTCGAACGCGTTGAGACCTGCCTCGAACGACGCCGGGTCCGCAAGCGCGTCGACATCCAGCGGTTTGGTACCGGCGTAGTGTTCGATGGCGGACCGCAGCGCCGCTGTTGCCTCATGGTGAATCTCCGTCAGCTGATCGCGCAAGTCCTCGAGGTCGGCTCGTGTCAGCGGTTGCGTGCCATTGGTCGACGCCGGTGTCGCGGTGGCGGCCGTGCGACCACCGCGACCGGTGCCACCGCCCCCGGCACCACCACCGGCGGCTGCTGGCTCGGGAACCGGCACGACCCGCGGAGACTGCGGTGCGGTGTCAGATGAATCCTTCGGCGCGTTCTTCGTGGGGTCCGGGGTGGATGACGGCAGTTCTACGGTCCGGGTGTCGAAGCGTTCTTGGGATGTGTTGGTCAGCGTGTATTCCACTCGGCCGTCGGTCAACCGCAGCGCAGGGATGGTTCGCCGGGGGCGGTTGATCACCGTGGTGACCCCGATGATCTGGGACCGCGTCACGAGATCGACGTGCGCGCCACGCAGCGGCGTGTGCAAGGTCAACGCATCGTCTGGACCGATCGTGGCGAACAGTTCGTGGTTGCCGTGACGCAACCGCATGATGTTGTCCACGACAGGCTCGAAACCGGCCCGCTCCAATTGCTCTCGAAGCGGCACCCCCTCCGTCGCCGCCGGGTCGAGCGCGGCGACCGCGGGCAAGTTCACACCCGACAACACAGGGCCACTACCGGAAAGCGAGACGCTGGAATACCGCACGCCACCACCCGGCGCGGACGACCGGAACAGTACCCGCCGTACGTCGCCGTCCGATTCGACGACCACCGAGACACCGGTCCGGCCGGTCAGGTTGGCCCGCGACGTGAAGTCCTGATGCAGGCGAAGCCCATCCGCGGATGTTTCGATCAGGAACCCACCACCGCGGTAGAGACCCTCGCCCAGCTTTTCGATATCTCCCGACACGGGCTCATTGGTTTCGACCCGCGCGACGGGACGCTCGGTCCCGGTCCGAGGTTCGGATGCGCCCGTCGCAACGTTGTCCGGCCGCGGTTGCCGGGCGGGGCGCGAAAGATTCGCGGTGGCAGGGATTTCGGTGTTCTCGATATCGCGAGCGGCGGCGTGCACGGTGGTGAGGGCGTCGAGCAGCGGGAGGTACTGCTGCGCGTCTTCGCGTTGCTGCGGGGTAGCGGCGGCCACAGTCTGGACGATGTCGGCGATTTCGGTGCCGGCGGCGGTGAGAAGCCGGAAAATCAGCTCGACGTCGACGTTGTCATCGAGAGCCAGCGGGGTGAGGGCTTGCTCGAGATTCCTTTGGACCGTGAGCCACTCGACTGCGGGGCGAGCGACTTCCAGCGAAGCGTCGTCGCTGTTGAGCGCGTAGTCGACCAGATCCAGTGCACGCCAGATCACGCGGAGGCCGTCGGCGGTGCTCTTGACGGCGGGCAGGTCCAGCTCATCGGCGACAGCGGCGAGGCCGACCATATCTCCGGCGTCGATCAACGGCAGCAACGCCGTCATCGTCGGGTCGTGAGAGTCCTCTGTATCGGGTGTATCGGCATCGGCAATTGCCTCCCGAAGGGCTTTCACATGGCTGTCGTGCCTGGTGATGAGCTCGCGCCGCAGCGTATCGACAGCGGCCCGGGTAAGCGGTCCCGGCGCGGCAGTTTCGCGGGCCGGTGGCGCGCGGGGCGCGACCGGGCCTGCCGGACCGTGCGCGGGCGGTTTGGCGGGGTTCGCCATGGCCGAACCCTGAGTGGGGCCGACGACTTCGGGGGTACGGACAACAGCGATTGTGGCGCTGACGGTTTCGCTGTCAGCTTGCTCTTTGTCGGCATGCAGGCCGAGACCGAGGTCGAGCAGGGCATGGGCGGCGCGGGTGAGGTCGTCGGAATTGGTGCGCACGGTGGCGGCGACCGTCTCGGTCGGCACCTCGGACAGGCCGTCGGTGTGGAGCACCACAACGCCGCCTTCGCCGATGGCCTGCGACGTTTTCTGCGGGCGCAGCAGATCCTCGTCGTCGACCTCCGACAACTCGTGCAGCACACCCTCACTGTCGACCGCATAGGCGAGGCTGGTGCCGACAGTGACCGCGTCGACGTGATTCGGCCCGATGACGGCCGCGACAAACGGCGTCGGCCCGGCCTCGCCGTCCGGGGATACCGACAGGTCGCCGACCGCCCCGACCACAGTGTCGAGCACATCGGCCGGTGCGGCGCCGTCGCGGAGCGCGGCGCGCATAGCGGTCAACGCCTTTCGCGTCGCTTGCAGGAACTGTTCGTGCACTGCGGTATTCGTGTCGCCGTCGCGGACTCCGCCGCAGATCACGACGAGGCGATATGTCGTGCCGTCGTCGAGCACGACATCCTCGACGCCGTCCCGGTATTGGGTGGCCGGCATCGTGCCGACGTCGGCGACCACCACCGCGTCGGGTCCGCCCACCTGACGGCGGCCACTCGCGGGGATCTTGCTGTTCTTGTAAGGCAAGGTCATCAAGCGGGCGTCGACGGCGTTGCGGCGTTCGGTCACATCGCCCGCGTCGAGGGCCGCTATAGCGCGTTGACCGGCTTCGACATCGCGGGTCGCTGCCCGCAATGTCGTCACCGCGCGCCAGAGGCGGTGGCGTTCGGTGTCGTCGAGACCACGATTGTCGAGAATCCCGAAGAACGCGCCGCCGGCCATCGACCGCAGCTCATGGACGTAGCTTTGCACCGGTTTGCGTACCACTGTCGCGGTAGCGTCGATGACGCGGGCAGTCGCGTCGAGAGAGGTCGATGCGCGCACCAAGGCCGACGCGGCAGCCACCTGGTTCCACAGCGCCAGCGCGAGTTCGGGATCGAGATCCGGCTGGTCGAGCCGGCCCAGCAGCGTCAGCTGATCATCGATCAGTTTGTTTGTCGCACGGTCGAATTGGCCCCGCATCTGCTCGAGCGCAGCGATCGTGGCCTCGAGCTGTGACCGGTCGGGCACGAACCGCGCCCGGTTTTCGCCGACGTTACGAGAGGGCGCGGCTCGACCGGACCCGGGTGCGGCGGGGCCGGTCGGAAGACCGAGGAGCACGGCTGCGGCGGCGGACGTCGCGGTCTCGTCGGGTGCGGGTGTTTGCGCTTGGTTCTGTTGCTGCGCCAGGCGGACATCGAGCACGCCGAGATTCGTGAAGGCGGCGAGGAACTCGCGCACGGCAGCTTCCAGCGCTGTGGTGTCGATCTCGGTGGCAGCATCCTCGGCCTCGGCAACCGCAGCGTCGGTCGCATCGGTCGGGTCGCCCTCGGTTGCGTCGGAACCCGGAAGGGCGTCGAATGCCGCGCCCAGCGCCTCGACCGCATCTCGCGTCCGAGTGCGCGCCGCCGACACTTCGGATCGGGTAACCGGTTGCGCCGCGGTCGTTTCCGGTGTCGCCGCGGCGTGTTCGAGTGCCTGGGTGGCAGCGCGGAAGTCGCCGATGCCAGCGAGCAGCCGCCACAGCACCGGCTGCTCGACATCCCGACCACCTTCGCCGATGACAAGACCCGTGATCAAACGAGCGATGTCACCGTCGGCGCGCGGGTCGTTGCCGAACAGCACCGCCGGATCGCCCGTGACACCGAGCCGCGCGGCGGCCTCCGCGACGCGGCCTTGCTTGACAAGCCAATCCAGCACCGGCTGCTCGACCGTCGACCCGTCGACCAACGTCCGCCCGACGCCGCCGACCAGCGCCGACGCCTGCGGCGTCAATACCGCCTGCGCAGCCGACCGCACCGCGCCGGACGGATCGAACGCGCTACGCTGCGGCAGCCACGACGGCAGCGTCGACTGCGGACCGGACGGAGCGGTCGATTCGGTCGTGCTCGCGGCCACGAACGGGCTGGCCACCCGCCCGATGCTGCGCGCGTGCGCGCGGCGCTGGTCACGCTGCTGCCGCATCACATCCTGCTGCAGCTTCACAGTGTGCTCGCGCAGCTTGTCGTGCATTGCCACGACGTTCTTCTCGGCCTTCTCCAACCTGGTCGCTGTGTCCTCGGTCGCGTTTTCGGCGTGCTCTTTCGCGACCTCGTTGCACGTGGCGACGGCGTCGGCGTGTTCTTGCGCATGGACATACGTCGCGACGGCCATACCGTTGTCGCCGACTCGCACGTTTCGGTTTCTGGGGCCGCTCACCACGTAACTGCGGCCCGCCTGGCCGCCGTTGACCCGGTCTCTGCCTCGGCCACCGCGACCGGACCGCACCCTGGCCTGATGAATCGTCGATTCGTCGAAGTCCGCACCACCGCTGACGATGTTCACCAATCCGCCGACATATTTCGAATCCGGTTCGCGCTCGCGGGTATCGGCGCTGAGTTTCGGGTCGGCGCCGCGATGGTGTTGCAGACCGGTGATGAGGATACCGCCCCGCTTCTTCGCGAAGTTCTCGATAATGTGGTTGGCCGCGCGCTCGGCATCGTCACCATTGCCGTGCTCCCAGTACCAGCGCGCGTCAAGGTTCTCCACCTCCAGATGCGCATGACCGTCGATCGCGAGGCCATGCTCGGCCGCGTAGCTTTGCGCCTGCTCGTGGAACCGCTGCTGTACCCAGTCGTAGACCCCCTTCTCAGCGTCCGTCTTCACCTGCCACAACGGCACGCCTTGCTCAGCGGCGAGATCCTCCAGCCAATCCCGCTTCACGTGCAGTTCGTCGTTCTCGTCGATCCACATGGTTTCGCGGATATCGGCGCCGGACATCTCCACGTTGTCCAGCATCTCCAACATCACCGGATCCCCGTTGAACGACCACGAAATCACCGGATTCCCGTTCTGGTCGTCCTCGTGGGTGAACTCGATATCCATCGTTTCGAGCGCCTTTTGGGCGGACCAGTCGAGTTTGCCTTCGTCGGTGTCGAATTCGATCTCCGGGCGTTCGTCGAGTTTCGATTCGTAGAACCGGTCGATCTCCGGCACGATTTTCTTGAGGGCCTCGTAGAACTCGAGGCGCTTGCCCTTGTTGGTGGCCGAAATGCCCACCGGCCGCTTCGCGAACCTGGTGCCGACGATCTGATCGTCGGAGAAGGTGACCGACCCGTCCGGATGCTCCCGCAACACCCGCTCGCCGTTGAGCACCTCCATCGCCCACCCCACATCCTGCAATCGGGTGTCGGTGCCCTTGGTGGGATCGGATTGCAGCTTGCCGCTACCAGTCACGTCGATCAGGATGATCTTGCCCTCGAGGTGCTGCAGCTCCAGCTCCGGACTCCACACCTCGTGCAGTACGCCGGACGCCTTCAACTCCGCTGCGGCGGCCTCGCCCTGCTCGTCCAGCTGCCCGGTGTCTTTCAACTGGCTGTACACGATGCCGGCCAGGTCACGAGTGCGCGAGTCGCGGTGCTCGACAGAGATCGACTTGACCGTGCGCGGCTGGTAGTAGTCGCTGTTGCGGTCTTCACCCCAATGACCCACCGCGAGCTGGATCAGACGCTGCTCGTTCGCCCGCACCACATCCTCACCCAACTCCGCCTCGAGCTTACGGAATCCGTCCGGTGTGAGGTGCCCGGGCCACGGCCCCTTCGTGTTCGCAGGCCGCCCCGCATCCTCCGCAGTCAAACCCTGCCGCACCACAGCCTTCAAAAACCCGGTTTTGAGCTCGTTCCGCTGTTGCACGACCGACTCGTCCTCGGTCTGATCACCGGGCGGCGTGACCACGACCTGCGGGCGTCGAGCGTCGCTCTCGTCATCGATACGTTCGCCCTCCGCATGCGGTTTGTACCGCAGCGGTGTACCGTCTTCGTTTGTCACCCCGTACTCGTCGGCCAGCCCGTCGAGAACATCCTTGACCTGATCGGCGTTGGGCCTCTTCTCGTTGATCCACTTGACGACCTGCGTGACATTATCGCGCACCGCCGCTGCTCGTTCCGGCGACGCGCCGTCCGCGCCCACCTCCCGGATCCGCTCCAGCATGCTCGAGATCGCCCGGGCGTGAAGTGTCGCAATAGTTTCCCGGGTGGCGACCAGGATATTGTGTCGGTTCGGGTTGATCGAGGTAGACCCGTCCTGGTTCAGCCGTTGCGCGTCGACTCCGATATCGGAAAGCTCTGGGGCGATATACCGTTGGGTGTACTCGTCGAGGAACGCCACCACCAACAGATCACTGGCGCTGGTGACATGCACCGTCCCCTCCTCGATCGCCTTGCGCGTGGCTGTCATGTGCATGACGATCGTCTTGCCCTCCCCGCCATACATATTGGGGATTGCGTCCTCCAACAACACGAACGCCAACATCTGCGTCTCCCTCGGCGTACGTGGGTCGTCGGGGTTGGTCACCTTCTCGCTCTGATACATGAACTCCCCCATCGCCCCCAAACGCTGTGCCACCGAGCCGGTCGCCACCAACTCGCGCACTTCCTCCAGCGACGGCGCCTTCGTCGCGGGATCCTCGTCCCCGGAGTCATGCAGCAGCGTATCGCTGTATTTGTAGATGGCCTTCACCAGCGCCTCGCCGGCGACCACCATCTTCGCTGCCCCCTTCGCCAGCGCGTCCGGACCGGCCAACCCGTTGTCGTATGCAGCCGAATCGGCCGCGGCCGCGTCGAGCATGTGCTCGCGCCGCGTGTCGATGACTTCGATGATGGCCTGTTCCACCGCGTCCCGTTCGGTTTGGAACGTCGTGATCGCTTGCGCCAGCGCCTTCTCCGCCGCAGCCAGCTTCTGCTCAATCTGCCCCTGCGTAGCCTCCCGCAACGCCTTACCCAACTCCGCCGCACGCTCGTCCACCCGCTTCTCGAATGCACGAACGGCATCCTCGAACTCCCTGTTCGCACGCCTGCGCGCTCGCCAGCCCTGCGCCGGTTCAGACGCCGTAGCATGTTCATCCCGCAACAGGCTGGTGCGATCACCTACGGCCTGCTCGAGTTCGTCCGCCAATGCCTGCGCGCGCACCCGCCCCTGCGGTGACGTGTCCTTCAACGCGTTCTCATGCGCCGCCTTCAGCCGCGCCTCGTACTCCATCCGCTCGTTGCCCAGTCTCCGCTGCCGCTCGTCGATCTCCTCCTCCAACTGCGAAACCTTGTCGGCCCGAGGCTCTTCCCGTAACTCGTTCGCCAGGTCCTGGCGACTCGTGGCGAGCTCGTTCTCCGCGCGCTCCACCGACTTCCGCTGCGCCCCGACACTCTCGACGAGGTCGTGAGTCATCACCGCCTCCGCCGCAGCCTGCGCGTTGTCCTTCACTATCCTCGCCAGCCATACCCGTTCCTTCGCTTTGTGCATGCGCTGCACGGCGTCATCCAACACAATGTCGGTCCGCGCGATCATCTCCGCGCGCGCGGCGTCGGCAGCCTCGATCGACTCCTGCGCGGCCGCCTGCTCCTGTTCGTACTTGTGTTGCACCGCCTCATCCGACAACGCCTGGTAGACGTCCAGCGCGTCCTTGACCGCCCGACTGTGCTCCGCCACGGCAGCCCGCAACTGCGAAACATCTTGCGTCGGTTCACCCTCGGTCGACCCATTCGCCTGCTCGGCGACATCGAGGCGAGACTGTGCCTCGACGTAATCGGCCCACGCCTTCTCCGCGCGTACACGCGCCTCCCGGACCGACTCGACGTCGGCGTCCACCTCCGCCTTCAGCTGCTTACGCTTCTCGATCTCGTGCTCGCTCTGCTCTGCGGGCTCGACCTCAGCCGCCGCCTCGTCGTCATGAGCAGGCTGACTCTCGGTGGCATCCTTCTCGGCCGACGTCTCGCCGTCGGAGGTTTCCGGTGTGGTGTCCGGCGGCGGGGGTGCCGACGAGCCATCGCCGGCGTCGGCTCCGGTGCCCCCGTTTGCGGCTGCGGTCGCGCGGGCGGTGGCCTGTTGGGCCTGCTCCTCGAGGTTCGCGCGGGCCTGTTCGGCGAGCACAACATGCTGCGCCACTGCGGCATCGAGCTCATCGCGGGCGGCGTGATACCGATCGAGCGGGCCCCGGAACTCCGCCAATGCGGGTCCCGGACCCAGCTCGCGCATGAGCGCGTCGGCTTCCTCGCGGCTGTCGACGAGACGGTTCCACTCGGTCTCCCCCAGTGGCATCTCGTGTTCGGACACCAAGCGGTCGAACTGCACCCGCAGCTTGATTTTCTCGTCGCCCGCTACCTCCGCCGCGGCGCGCAGCGCATTGCGTGCGGCTACCTCGGGACTCGGTCGGGTGTACAGGCCGCGCTGCCGCTCATCGGTCTCGA
The DNA here is from genome assembly GCF_040614395.1 of Nocardia sp. NPDC005998. NCBI lineage: Bacteria > Bacillati > Actinomycetota > Actinomycetes > Mycobacteriales > Nocardiaceae > Nocardia > Nocardia sp. NPDC005998. The sequence continues at coordinate 107,893 of NZ_JBEXUI010000016.1, read as the reverse complement.
TCTCCTCGAGCCGACGAGCGAACACCTTGTTGGGTGTGGACGGTTCGGCGGCCTCGGTCTTTGCCTGCTCTGTTGCCTTCTGTTCGGCGGCAGCAGCTTTCGCCTCTAGACCCGCCAACGCCGCATCGCGCGCCGCCGCGGTTTCGGGGGTGAGGCCGGTCGCGTCCGACTGCTGCGATCTCCGCCACGGCAGCAGCTGACGGAACCGGCGCCGGACGCGTTCCGGTGGGTTCGGCGGCGCTCCGGTCGCGGAACCGTCGTCGGTCGCACGGGCAGGCTCAGCGTCGGCTTGACGGCGGGTGATGAGCGTTTCGGCCCCCGTGTCGTGAAAAGCCGCAACCGCGTTGTAAATGCGAAGTCGCTGCTCGGGCGTCAGCGACACCTCCGGATCCCCACCGCCCAGCAGTCTGCGGAGCGTGTTGAACGTCTCGACCTGATTTACAGCGGAGCGCAGCAGCCACACCGTCTTCTCCGGCAAGTCGGCCGTCGCCAGATCGAACGCCTCCGATGCACGAACGTGCACGGCGACAGCTCGCGCGTAGTCGAGCAGGGACGGTTGGTCGTCGGCCCACTCGGCGGCGGCGTTCAAGCGGTAGAGCTGTTGCCGTAGTTCCTGTTCCCGCACCGCCGCGTCACGCAGCGCGCGCAGCGTCGGGTCGCCGACCTTGGTCAGATCCACACCGACCGCCGCGGCAGCCTCGACCAACTTCTGGTGTTCCTCGTCGCGCCTGGCAGCATCGGTCAGCCCCCGGTGCCCCATCAGCGCGTGATCGGCGAACGCGGCTTCCTGAAGCTCGCGCAGCCGATGCTCGATGACGGCGTCACGCTCCTGCTTGGCTTCCTCCGTCGCGTCGTGTGGCAGTGGGTCCAGGCCTGCCTCGACGTCGACGCCCATGGTCCGCAGCACGTCACGCCACCGCTGCACCGCCCGCTGGTGCGCAGCTGTCACCTCGTCCTGCAGCGCGTCGAGTTCCACTGCCACGGCGTCTTTTCCAGCGCCACCACCCGTGCCAGGACCCGACGCGTTCGATCCGTCCGCGCCGGGTTCGGACTCGTGGCCGGTGACGTGGGCGAGGGGATCGAAGTCGGCCGGGGGCCGCACCCCCTCGAAACTCGCCTCGCCGTCGTGGAGCCGGACCGCGACGTAATCGACCGAGCTGCCCGCCTCGAGGGCCGCCCGCAGTCGCCGCGCCTGCGCGCTGTCGCCCGCGGTCGCGTCGGCGATGACTTCCGCCGCCGGCTTGGCGCCGACGAACACCGTCACCGTGTTGCGACCGTCGTCGCCGGCCACGATCGCGACGCCGCCACGCGAATTCGCCTCGCCGCCATACGCCTTGGCGGCCGCGCCCGCGGCGGCGTCGTGGTGCTTGGATTGCTTGTCCAGCGCCCTTCGCCAATCCAGTCGCGCCCTGGCAACGTTGTCCAAGCGGGAATGCTCAGCTTGGATCAGTTGTGTGTGCCGGTCCGCCTCGGCGAGAAGAGCCTCGCGGTCGAGACTCGGGTCGATACCCAAACGGGCGGCCCAATCCTGGGTGCCCTGCGTATCGCCGGCTTCGATGGCCTTGCGCAGTTCCAACACCGCGCCTGCTCGGATGGCGTTGTCGAGGCGACGATCCATGGGTGTCGGCCCGACACCACCCGAGGCCGGGCCGGCCAGCCCCTTCGCTTCGTCTGCTGCCGCCTGCGCCACGCGGTCGTTGTCCTCGGCGCGCTTCTTCGCACGCGCCGCGACGACTTCTTCCTTCCGGTGCGGCGCGCTGTGGCGCTGCAGCTGATCCCGCAATGGCTCGAGTTCGGGCTTGGCGCCATCCACGGTCCAGCCCGCTAGTGGGTCCGTCGACCGCGGATCGGCTGGGCGCGGCCCGGTCTGCACCGGCCGGTCCGGCCATCCCACGGTGACCGCGTCCTCGGCGAGCGACCGCAGCGACTCGACAGGATCAGCCTGTTCGCTCTTCAGCGCGGCGTCGGCGACACCCAGCACGTTCGCCGCGAAAAGCTGCTGCGCAGGAACATCGGTGAGGGGCGCGCCGGAAGCAGCCTGCGGATCAACCGGTGCAGCGACCGGATCGACGCGGTCGAGGACGATCCCGTGCGCACCATTCGGCATGGGTCGCCAGTACTCGACCGGCACGTCCTTGCCCGCCGCCTCGCCGAGCGCCGCGACGACCGACGGATCGGCTTCGATCACAGCCGGATCCGGTGGCGTCCGGCCCACCAGCACCACAAGCCGCTCGGGGCTACCATCCGGGCCGCGCACCACGACGATTGCTCTCGTCGAATCGCTGCTGATCAACTCCCCACCGGGAATCATCAGCGCGCTGTCGGACGCCTCGCTGACGAGGACGTCGCGAGCGGCGCCCGCGGCGTAGGACGAGGCGGTATCCCAATCCCGCGCCGCTCGGTCGCGGGTGGCGACGGCGTCCTCGAGCTGGTCCAGATGCCGCATGTGGTCGTCGTATTCCGCTGCACGGCGCGCGGTTTCGGGATCACCGCCGCCGTCGGGCCCGGGCAGCAGATCGCGCAAGGCTTGCGCCCTGGCGTCGGCGATACTCGCGTGATCGGCGGTGCCGGGCGCAAATCCGGCGGCCGTTTCGGCCTGCCGTACAACGTCTTCCGCACTGTGGAGTGCGTTGGCGCGGGCGGTGACCGCATGCGCCATCCCATCCAACTGTGTCGCGTGGTCACCGACCGGCACCGTCAACGAACCGTCGGGTGCCGCCGACGGCTCGCCGGGATTGCTGTGCGGGCCACCGCCGGAACCGGTGTCGCCGACATGACCATTGGCACCGTTGGTCGTCGCCGTCGAACCTGCTGGCGGGCCTTCTGTCTTCGGGTTCGCCACCTGTTGCACTGTCGTCCCGGCGACCTGAGTGGCATTCTGGCTCTCGGTCGTCGATGTATGGCTCTGGGGCGCAGCCGAGCTCGTATGGCCCGCGACCACCGGACCGCCCGCGCCAGTGGTCGTTCCGCCGGTCCCCGAGCCGGCGCCGTTCGCCGGCCGCGCAGGCGCAGATCCGGCCGCGGCGCCGGGCGTTGTTACCTTCTCCTGCTGCGCCGCGCCGGTGCGACGGTCGGAGGTCTCGCCCAGCCGGACGTCGAGCTTTTTCAGCAGCTGATTGAAGTCTTTGAGCTTGATGGGCTGTCGGGGCGTGGTCGCAGCCTGGTGCGACGCCTTCTCATACGCCTTGGCCAGGTCGTTCTGAAACGCCTGGCTTTCCTGCCGCTGCGCCGCGGTCTCGGTATCGGTGGTAGGCATGTTCCGGGCGGCGAGGTTGCCGAACATCTCCTCGACCTGACCGAAATCCCTGGCGATGATGTTGCGGTGCACGGCCAAGTCGTGGTTCGCCACGCCGGCGAAGTGCATCACGCCGATCGCCAAGAACTGCTGCGGATTCAACCCGAACGTCACGTGCGACCAGTCCGCGTCGCCGAACAGCGCCTCGCCCGACTCCCACAACGCGTGACCGACCATATCTCCCACAGCCATACCCGGCACGTTCCCCGCCGCGGCCGCCAAGGTGCCGAAGATGAGGCGAGTAGCAATGCTCCGCTCCGCCAACCTCTCCCCCACCACCGCGCCCAGCACATGCCCAGGTACGACACCAGCGCCCCATGACAATCCGGTCGCGAGGAACCGCTCGGCGTCGAGTCCGTCCCAGTCATGGGAGATGAACTTCTGGTAGGCGTCGATGGTCCCTTCCATCACCATGCCCTGCCTGGCTTGGTGCCAGGACATCTTCAAGCCCTCGAGCGCGGCCTTCTTGGCGATGACCTTCAACGGCAGCTTGCCCGCAGTGTCAGTCGCGACATCACCGCCGACCTTGGTGATGAGCCTGCCCAGGCCCCGCTTCGCCGCACCGCGCAACCCCTGCCCGGCGGCATTCGCGCCCGCTTGCGCCGCAGCATCGCCGGCCGCCTCCCGACCGGCCGTCGCACCCGCCTCGCGTGCCGCGCCCTCACCCGCCTCGCGCGCCGCGCCCGCACCCAGATCTTCGGCCACATCCCGACCGACCGTCGGAAGTCCTTCGCGCGCCAGCGTTTTCGCGGCTTGCTCGGACAGATCCCGGGCACCAGCCCGCGTCAGGTCGCCGATACCGAACTTGGTGAGGATCTTCGCTGCTTGCTGATCCAACATCGCTTTCAGCGCGTCGACCCCGGCGTTGCGCGCCACCACCTCGGCGCAATCCCGGGACAGCAACTGCACCACATACCGGTACCCCGCGTACATCCCCGGAATCGCCGACGCACCCGCCAGTGTCTGCGCCAACTGGATCGCCTGATAGGCGGCCATCGCGCAGAAGAAATCTTGCTGCGCCTGGGTGTAGTCGATGCTCGCGGCGGCCTTGTGCGCCATGTCCTGCACCTGACGCATCGACGCGACGGTGGCTTCGAGGTTGGTGTCGCCGCCACCGACCATGTATTCGACCAGATTTTGGAACGCCTTCTGGCCGTCGCCATGGATGTGGTTCCCGACATTCTTCACCGCACCGCGGATCTCCGCGATCTTGCCGTTCAAATCGTCGGCATTAGTCGCCCACACATCACCGCACTCACGGACCTCGTCCGGATTGCCCTTCGGATACGTCTGGCCGAAGTTCAGAATCTTCGCGGTCGGCCACAACCAGGACGGCAAACGCGCCCAACTCACACAGCACTCCTACCGGGGCGCGCTGCGGGCCCGGTCACCACGCATCGTCATCGGTAACCGGCGACGACGATGCCGGAGGCGGTGCCAGCGGCACTTCAGGCGCGGGCGGGAGCAGCTTGGTGAAATCGGGGATGTCGTCGGCCAATTCGTCGAACTCGGGGATAGCTCCGAAACCCTGGCTCGCGGCGGCCATGACGCTTTCCGACCGCGCCCGAACATCGGCAGCCGCGGTCTGCGCGGCTTTCGTCACCGCTGTGGCGATCTCGTCGTAGCTGAGTTCGTCGATGTCACCGCCGAACCGCGTCTCGACGACGATGCCGTCGGCGTTCACCGTCACCGTGACGCGGCCGCCCGCTTCCGACGCCCTCGCGGACAGCTTGACGCGCTCTTCCTGCGCTTCGGCGATCGACTGCATGCCCTTCTGGACCGCGTCCATCAACTCGTCCAACCGGGCACGGCCGGCGGCCCCTTCGAACATGACGGTCTATGCCTCCAACGTGCGCGCGGCGGCATCGAAGCCGTCCGCCGACGCCTGGTCGACCTTGCCGAACTTGTCGACCGAATCATTCATCAGCGACGGAAGACCATCCTTGCCGGTGAGCGTCTCGTGGTAGTGCTCGAGCAGTTGCGTAAGGCGGTCGGCCAACGGCTGATAGTTCTTCTGGAACCCATCGCCGATCTCGTCGGTGCCCCACACCGGGGGGCTCTCGTACTGACTCCGGGCGTCGCTCAACCTCGTGCGCACCTCACCGATCCCCTCATCGGCCTGCTCGAGTTCCCCTGTGGCGCGCTTCACCCCCGCAGCATCGACACCGATGTACTCACTCATCTCCGCCTCCTGACAACGACTCTCTGAACGGTCACACACCCAACCCCCGCAGTCACCAGATCTTCCCAACCCTGGAAATTCTTGCGATCCAGCCGGCCGTGTGTAGGTCGCGCTGCGTCAGTCGCCGAGAGTGTGGACGAACCTGCGAAACGTTAAGCCACCAGGTCGGCGAGATCACGGTGTTCGAACACGGCGGCGATCGAGGGTCGAATCCCGGTGGCCTCGTTGATTATGTTGCGCAAATCCATCGCCGAGATTGAGTCGAGACCTCCGTACCTGCGCCGCACGCTGGACGTCGTACTGTTCCCGCAATTGTGGTCGGCCAGAACCGTCACACCGTGCTGGCGAGGCGGGCACGGTACCGGTCGGTGAATTCGGCGACGTAATCCTGCGACAGCCGAGACGAGGAAGACCGTTCGACAATGCCGTCGTCTGCGACGTAGAACAGTGGCCGGCCGAGCACGACTTCGTCGTCGCCGGTCGGCGCCCATACGATCCAGCCGATGTCGAGGCGCTCGGCGACCAGCTCATCGAGCGGATGATCCGAGGCATCCACGCCAGCGTCGGTGAGGAATCGGTGTACGAGATCCTTCGCCCGATCCGCAGTGACGGTCGAAATATCGGGTGCGGTAAGGCCGGCGAGGCAAAACTGGTAATACGCGCCGTCCAGGTCGAATTCGGACTCCTCGGTGAGCAGATCCACCAAATGCTCCCGACGCACCTGCGCCCGCTGTGCCGCCGACAACAGTCGAGCTGCCGCGCTACGGACGCGCCGATCGGCCTCGTCGCCGAAACGCGCAGCCACCAAGTTGACCACGGTCTCGGCGGTCCAGATGCCCGGCACCGCGGGCGCGAACTCGGACGGCGAAGGCGAATCGCCTCGGTACCAGCTGGTTCCGTCCCACCAATAGCAAAAGGACAGCGTTCCTTGTGACGCACGGGGGTTCAGCACCTGGTTGGCGACCCAGTACGGCGCACCGCGATACACCGCCGGCAACTCTCCCGCGCCGTTGTACGCCTGTTCCAACTCCGGCGCGTTCCACAAGCCACCCGACATCACCGCACGGCCGCCTGGTACGAGAAACAGGGTGCTGCCGCTGCGCGCCGCCCCTTCGAACCATCCCAACGACGGGAGGATTCGTGGACCTCGACGCGATCCGGTCGCCACGAACACCGCCGCCAGTGTGGTCCACCGCGCCCACATGACACCCAGCGGCGGAAACTCGTTCTCGGTCAACGTGGCCCGGGATCCGGCGACGCGGTCCAATTCGGCGTGGAACGCGGCCCGCGCCGCCGGACGAGTCTGTCCGCCGTCACCGGCGATGTAGGCCGCCAGCCACAGCGGCACCCGCTCACGCGGAAACACCTCGAGATCGGTGCGATAGGCCTGCTGCGACAGCAGCTGACCTTCGGGGAAAGGTTCGTCGCCGTAGTCGTAGTCGACCGTGATCTCACCGTCCACGCTGAGCCCGACGATCATCCGCCACCACGGCTCGCCCTCCAACTCGGCCACCAACTCCCGCTGCGCCCGTGCGGTCATCACCACCGAGTCGTCGGGCACCGCCTCGACCACAGTCCTCGGGTGCCTTTCGTCGTCGGCAACCGCATAGAACACCCGCCGGAAGGCATCGGTGATAGTCATCGAGAACACCGCATCCACCCGCGTCCAGCCCTCCGGCGCAGCTGCCGCCAGCTGCCGACCTATGTCCACGGCCAGCTCCTGCACCTGCTCCTCGAGCGAAGCCTCGGTCTTCCCAGGAGCACTCAGCGCCTTCGGCGCCGGTGACTGCTTGTGGGCGCCACTGTCGGAGCCGAGAGTGAAAGCGACATCCGGCTTAGCACCCTGCTCGGTATTCGATGCTCGACTCGCCAAGCCGTCGTCTTCGGGGGTGTCCTGCATCGTGGCTCCTCGTTCGAAGCTTCCACTGCCACAATGGTGGAAGGTAGTCCACCTGAATCATCTCGTTGTCCCGGTTGCCGGAAACCAACGTGCCGCGGGCCGCTGGAAGCTTCGTCGACTTCACTCCATCCAGCAGCACCCTCGTCTTTCCGAACGCTCGTCATGAGGGTGCCGACCGACAAGTCCTCAAGGGGGACCGAGCACCGGATCACAAAGCGCACGGCTCGCACCGCCCGCGGCCCAGGGCGAAGATCACGTGCACGCCGATGTCGGTGACCATCATCGCCGCCTGCCCACCATGACGAGCGGGCCCAACTTGCCAAGCGGGCCGCCGGGCAGCGTCCGCGAATAGCTCCGTCGGCGCGTTCAACACCACCTCCCCGCCCGGGCGCGCGTGGGGGCGATCCTCGGCAACCGCGCAAAACCCTCTGTCGCCAACCCCGTTCCACCTCACCTAGAGCGCCCGTCCGCAGGTATCCCATCGTCGGCCACGCCTTCCCCCAAGTCGACATATCTCCCCACCGCTGAGAAGCAATCAGTAGTCGACGCCTTCGGTGAGCCGGCGGGGGAGGCGGCCGCGGAACGGGATCGCCGGCGCCGAGCCGATGGTGAGAGTCAACCCCGCAGGCGCCACGATCACGCCGATCCGATGCGGACGCAGTGCTCGAACAGTCCGAAAGGCGTCACCGGATGTTCCCAACCCCGGGAAACGCCTGAAGTACCTTCCCGGCTGCGGGAATATCACTGGGGGTATGTATTGCCACGAACTAATTTGAACAGTCGACTAGTGTGTCGGTCCTGAAATTCGACTTCTAATTATCGATGGTGTTGGGGTGGCGGGTTCCGGGCGTGACGATGTCGAGTTCGAGCTGACCGATGACGAACGGGAGCAGCTTGTCGCGTGGTCGCGGGCGGGGTCGGCGCGGGTGGCGGTGCGGGCGCGGATTGTGCTCGGGTGCGCTGAACCCGGCGTGGTGTATGAGCGGTTGGCCGCCGATGTCGGTGTGACCGCGATGACGGTGGGCAAGTGGCGCAAGCGGTTTCGCGAATCACGGCTGGATGGATTGAGCGACGGCGAGCGGGCGGGGCGGCCGAAAGCGGAGTTGGTGCTGACCGATGACGAGCGCGATCAGTTGACGCGCTGGTCGCGTCGGGCGAAGACCGCGCAGGCGTTGGCGTTGCGATCCAAGATCGTGCTCGCGTGCGCCGCGGGCGGTTCGAACAAGCAGGTGGCCGCCGATCTGCGGGTGATGGAGTCCACCGTGGCCCGGTGGCGGCGCCGGTTCGTCGAGCAACGTCTCGCGGGCCTGGTCGACGAGCCCCGTCCCGGGCGGCCGCCGTCGATCCTGCTCGACCAGGTCGAAGACGTGCTGATCACCACCCTGGAACTCTCGCCACCGAACGCCACGCACTGGACCAGGTCGTCGATGGCGAAGCGAACTGGCCTCTCGCGCACGACGATCGGACGGATCTGGAGCAAATTCGAGTTGAAACCACACCTGGTCGACGGATTCAAACTGTCCACCGATCCGCAATTCGTGGACAAGGTCGTCGACGTCGTCGGTCTCTACCACAACCCGCCGGAGCGGGCGGTCGTGCTGTGCGTGGACGAAAAATCCGGTATGCAGGCCCTCGACCGCTCCCAGCCGGTGCTACCGATGATGCCCGGCATGCCCGAACGCCGCAGCCACGACTATCAACGTCACGGTGTGAGTGACCTGTTCGCAGCGTTCAATATCGCTGATGGCACCGTGATCTCGAAACTCTACCCGCAGCACCGGGCAGCCGAGTTCAAGAATTCCTGGTCGCGATCGACAAAGCCGTGCCTGCCGAACTGGACGTGCACCTGGTCTGCGACAACCTGGCCACCCACAAAACCCCGGCCATCAACGCCTGGCTCGCCAAACACCCCCGCTTCCACATGCATTTCACCCCGACCGGCTCCTCCTGGATGAACCAGGTGGAGCACTGGTTCGGGTTCCTCACCGACCAACTCCTGCGCCGAGGCGTCCACAAAAGCGTTGCGGCACTGGAAAAAGACGTCAACAGCTGGATCGACAACTGGAACGCCGACCCAAAACCGTTCGTCTGGCGCAAAACCTCCGAGGAGATCCTCGACTCCCTCGCCAAATATATGGCGAAGATTTCAGGACCAGGACACTAGATCGCCCTGGCGAGACGGGCGCGGTATCTCTCGGCGAATTCGGCGGCGTAGTCCTGCGGTGGCTGCGATGAGGAAGATCGGTCGACGATGCCGTCGTCCGCGACGTAGAACAGCGCGCGGCCGAGCACGATCTCACCGGGGCGGGTAGGCGCCCACAGCATCCAGCCGACATCGATCCGCTCGGCGACAAGGTCGTCGAGCGGATAGTCCGAAGCGTCCAACCCCGCGTCTGTGAAGTATTGGCGCACAAGGTGTTTGGCATTGTCCGCAGTGATCGTGGCTATCTCGGGCGCAGTGAGGCCCGCGAGGCAAAACTGGTAATAGGCACCGTCGAGGTCGAATTCGGAGTCCTCAGCGAGCAGATCCACCAGATGCGCGCGGCCAACCTCTGCCCGTTCCGCCGCCGACAACAAGGCACCCGCTGCGGCACGGACACGTTGGTCAGCTTCGTCGCCGAATCTCGCGGCAACCAGATCGACCACCGTCTCCGCCGTCCAGATGCCGGGAATAGCTGACGCGAACTCGGTCGCAGACGGCGAATCGCCTCGGTACCAGCCGGTTCCGTCCCACCAATAGCAGAACGACAAAATGCCTTGCGATGCACGCGGATTGAGCACCTGGTTGGCAACCCAATACGGCGCACCGCGATACAACTCAGGCATCGAACCCACGCCGTTGTACGCCGCCTCCAACTCGGGCGCGTTCCACAAACCGCCCGACAACACCGCACGGCCACCCGGCACCAGAAACAACGTGCTGCCACTGCGCGCCGCCCCCTCGAACCACCCCAACGACGGGAGAATCCGCGGACCTCGCCGCGATCCAGTCGCCATGAACACCGCCGCCAACATCGCCCACCGCGCCCACAAGACACCCAGCGGCGGAAACTCGTTCTCGGTGAGCGTGGCCCGCGCACCAGCGACGCGGTCCAACTCCGCCTGAAACGCCGCCCGCTCGGCAGTCCGGGTCTGCCGACCGTCATCGGCGATGTAGGCGGCCAGCCACAGCGGCACCCGTTCGCGTGGAAACACCTGGAGGTCATTGAGATACGCCTGTTGCGACAACAGCTGCCCGTCCGGAAACGGCTCGTCGCCATAGTCGTAGTCGACCGTGATCTCACCATCCACACTAAGACCGACGATCATCCGCCACCACGGCTCCCCCTCGAATTCGGCCACCAACTCCCGCTGGGCCCGCACCGATATCACCAGCAACTCACTTGGCACAGCCTCAACAACAGTCCCATCGGCGACCATGTAGAACACTCGCTGGAACGTCTCCGTGAACGTCACGGAGAACACCGCGTCCAATCGCGTCCAACCCCGAGGTGCGGCCGCCGCGAGTTGCCTACCGATGTCGTAGGCCAATTCCTCGGCCTGCTGTTCAAGCGAACCCGCTGTCTCCCCCAGCTCATCCGGCGCCTCGGGCGCAGGTGAGTGTGGCGGCTCGGCTCTAGCTCCGTCTTTGGAGGCGCTGCCGGAGCCGAGGGTGAAACCGACATCCGGCTTGTCGTCCAGTTCGCTTTCGGGGGTGTCCTGCATCGTGGCTCCTGAATAGAACCATCCGCCGTCACAGTGACGGAAGGTAGCTGACCTGAATTCATCTCGTTCTCGTGCGCGAGACCAACGTGCCGCGTCCGGGCGGGAGCTTCGTCGACTTGCCCCCGCCCACCAACACGCCTTCGTCCTTTGATGGGCTCATCAGCAGAGCATCGACCGACAGTTCCGCGAGTGGACAGAGGACCGGGTCGTAGAGTGCCCGGCTCGCCCCACCCGCACAGCGGGCGATGATCACGTGCAGACCGATGTCGCTAGCCTGCGGGAGCAGATCGAGCAGCGGATTGTTCGACGCGACCATGTCGTTGTCGTCGACGACGATGCAGACCTCATGGTCGGTCCACCAGCTGCGCTCACACAGCTGCTGGGGTGTCACGAACATACCGACATCGACATCAGCATCATCGGGAACGTCAGCGACAACGGGTTACTCAACACGGATCGCCCGCCCGCGGTGATCATCATCGCCACCATGCCGACCATCGCGACGACCATGACCACCGGCATCAATTTGCCGAGCAGGCCACCAGGCAGCGAGCGCGTCGGCTCAGGCGGTGGATTGAGCACCACCTCCCCACCGGGCGGACGTGGCGGCACGATCCTCTGCAGCCGCCCGAAACCCTCTGTCGCCAAGCCTGTTCCACCTCACCGCTAGTGCCCATCGCAAGACCCACATTGTTGGTCGGTCAATTGCACACGTCGACAAATCTCCCCAGTGGCGAGAAGCCGAGAGGGTGTGGCGCGATTCAGTAGTCGACACCGTCGGTGAATCGGCGACCCGCGAAACGGGACCGCCAGAGCCGAGCCGACCGCGAGAGCAACTGCACAGACGATCGTTACGATCACCGCGATCCGACGCGGCCGAGGGTCGACCGGGGCCGCTGGGTGCGGGGCGCGGCCGCATGGGCGATGCTCGAACCGTCGACCGGCGCCTGGCCAGGGATCTGGGCTGTCAGTGCTGCGACAGGGTCGACGATTCCATACCCGAGCCGATCGTCGCGACCTGTACCAGGAGCGTGGGACGTGCGGGTGGCCCGCTCCATCACCTGTGCGGCAGTCAAAATGGAGACATCGTGGCCCCTCGGCGCGAGCGCGGTCGTACGCTGAGCTCACCGTCTCCAGCATCCTGGGCAAGCTCGACCTGCCGTCGCGCGGTCAGTTACGCGAATCAGCACTGAATGCGATGGCCACGAGGACACGGGAATTCAGCCCGAGCTTGGCGAGAATACTCGACACATGGGTTTCCACGGTGCGTCGAGACAGGAACATGGATTCGGCGATATCGGAGTTCGAACAGCCCTGTGCCACCAACTCGGCCACCTTCCGTTCGGTGACGGTCAGCGCCGCCATGCCATGCTTGGGCCGATTACGCCGGCCACCGCGACCGCGCCGAAGGCCCAGCCCCCGCAATCGCGTCTCGGCTCGGGCGATGTCCCATTCGCAGCCCAGATCCGCATACAACCCCAGCGCCCGGTCCAGCGTGCGGTTGGCCTCACTCCCCTGTCCGTCGTGGACAAGCTGCGCCGCAAGGCTTTCCAGGGCCTGAGCCGCATACCACGGCCGCCCGGCCGCCTGAAACGCTTCAAAGGCCGCGCCGAGCAGATCGGATCGGCCTGCTAGCAATCCTCGACACAACGCGGCCGTGGCACGCCGACTCGCGGTCGGCTGTCTGCGCGCGAGTTCCTCGGAGGCCACCGCCACCTGCTCGGCGATCAGCGGGTCGCGGCCCATCGCGGCCAGCCGGGCGAGGTCGGGATAGATGTAGTAAAGGGTTGCCGAACATAATGTGTCGGCATATTGATGGACGGCTTCGGCCAGGATCTGCAGGGCCTCGTCCGGTCTGCCTTGCCCCTCACTCGTCACGGCCCGCACCCAGGCGCCCAGATGGAGATACGTCCGGTTGCCGAAACGCCGATCGGATTCGTCGTGCACAGCGAGGTCGGGCACGGCCGAGCCGCGACGCAACGCGATGAGCGCACGCAGATTCTGCATCGGCGCGGCGTAACCGTAGCTGTCCGAGAAGTCCTGCAACGTCGCCATTTCGGCGATGGCGTCATCCCATTCGCCGGCCACGAATCGGGTGCGTGCCCGCGAAAACTGGTGTGCCGGTCTCATGTGCGACACCAGCTCGCGATCGCGGGCCGCCGCGGTGAATGTGCCGTCGGCTTCGTCGAGCCGATCCAGCTCGATCAGGATATTGCCGCGGATCAAGTGGACGTCGAATTGATCCGCCGCGCCGCCGCCCTGCCTCGCCGCTGCGGCCAGGACCCGATCGCTGAAGACGAGGGCGTCGTCCAGATAGCCCTTCGCATAACGCAATCCACTCAGCGCGGTGCAGCCCATGCCGGTCGCGATCAGGTCGTCGTACGAGTCTCCGACCGAGACGGCCAACTGCCCGAACTGCTCCACGTCGTCGTACCGTTCGCCGGACAGATACGTCAGCGCCAAGAACCCGTGGTACCGCCCCTTCGCCTCGGGCGTCATGCCCGGCCGAGCCAAGGTGGCCTCGGCTACCTCCGCCGTGGCGTCCATCCGTCCTTGGGCGAAACATGCCTGTGCCAACAGCCATCGCAACAGACCCAGATGTACGGCGGTGGGTTCATCGGCCTCCGCGCGATCCTGCGCCAACACTTGACGGGCAAAGGACTCGGCATCCACCAGGCGGCCGCTGCGCAACAGCGCCCGCACATAACCCAGTTCGAGTCGCTGCGATGTGGACGTGTCGATTCCGCCGGTATTCACCACGCGTTCCAGCAATCCGATCGCCGTCTCCGGCGCACGCACCAGCAGGGCGTCGACCGATTCAGCCAGCCAGACGATCCCTCGCGGTTCGATCGGGCCTGGTCCCGCCGACAGATACGCGGCGACCCGTTCGACCGGAGCTTCCATCGACATCAGGGTGATCGCCGCGCGCCGACGCAACGAGTCCTGGGACGAGACGGGCAGCCGATCGGCAATTGCCTGCTGGAACACATCGTGTCGGAAGGCGATGCGCTCATCATCCCGGATGAGGAGCCCCACCTCGATGGCCGCGGCTATCGCACTCCAGATCGTGATCACCGACTCGCCCAGGATCGAGGATAACTCCACCACCTCCACGCTGGCTCCCAGCGCCGCGGCCATCGACAACAGATGCCGGTCGCCCACCAGTAGCGAGTCCAGTCTGCGCCGAATCTCGTCGGTCACTGATTTCGGCAGCCGCGCCGCTGACATCTGTCTGCTCGGTTCCGCCACTCCGTCGACGACAGCGATCGCACCGTCCTCGAGCAATCCGGACATCAGCACCTCGACACACAACGGGTTGCCGTCAGCGCGGGCAACCGTTGCCATCAGCGATGGATCGGCGCGAGCACCCAGTGTCCGCTCCACCAATGTCGAGACGGCAGCCTCGCTCAAGGCGCCGAGGCGCACCGTGACCGCCCCTTTGGCCTCGAGCCGCGGCCAGAAAGCCGCCAACGGGTGACCGGCCGACCATTGCCGCGTGGCCACCATGACGAACAGCGGCAGATCGAACGCCATCTCGCCGAGTCGCTGCAGTGTCATCAGGCTCGCCGGATCCGCCCACTGCGCGTCGTCGAGGATCACAGCGACCGGTCCGGTGCTGCACCAGGTGTCGATCAGCGACAGTAGTGTCTCGACGACGGCATAGTCGTGACCGGATTGCGGCATCGCGGAGCCGATTTGGCCGAACAATATCGTTCTGGCCCGCTCCAGCATCGGCTCGGACGACGGCCGCTCCAATCCCAGACACGCACCGATCGCCGCGAACCCGACAGCCTGCTCCAATTCCCGTGCGCTGCCGTGGCATACCCGCATCCCTCGCTCAGCAAGGGCGCGGGAGATCACCGTGAGCATTGCCGTCTTGCCGATGCCCGGCTCGCCTTTGAGCATCACGATGCCGCCGCGGCCGGCGATGGCCGGTTCCGCCACCGACGAGATCCGCCCGAGCTCCTCATCTCGTCCGATCACCTGCGAAGAATCGAACCCGAACCCCGCCGCCGATCCCGAGCTGATCGGAAACCGACCTGCCCTGCCTCCAACCACCCGAACCTCCGGCTCGACGAAGCCCTTAACACAACCGACCATCGAGAAGTCTCGCATCACAATCCGTATCTCCGTGAGACCACGGATCATTCGACACTGGTTTCCTGGGCAGACTAGAGGTCGATCCGAGACGGCCAGGAGGCGACGAAGATGACTGCACCGACGACACCGGCGCGCCGGTCATGACGGTTGCAATCACCGGTACAGGCGCGGCCATACCGCCGCTCGTCAGGGCAGCATGGCCGAGGCCGCTGTGTGGGGGGCGCTCACCACCGCCGATGTCGAACCATTGAGATACGCCTGCCGCGACAGCCGCTGCCCCTCAGGGAACGGCTCGTCAGCATTCACCTCCGCATCGGCGGCACCATCACGACGATCGCCACGGCCGAGTATGACGCCGACGTCCGGCTGGTCGCCGCCGTCTTCGGTGCCCGATGCCAGACTCGGCACGCCGCCGTCTTCGGTGCTGTCCTGCATGGTCGCTCCTGTTCGAACCGGCCACCGTCACAACGGCGGAAGATAGCTCACCTGGATCATTTCGTTGTCCCGGCTTCGCGACACCAACGTGCCCCGGCCGGGCGGCAGCTTCGTCGACTTGACCCCACCCAGCAAGACGCCCTCGTCTTTCGGGGCGCTCATGAGCAGGGCGTCCACCGACAGATCCTTCAGCGGCCCCAACACCGGGTCGTACAACGCTCGGCCCGCGCCGCCCGCCCGCCGTGCGACGATCACATGTAGGCCGATGTCGCGGGCCTGTGGAAGCAGATCCAGCAGCGGCAGCAGCGGGTTGTTGGACGCAACCATGTCGTAGTCGTCGACGACGACATAGACTTCCGGGCCGGTCCACCAGCTGCGCTCGCGCAGTTGCTGCGGTGTGATGTCTGCTCCCGGAATGCGATTGGCCAAGTACCCGGCGACCTCCTTCAGCATCCCGAGAGAGGTCTGCGCGGAGGTCGAGTACCCGGCCAGGTGCTCGCCCTCGACGATGCCCAGCATGGTGCGCCGGTAGTCGATGAGCACGACCCGCGCCTGCTCGGGCGTGCTTCGCTCGACCACACCGGTGACGATGGTGCGCAGCAGTGTCGTCTTGCCCGATTCCACGTCGGCGAACACCATCAGGTGCGGCTGGGCATCGAAATCCAGGACCACCGGCTGTAGTTCGGACTCTCCCAAACCGATCGCCACTCGGGTGGGACCTAGATCCACGCCCGCCGCGGCCGCGGCGGCGATGATGTCTCCACGGGGAATCCGGGCGGGCAGCATCCGAACCTCAGGCGCACGCCTGCCGGGATACGCTGCGGCCAGCGCCTCCTTCGCGGCAGTCACGCCTTCGGACAACGTGCTCGCGTCGGTGTCGGAATCCAACCGCGGCAACGCCATCAGCATGTGCAGGCCTTGCGGCGTGATGCCGCGGCCGGGCCGCCCCACCGGGACATGCACCGCCGCCCGCCGGTTCATCTCGGAGTCGCCAGGGTCGCCGAGGCGCAGCTCCAGCCGGGTGCCGAGCTGGTCCTTGACCACCGGACGGATCTCCAGCCACCGCGACGCGGCCAGCATCAGATGGATGCCGTAGGAAAGGCCCTGCCCGGCAATGGCGTTCACACTCGACTCGAGTGGTTCGAATTCCTCGCGGAACGCAGCCCAGCCGTCCACCACCAGGAACACGTCACCGAACTGGTCTTCCGACAGCGGATGCGCGGCCCGCTCCACGGCGGGCAGCTGCGCGAGTTCGGCCTTGCGCTTGCGGAATTCCACCATGTTCTCGACGCCGAGCGCCAAGAACCGCTCCTCACGGCGACGCATCAGCGTCATCAGCTCCGCGATGGTGCGCCGGACGCGGTCACCCTCGAGCCTGCCCGCTGCCGAACCGACATGGGCGAGGCCGTTCAGCGCGGCCAGAGTCCCACCGCCGAAGTCGAGACAGTAGAACTGCACCTGCTCCGGTGTGTGCGTCACGGCGGCCGCCATGATGATCGTCCGCAGTGCGGTCGACTTGCCCGACTGCGGCCCGCCGACCACGGCGACGTTGCCGAGGCCACCCGAAAGATCGATGGTGAGCACGTCGCGTTTCTGCTCGTAGGGCTTGTCGACGATGCCGACCGGCATCCACAAGCGCCCATGCCGATTCGACTCCGCCATTGGGTCCCGGTTCGGCAGCATCTTGTCCACACTCGGCGAGACATCCAGCGGCGGAAGCCACACCTCGTGCGCAGACCTGCCGTGTCCGGTGAGCCGTTCCACGACCACCTGCAGCAGGGTTTGCTCCGGGCCGACCGGCGCCGGGCCGACCAAGGCGTCCAGATCCGGCAACTCCACCCGCACCGGAGCGGCGGGCACAGCATTCTCGACGGCCGCTACCTGCCGGGCGGTGAACCGCAGCGCCGACTGCCCGCCGATCGCCTTGCCACCGGCCTGGCGCGAACCACGCGGCGAGGCATACGGTCCCGAGACATAGGTGGTGTTGAACCGCAACGGGTCGGCCGCGTCGCTCTTGAGGAAGGCCGAACCGGGCACGCTCGGCAAGTGGTACGCATCGGAGATACCGAGCACTTGGCGCGACTCGGTGGCCGAGAAGGTTCGCAAGCCGATCCGGTACGACAGATGGGAGTCGAGGCCACGCAGCTTGTTCTCCTCCAGCCGCTGCGACGCCAGCAGCAGGTGCACCCGCAGTGACCTGCCCAGACGGCCGATCATCACGAACAGCTCCGCGAAATCAGGCTTCTGGGACAACAGCTCGGAGAACTCGTCGACGATGATGAACAGCGCGGGCAGCGGATCGAGCGCCGCTCCACCCGCGCGAGCGCGCTCGTACTCGGTGACATTGGCGAAATTGCCCGCCGAGCGGAGCAACTCCTGCCTGCGATTGAGTTCGCCCGCCAACGCGTCGCGCATTCGGTCCACCATCGACAGCTCTTGCTCGAGGTTGGTGATCACCGCCGCGACATGCGGCAGCGGGTCCAAGCCGAGGAATGTGGCACCGCCCTTGAAGTCGACCAGCACCAGGTTGAGCAGATCCGGCGAATGGGTCGTGACCAGTGAAAGCACCAGAGTGCGAAGGAATTCCGACTTGCCAGAGCCGGTCGCGCCGATGCACAGCCCGTGCGGACCCATGCCGTTCTCGGCGGCTTCCTTGATGTCGATTTCGACCGGCGTGCCATCGGGTGTCACGCCGATCGGAACGCGCAATCGCTCCCGCCCACTGCGCGGGCGCCATACGACGTCCGGATCGATCTGCGCCGCGTCGGGAATCTTCAGCAGGCTCATCAAACCCGGATCCGTGCGCGTCTCGTCGCCCAAGTTGACGATCTGCGTGACGGTAGCGATGCGGTATCTGGCGAGATGCCGTGCGAAAGCCGTCGCCTCGGCATGTGTGACGTTGTCGACGGTCGCGAATTTCTCCACCCCACCCGCCGATTTCGCCGACACCGTGCCATCGGACACCACCAATTGCAGACCGCGCCGCACGGCCAGGCCCGCTGGTGGCGCGGTGAGGTCCAGCACCGTCACCGAGTCCAGGCCCGCCTCGGCCACCGTCCGCTCAGAGCCGTCGACATAGCCGTCGTCGATCACCACGATCAGGTGGGTACGTCCCGGCGTCGGCGGGGCGTTGCGCATGAACCGGCCGCGCTCGAGCAGTTCGTCCGCCAGCGCCGCCTCGAGCTCCGACAGTGACGCGTACAGCATTCGGGCGCTGCCCATGCCGTCGCGGGCAGTCGGGTGCTGCGCTTGCGGAAGCCATTTGGCCCACGACCAGACCTTGCCGTCAGGATCGGCACACACGATCGCTATCAAGAGATTGTCGGGGCCGTGGAATGCGCACAGCGCCATGATCATCGTGCGCGCCGCCGCCCGTGTCCCCGAGCGTTCGCCTTCGAGGTTCACCGCCGGGAATGCGCGCAAGGAGATGGCCGTCGGCAGCCCGTGCACCACCGAATGCGTGCGCACGAAGCGGCGCAGCGCGACGGTCGAGACGGGTTCCAGATCTTCCAACGGGCCCGTTTCCGGGCGGGCCAATTTCGTTGCGATGCGATGACTTCCGACGCCGATGCGGGCGTGCCCGAAATCCGGGTCGGTCGGCCTGCGTTCCCACATCCGCCGCGTGCCCACCAGCGACAGCAGATCGTCGGGTGCGGGATGGCTCCATACCAGAGCCTCACGCTGTGTCGCGGCGGTCCCGCGGACATCATGGCGCAACTGTTCGAGGTAGCGGAAGTAGTCCTTGCGTTCCTCGTTCAGCTCCGCGGCCTTCTTTCCGCCGCCGCGGCCGCCACCGGCGAACATGCCGACCATCGACATCAGCATCATCATCGGGAACATCAACGAATACGGGTTGCTCAGCAGCGACCGCCCGCCAGTGGTGACCATCATCGCCACCATGCCGACCATCGCGACCACCATGACGACCGGCATCAGCTTGCCCAGTAGGCCGCCCGGCAGCGTGCGCGACAGTTCAGGCGGCGCGTTCAGCACCAGTTCCCCACCGGGCGAGCGTGGTGGCGCGATCCTCGGCAGCCGCACGAATCCCTCTGTCGCCAAGCCCGTTCCACCTCACCTCGAGCGCCCTACCCGCGGGCCATATCGTTGCCTGCCCCTCCTCCGAGGTCGACGTATCTCCCCAACCCTGAGAAATCCGAGATACCCGCGAGTTCGTCGAATACCGAGTGCGTTGTCGCCACGAGTGTGGCGCTGAGGACGACGTGTTGAATAGTGGCTTTCTCTTGGCCCTTATGGTTACGCTTCGCTGCCGCTTCGGGCCTCACGCTCAGACTGCACCTATGACCTTTGTCGGCGATGGTCCGGTCGTCGCAGTCAGGGTATTTCTGTCGGTGGCTAGTGGGATGCTGTCGTGGTGGTGCGGCATACATCGTTTCGGTTCTGCTTGGACCCTACGGTCGAGCAGCGAGCGGTGCTGTCACGTCACGTCGGTGCTGCCCGGTTTGCGTTCAATCAGTGCCTGCACGTCGTGAAGTCGGCGTTGACCGCTCGCCGCACCGATCCGGAGACATCAGTGCCGTGGTCGGGTTTCGACTTGATCAACCATTTCAACCGGTGGAAGAAATCCGAGCAGGCCGGGCGGGTATTCATCGTCGACACCACCGGCAGTGCCACGATGTCGATAACCGGGTTGGTGTGGCGTGACCGGGTGTGCCAGCAGGTTTTCGAAGAGGCCGCGGTGGATTGTGGTCGTGCGTTGGCGGCGTGGTCGGATTCTCGGCGTGGTACTCGCCGAGGTCGCCGCGTGGGATTCCCACGCTTCAAGAAGAAGACCTCCGGGTATGGGTCTTTTCGGCTGCGTAACAAGCATTCTCGCAGCGGTCTACCCGCCATCCGGGTCGGTGACAACGACCGTCCGCGATCGGTGACGTTGCCCGGCATCGGTACGGTCGCGGTCCACGATGACACCCGCCGACTGCGGCGGATGCTCTCGATGGGACGGGCGAAGATCTTGTTCGCCACCATCAGCTCGCGGGCGGGTCGGTGGTGGGTCACGCTGAATGTGAAGGCGGCCGATCTGCACCTGCGCCTGCATCACAGTGCTCGGCAGGCCACCGATCGGGGCGGTTGGGGGGGGTGGATCGCGGGTTGTCGGCGTTTCTGGTCGCATCGACGCGTGACGGCACCGAAGTCGCCCGTGTCGATGATCCACCGAGGCCGATGGTTGCGGGGATGCGCAAGCAACGTCGCCTCGCTAAATCGGTCACGCGAAAGGTGAAGGGTTCCAACAACAGGCGACAAGCCGTCGCGCGACTGGGTCGTCATCATGCGTGGGTCGCCAATGTTCGTCGTCATTTCTTGCATCAGGTCACCACGGAGTTGGTCAAAACCCACGACCGGCTCGTTCTGGAAAACTTGAATACGGCTGGCATGTTGAGCAACCGCTGTTTGGCGCGCGCGATCAGTGACGCCGGTTGGGCCGAGTTCGCGCGCATACTCAGCTACAAGCAAGCCTGGCGCGGCGGCTCGATTGTCGTCGCTGATCGTTGGTTTCCGTCGAGTCAGATCGGTTCGTGCTGCGGTGACCGCAACACCGAACTGACCCTGGCCGACCGGACCTTCACCTGCACGAACGGACATCGACTCGACCGCGATCACAACGCCGCGGTCAACCTCGCCGCCTGGGGCGAACAACATCACAACACCCAGGCTCGGGCGCCCGAAGCGCGAGCCCCGGTCATCAATGTCCGCCGACGGGAAGGCGCTGGCCCACACATCCGTGTGGGTGAAACCAGCCCGAGTGACGCGGAAACCAACACTTATACCGCACTAGTGTGAGTCGAGGACGTCCGAGAAGGACGGTGTTCACCAACCCTCAAACCGGGTTGGGAGACACGCTTTAGTAGTCCACGCCTTCAGTGAGTCGGCGATGGCGGCGACCGCGGAACGCGACCGCCAGCGCTGCCCCAGCGGCGAGGGCCACTGCGCACGCGATCGCCACGATCAGGGCGATCCGGCGTGGGAGGGGGTCGACCGGACGCGCGACCTGCGGAGGTGCTACTGCTCTTGCGCGACTCGCGCCGTCGGCCGCAGACAGGTCGGGGATTTGGGCGGTCAGCGCCGCGACCGGGTCGACGATGCCGTACCCGAGCCGGTCATCGCGTCCAGGGCCGGGCGCATGGGCGGTGCGCACGACCCGCTCCATCACCTGTGCGGCGCTCAGATTCGGGAATCGCGACCGTACCAGCGCGACCACGCCCGCGACATAGGCACTGGCGAAGCTCGTGCCGTTGATGCCGTTGGTGGCTCCGTCGGCGGCGGCGATGCCGTTGACAAGTCCGGTACCACCTGGAGTGCTGTCGAGCGAATACAGATTCGTGCCGGGCGCGGCCACGCTCACCCATGGGCCATCGAGCGAGAACGACGACGGCTCACCGTTGTCATCGGTGGAGGCGACCGACAAGACGTAGGGGCTGAACCACGCCGGGCTGGCTACCGTTCTCACCGCATCCCAGCCGGTGCCGTCGTTCTGCGTCTTGCAGGCGCCGTCCTGTTGCACATTGCCTGCGGCGGCCACAACGACCACATCGTGCTCGTAGGCGTACTCCACCGCCGCCCCGAGCGCGCCGTCGCCGAGGTCCGTTCCGGCTGCCGCGCAGGCGACTTCGGAGATATTGATGACCGAGGCGTGTAGATCCACCGCTCGCTCGACGGCGAGAGCCAAGGTGAAGACATTGCCGAATCCACCGGACGACATGGTCACTGGACCCTGCCGGTTGTTGTAGTCCTTCGCCTCGTACTCCAGGCTCAGCTGCCGAATCGCCAGGATCGCCGCGTCCGGCGCGACGCCCGAGAAGGCGTCGTCCGGACTCGGCTGCGCGGCGATCAGTCCTGCGACGAGTGTGCCGTGCCCGTCGCAGTCGAGGGTCCCGTCGGTACCGGAGACATAGTCCCCGCCGGGAATCAAGGCCGGCAGCCGCGGATGCTGGTTGACGCCGGTGTCGATTACCGCCACCGTCTGCCCCGCACCGGTGCTGAACTTCCACGCCGACGGCAGGTCCAGAATCCGCTGCGCCCGCGGTGCCGTCTTCGGCAGCCCGCCGGTCAACACCGGTTTCGCGCACTGCGAGCGCTGCACGGCCTCCTCCGGTGGATGCGCGGGCAGCCCCGGCAGGGGCGCCGCGCCCGGATCGACGACCGGCGGCGGCACCGCCCCCGCCACCGGAACTCCGAAGACCGCCACCGCGATCGCCAGCACCGCGCCCACCCAGCGCTGGGGCTTCATAACCCGCGGGCCGCCGCGTAGAAGTCCATGATCCAGAACACCAGAGGCACGATGGCCACGATCATCAGGTACTCGACGATCTCCCCGGATCGCCGGGCGACCGGCGAGATCTCGAACAACGGCCCGCCGAAACCGACGACCATGGCGATCGCACCCGCACCCAGCAATACGCCAGCGGCCGTGATCGGGCCCGCGCCGCTGCCGAATCCGAGGCCGAGCAGCACCGCGAGCAGCGTGAGACAACCACCCGAGATCAGCGCGCATGCTTGTGTTCGGTCCGCGAACGCCCGCCCTCTCAGGCATAGGAGCACTCCGGCGACCAGCGCCAGAGTGACACCCTGCCAACGAGGTTCACCGGCAGGGTCGGCAGCCAGGACCGCACCGGCGACCGCGGCGATTGTCGCGCCGATGACAAAGCCGGACTGATACTCGTTGGCGACCCTGGCCCGCTCGGCCAGCCCCACTGCCGACGGCAACGCGGTCGCGCCGATCGCGCCGATGCCCTCGATCGTCGGACGCGGCTCGTGATCGGCCGGATCAATCGCGCCACCGGCTGTCGGGACGGGCGGTACCGGCAGCCGCGCGGCGGCCATCGCGACCCGCGCGGCCGCCGACACCGCCGCGAGCGCTGCCACCAGTAATCCCGCGCCCACCTTCGCGAGCGGGTTGTGCCACAGCATGGTCACCAAACCAAAGCCGACGCCGAATACCGACAGTGTGATGACCGCGGCGAACACCGTCGCGCCGACGCCCGTCAGCCGATAGGCGGCTACCGCGACGACCAATGTCACCGACACTGCCACCACAGTGTGCGGCGGACCGAGCGCGTCCGGAACAAACAGTGCCGCACCAGGTCCCACCAGCGCCAGCGCGCACAACGACAGCACGACAGATGCGCTCGCGAATATGCCGTTGCCTCGCTCCGAGGTGCCCGCCGCATACTTTCGCGCCATGATGAGCGCCGCGACCAAGGCCGCCACGCCAACCGCTTCCGCGACGGACCCCGCGACGACACCGCTGCCGCGTTGCTTCGCCACCACGAGCAGCACGAGTGCGCCCACAGCGGACAGCACGGCCGCGGCCTGGCCCATCACCGCGGCCGACGCCGCGTTCCATCCACGGAAGGTGCTCTCGGTCAGGCGCGCCACCGCGTCGATGACGTCGTCGAACAAGGCGGGCGCGTCACTCGTACCGGCCGCCCGCAAGACCAGCAACTCGCCATCGAACACGCCGGCGTCGGTCAGGGTGGCGTCCGGCGAAATCGGATCGTGGCCCAACCGCGCCAGCGTCCAATGCCTGGCGAGGACGGGCGCGTCTTCGGACTCGGTGGGGTCGTGGTCGCGCGAATCGATCATGTCGACCACGTCGGCCATGAACTCGGCCACCGGCACGGTCGCGGGTAGTCCCACGTCTATTTGCGTGTTGCCCCCCACCACGGAAACGCGGCACAGATCCGGCGCAGCGGCGACCGGATCCGACGTCAAAGCTTCGGTCATCGTCAAATCCCGTGATACTCATACATTTTGGTCCTGGGAAGTGTATCGGCACACCGATGGTTAAGCTGTCAAATATTGCCGGCACAGGGAGGTCCGGCGAGCACATTCATGGGAGCGTCATACATGTCCGGTGTCCGGCAAGCACAGCAAGTCTTCGATGCCGGTGTGTTGTCCTTGGGGCTGGCCGTCAACGGGCAGCAGAGCACGCCCGACCTCGAATACGCGAAGAAGGCCTTCCAACGCGCGACAGAGTGGGATCCCAGCATGGCCGACGCGTGGCTCGGCCGCACCGCCGCGGGCGAAGTCACGCGCGAGATCTTGTTCAATCTCCATCGGACCAGCGGATCGACGCTGGGACGCGAACAGCGTCGGCTGGGCCTGCGGCCGCGACAACTGGCGGGTCGATTCGTCGTGGGGCCTTATATCGACTACCCGTTGTCCAGCTACACCGAGGTCTGGCTGGCCCAGGCGACACAGCTCGTCGGCGAACGCCAATACGACGAAGCCGAGCGGGTACTCGACGAACTGGCCGCACACCGCCGCACACAGCCGTCCACGCCGGACACTGGGCTCGACGACCGGATCAGTGCCTATGTGCGAGCACACCTGCATTTCACCACCCAGCGGTGGAACGACGTGATGACGGTGTTCGCGGGCTCGGCTGACTGGGACGACGCCTATCTGGCTGCGGGCGCCAACATCATGGTCGGATCGGCGTGCGCGCAGCTGGGGCTGTTCGGCGAGGCCACCCGCCGTCTGGAGAAGGCCGAAGCAGGCCCGATCCCCGCGGCTCGCACCGCGGCGATGTATTGCCGCGGCCTCTGTCTGCGCGAACAGGGCCATGAAGAACAGGCACGGCAGATTTTCGAGCAGGTCTACTCCGAGGCCCCCGATTTCGAAGCGAATGCGGCCGCGATGCGCGACCCGAAGTTCCGCATCACCTTGACCTCTCGTGAGCAGATCGACAGCCGCACCGACCGATGGGACCCCGACTCCGCGCCCGACCTGGCCAAGGCCGAAGCCGAAGCGCAACGCAAGGAGCAGGATGACATCGCCAAGCGGACACTGCTGGATGCGCGCGCCGAACTCGACGAGCAGATCGGCCTGACCGCGGTGAAAACCCAAGTCGCCAAAATCCAATCCACCGCCATGATCGCCAAGCTCCGCGCCGAGAAGGGACTGGCCAGCATCCCCCGCGGCCAGCACCTTGCCTTCACCGGACCGCCCGGCACCGGCAAGACCACCGTCGCCCGCGTCGTCGCCAAGATCTACCGAGGACTCGGCCTGCTCCACACCGATCGCGTCATCGAAGCCAAACGAGTCGACTTCGTCAGCCAAAACCTCGGCGGCACCGCCATCAAAACCTCCGCCCTCATCGACACCGCCATGGATGGCGTCCTGTTCATCGACGAGGCCTACACCCTGATCCAAACCGGGCTCTCCGGCGGCGACGCCTTCGGCCGCGAAGCCATCGACACCCTGCTGGCCCGTATGGAAAACGACCGCGACCGCCTCGTCGTCATCATCGCAGGCTACGACGGCGAAATCGACCGGCTCCTGACCGCCAACGACGGCCTCGCCTCCCGATTCGCCAAACGGGTGAAGTTCGAGTCCTACACCCCCACCGAACTCGCGCAGATCGGCCAAGTCGTCGCCCGCAAACGCGACTCCATGCTCTCCCCCGACGCACTCACCCTCCTCGAACACGCCTGCCGAGACCTCTACGAACGACAACGCCCCGACGCCACCGGCACACCCCGACGCGCGATCGATCTCGCGGGCAATGGCCGATTCATCCGCAACGTCATCGAAACCGCTGAAGAAGAACGCGAATTCCGACTCACCGATGGCGGTGCCGAACTCGATCTATCCGACCTCGACGAAACCGCACTCATGCGCATCGAAGCCACCGACATGCGCAACGCCCTCGACTCCGTCCTCGCGTCCCTCGGTGGCTAGGAGAGTGCTGAATAACTCGGTGTGTTGACCCGGCCCGCAGGGCTGGGTCAACGAGGATGGCGGGGTGCAGGGTGAGGGTGGTTCGGATCCGCAGTTGATGGATGCTGCTGCGCTGGTTGGGCATTTGGTTCCGGCGGGCAGTGTGTTCGCGTTCCTGGCTGAGCATCGGCGTTCGCTGTTCCCTGCGGGGATGTTCGAGGACTTGTTCCCAAGCCGGACCGGGCGTCCGAGCCTGCCGTGCGAGGTCGCGGCATCGGTGATGGTGCTGCAGGCGCTGTGTGATCTGTCCGACCGGGAGACGGTGCAGGCGTTGCGGTGTGATCTGCGGTGGAAAGTGGCCTGCGGGTTGGCGTTGGACGATGAGGGTTTCGATCCGTCCACGTTGACCTATTGGCGGCGGCGGTTGGCGAAGTCGAACAACCCGAACAGGATCTTCGACGCGGTCCGCACCGTTATCGCTGAAACTGGTGTGCTGCAAGGTAAGACACGTCGGGCGTTGGATTCGGTGGTCCTTGACGATGCGGTCGCCACCCAGGATACGGTCACCCAATTGATCGCGGCGATCCGGCGGGTGCGGCGCGAGGTGCCGGGCGCGGCGGCGGTCATCGCCACGCAGTGCAGCGCCCACGACTACGACGATCCCGGCAAACCCGCAATCGCCTGGGACGACAATGCGGCTCGGGAGGCGTTGGTCTCGGCGCTGGTCAACGACGCGAACGCGGTCGTGAACACGTTGGCCGGCAACGACTTCGATGAAGATATCCGAGACAAGGCATCGCAGGCGCTGGCGTTGCTGGCGTTGATCGCCGGCCAGGACGTCGAACCCGCCGAGGACTCCGACGGCACCGACGGCCGGTGGCGCATCGCCGACAAGGTCACCACCGACCGGGTGATCTCGGTCGTCGATCCCGACGCCCGCCACATCCACAAAACCGTCCACAAACGACAGGACGGCTATAAGGCCCACGTCGCGGTCGAACCCGACACCGGACTGTTCACCGACGGTCGCCTCGCCAAAGGCAACGGCAACGACAACCACGAATCCGTCATCGGCCTGGACCTGCTCGCCGAGGAGAACGAGCCACGAGAGGTGCTGGGCGACAGCGCATATGGCACCGGTGACATGCGCGCCGAACTAGCCGGGCAGGGCCACACCGCGATCATCAAACCCTTTCCGCTGCGCCCGGCGGTCCCTGGCGGGTTCACCCTCGATGCCTTCACCCTCAACCACCACGACCGCACCGCGACCTGCCCGGGCGGGGTCACACGCTCGATCACCTCGAAACACAAGGTCGTCTTCGGGGTCGCCTGCCGCGGCTGCCCACTGCGCCAGCAATGCACCACCCGAACAGACGGCCGCACCCTCAACCTGCACGAACACGACGCCCACCTGCGTCGAGCCCGCCACGACTGGCGCGAGAACACCGACCTCGTCACCAGCTACCGCCGCCACCGGCCCATGGTCGAACGGTCCATCGCCTGGCTGATCGGCCCGAAAGGACGCTGCCTCAAACTGCGCTACCGAGGCATACCCGCCAACAACCAATGGCTGCACACCCGCATGGCCGCTCTGAACCTGCGCCGACTGCTCAACCTCGGACTCGACCGCATCAACAACACCTGGGCCATCGCCTGAGGGCGGTGAACCCGCGACCCCGACCAGCCCCGCACGTCATACTGATACCGGCGGGAAGAACGACCACTCTGTCGACCCTCACGAGGGCCTGACCTCACACACCGCACAGACGGCCTTGTCGGCGCTCTTCCCGCCCCAAAACCCGCTTATTCAGCACTCTCCTAGTGCCCCGTCCAGATAGATTGCTGCGCTACCCACTTCGACTGCTCGCCGAGTGTCATCAGGCGGTCGAATACGGCCTGCGCGACCACCATTCGACTACGTCCGACAGACCCCGGCCCAGGGGTGGGTACGGCAGGAGTCAGCTGGACGCGGCACCAGCCAGGAATCGATCAACGTTCCCTTGTGCGCGGTGCTCATCGGCCAGCCGCTCACAGACCAAGAATCCTGGAACTATGAACTATCGGTGTTCGGTTACCGATCGACTCCCAATACTTAGTGTCGTGATACCGGCCCTGGGGCTTACTTGCGGGGGTCGGGGAGGGTGTCGTGAGCGACGAGGGCGGCCGAGCGAGTGAGTTCGGGGCCGGGAATGAGCAGGCCGACGATCTCCCACGGGGCGAGCTTGGGCTCGGCAGGCATGCCGAGCATTCTCGCGGTGCCCAGATCCGGTATGCCGTAGCGGATTCCGGTGTCGGCGATGTAGAACAGACCGTCGCGCCGGACGCTGCCCGGCACGATGCCGGTGATCTGCACGAACTCGCCCGACGAGGGGCGAACGTAGGCGGCGTCGATTCGGTCTGGACCGACACCGCCGCTGGCCATCGGCACGGGTGTCGCGGAGGCGGGCAGCGGCCAGGTCTTGGCCGCGGTCAGGCCGATCGTCGCGTCACGGTCGTCAGCGGGCTTCGACCATGAACTGCACACCACCGGGAAGTCGTCGGCCGAAAGCACTTTCGGCCGCTGTACCGGAAAGTCGTTGAGCGCCAGCGTGTTCACTACCGGAACACCGCTCAGCGCGTCCGGTGTCACCTGGATGACGTCGCTGTCCCCGACCGAGTTGGCGTTGCGGAGCACCTCGGCCGCGAACGGGGAGATCGGTTGCACCCCGGTTGTCACCGCCACGTACAGCTCGCTGGAATTGATGCCATTGACCTTGATCACCGAGCCGACTTTGGCGCCCATCACCGGCCCTGGCTGACCTGCCATCGGCACTGTGGGTACGGCAATCGCGGGCACCGGGACGGTAGCGTCGAGCAATCCCGCGCCCACCGCGCGCGGTTGTGCGCCCGCGAGCTTCAATGACCGGGCGATCACGTCGTCGGTGAGATCGACCTGGGCGTGCTTGCCGTCGTACAGCAGATAGGTTGTGCCGTGGACGGACACGAGGACCGCCTCATCGCGGCCCAGTGGGTGCACCGACCGATCTTGTCGCGGCCGCCCCGCGAACACCAGCGTCGACGCGCCCGAGACCGGTGTCGTCGTATCGCACGCGGTCCAGTCCGAATCGGACTCCGCCGCACCCGGCAACGTCGCGGGCGCACCCGGAATTCCCAGCATCGGGCCACGCGGGTAGCCCATGAGCTCGGATTCCTTGACCGACGTCGGTGCCGCATCGGCGCCCGCGATCAATCGGGCCGAGGCCAGGTTCAACGCCGGATGCAGCGTCCCGTTCAGCATCACGTAGAGCGCACCGCTGTCCTTGCCGACGATGACGGCATTATTGTCCACGGCACCCTGCGGATGCAGAAAGCTCAGGATCGCGGCCCCCGCCACCCCGAGCAGTCCCAACACCAAACCCACCACAAGTGAACGCCATTGCACGCGCATGGGATCGTGCAGCATCCGCACGTCCCGCCGGATCAACGCGTGTTCGAGCCTCCTAATCAGAAAACGATATCCGTTGACTTGCGCTCGAGTTGTCAACTGCGAAGCCACGACAACGCTCCTCGGCAATTTTGATTCTCGATGCGACGAGTTATCTTGGGGTGATTCAACTCTCGACGCGGCGAACCGTATTCGGTGGTTACTGCAAAGCTTTCGACACGGTACCGTAGTGCCACATTTCCCGGTACGGAAAGAGTCCCCAATGGTGGCCACCCAACCGACTGCTTGGCCGAACACGGCTTCGGCGAGCCAAGAGCAGCGCCCCGCGAGTGCCCTGCGCTCACCCGAATTCTGGCTGTTCCGCCGATGGCCGTTGCCGGTCGTACTCTCGGCCGCCGTAGTCGCGTTCGCCTCGTCACTGGTCGCGGCCGTCGTCGACAGCGAGCCGCTGGTCGTCGCGGCCGTCGGCGCAACGGTGTTCCTGCTCGGCGTGGTGCCGGTCCGGGGCAGCGGCATTCCGGCCCACATCGGCGCGCGTGCGCGGTATCAGTGGAACCGCCGCCATCTCAGAACCACTCGCTATCACCCCCCGTTCGATATCGCCCAACCCGATCTGGACGGCAGTCAGTACGGAATCCGGTGGGACGGCGACTGTCTGCTCACGATGCTGCGCATCGACGGCCCCGCCCGCGGCGTGAACCTGCTCGGCCCCGGCGTGCTCACGACCGAGAATGCCGTGCCACTGGACGAGATCGCGCGCTGCCTCACGCAGTTCGACATCGGCCTGGACGCGATAGACGTCAACTGCGTAGGCGGCCGCGCGACGGGTGAGGGCGGCCCGATCGCCCGGCTCTACAGTCAGGTGCTGGGGCCGCTGCCGTCACCGTCATGGCTCACCGTGTGGCTCACTCTCCGGCTGAACCCGTTGACCAACGCCGAGGCCATCGCAGGCCGCGGCGGCGGCGAGGCGGGTATGACCCGCACCGCCGCCATCGCCACCTGTCGAGTCGCCAACCGGCTCGCCGCGCGGGGACTCGAGGTCACGGTGCTCACCGCACACGAAATCGACCGTGCCGTACGCCATCTCGCCGATGGCGTACGCGGCGAATCGCTGGTCGAGCATTGGCGCGGCGCCGAGCAAGACGGAATCCACTTGACCACCTACGAACTCGACTCGGCCCGTCTCGACAGCGCCGCCCTCGCCGAAGTCTGGACCGTGGCGAGCGTATCCACCACACTCATGCTCCGACTGCGCCCCGCGCCGCTCGCGGGCGGCCGCGAAGGCGACTTCGCCCTCACCACGCTCGTCCGGTTCAACACTCGACAGCCGCTGGAGCACCCGCCGATGCCCGGACTACGCCCGCTCGCGGGCAACCAGTACCGCGCGCTCGTCGCCACGCTGCCATTGACCACTCAGAAGTTCGGCCCGCCCACCAGTGTCTGCTTCGGCCCGGCACAATCCCTTGCCGCGCTGGCGGTTCCGTCGAGCGGAGTCGGCCAACTCATCGGCGCCGACGATCTCGGCCGCGGTGTCGCGATCCCGGTAGTCGCTCCGGGCCTGCGTCGCGTGGAGATCATCGGCGTGCCACTGGCCCAGCAGGTGCTCCTGCGCGCCCTGGCGGCCGGCGCACGCGTGCTGGTGTACACCTCACGTCCTGATGCATGGCATTCCCTGGTATCCGGAGTCGCCGAGCCCGCCGCGCTCAGCCTCGCAGGCGCGGCGGGCTCGGCCCAGATCGCCCCGAATGTCATTGTCTACGACGGTGTTCCGCCGACCGCGCACGCCTCCCAGGCCACCACGGTCCACGTGCACCCCAGCGGCACCGCACCCCGCTACCCCGACGCCGAGGTGACTCTCACCCAATCCGAGGCTGCCAACATCGTCACCATCCGAACCCCCACCGGTTCCACCACCGTCCGCATGATCTCCATCGCCGACGAAATGCGCTACCTCACCTCGGCCTTCACCCACGACTGACCGGAAGAACATTCCCATGATTGGGAATGCCAAAGATTCATCGCGCTGAGCGCACCTTGCATTCAGGATGCCAACTTCTCAGGCGTGGGCGCCGCGTTCGCACATGAACACCCGCTCCATGTGCGCAAATAGACGAGCATGGTGGCGGCGAATTCGGCGACAGCCGAGTCATCGCTGGTGTCGATCGGGATCGGATCCTTCAGCGTATCGATCCCGATGCCCTGTTCACACACGTCGTGCACGATGTTGAGACATTTGCGCAGGTTACGGCCGAGCCGGTCGAGAGTGACGGCGACGATGGTGTCGCCGGGGCGCGCGTAGCGCAGCAGCTCGGTGATGCCAGGGCGGTCGAGGATGGCCCCGGTCTTCTTGTCCATGTAGATCTTCTCGGCGGGGATGCCGCACTCGCCCAGGCAACGAGCGCGGAGGAAGCCGAAGGCCGCCCACCCCGAGATATGGGCACTATGGCGGATATTTGGGCCGTTACGACTCGGTAGTGTCGGCCGAGTGGCCCGCTCGCCCGCCGAAATTGGTTGGTGGTTGCGAGTGCTCAGTTAAGGAGTGCAGTCATGAAGAAGATCGAAACCACAGTTCGCTCCTCCGATAAGCGTCCGAGTCCGATTTCAATCCGCCCACTGGACAAGAAAGAGACCGCTGGCATGCCCAGCAACGGGAACGGCGCCTAACGGATAGTAATTTGTAGCGTGTGGTTCGTCTCCACTGAGAATGTTTTCGGTGGAGGCGAATCATTCGCCGGTAATGCTGCGCTTTGATCGCTTGGCTGATTTCTGGAGGCTCGATGAACGGCCGAATCCAGGTTGTGGACATGGCGAGGCCGCGGGTCAAGCCGGAACTGAGCCCCTACGTGACGGTCGACCGCGCCGTAAGAATCGGTGCCACGGTGTATGGGCTGGGGATTGAGATCGACGATCCGGACGGCAGAATCAAGGCCCTGGTCGGCGCGCTCGACGGAACAAGATCGCCCGCCGAGATAATCTCGGCGGTTTCGGCTGATCATGTGGACGTATCACCGCGAGAAATAGCCGATGCGATGCAGCAATTGCTCGATGCAGGCTTGCTGGAAGATTGCGGCGCGCCGGTGCCGGTGGAATTGTCCGACCGGGAGCGCGATCGCTACTCTCGTGGCATCCCGTTTTTTCGCTGGATGGATAGGGCGCCGCGTGCCAATTCGTGGGATATCCAGATCGGGTTGCGGCGGTCCCGGGTTCTGTTGATCGGTCTCGGTGGTGTGGGGGGAGCTGTTGCGCAAGGGCTCGTCGCATCGGGTGTGGGTTTCCTGCACTGTGTCGACGCGGATTTCGTCGAGCTCTCGAATCTGAACAGACAGATTCTGTATCGGGAGGCCGACATCGGCAGGTCGAAAATCGATGCCGCAACGGAGCATCTGCGTGACCTCAATTCCGATGTGGAGATCAGCGGCGAGCAACTATGGATTACGAGTGAGGCCGATCTCGGTGCTCTGCTCGAGCCAGGTTACGACGTCGTGGCGCTGTGCGCTGACAAGCCGCGCGTGATCCGCCGGTGGGCCAACCGGGCGTTTCACCAGGCCGGCGTGACGTGGGTGGTCGGCGGTTATCATGGCCCGATTGCTTCCGTGGGTGTGCACGGACCCGAATCCGGCGCGTGCTGGGAGTGCCTGCATGATCAGGCAGCCGACATACCGGACATGCGTATGCCGCCGGGAACGTCCATCGAGGACCTGGACCCGCGATTGCCCTGGAATCCCGTCAACATCGTGTCGGCCGCGATCACGGGCAGTTTCGTCACACATTTTGTGCTCGCAGTCCTCACTGGCGCACCACCGATCGAGGTGGGTTTCTGCTACGAGGTCAATCTCGCAGTTCCCGGCGAATCGAATCTGGTTCGGCTCGGGCGCCGGGCGGAATGCGCGATCTGCGGGGACCGGTCGTGACCGAACCCGTGCCCGTCGTGCTTCCGGAGAGCCGGGTGCGTCTGCACGACATGGCGATTCGGCAGGACGGCGATGAATGGATCACGGGCAGACTCGACACCCGCCGGTTCGTGGCGCTGCCCCGTGCAGGCGCGGTCGCGATCGAGCTGTTCCGGGCCGGCCACAGCATCGACGAGGCCGCGACGCGGATGGCTGACACGGAAGGTTGTGTATTCGATGTGCTCTCTTTCGCCCGGGATTTGGCGGCGCTCGGTTTCGTCGCCGACATCGATGGCCGTCCGGTCGCCTCTGCGCCACCGCTTCCGGCGTCGTTTCCCCGCATTCGGCCCGAACACGCCCGATTCGCACTGAGTCCGGTCTTTCCTGTCCTGTTAATTGGTTTGATGCTGGTGGCAACCGTGGCACTCGTGCTCCGGCCCGGCCTGCTGCCCAGTTTCCATGAGCTGCTGTGGAGTTCGCGGGGAAGTGCGGTATTGGCGCTGAGCGCAGGGGCTGGATGGTTGCTTGTCTATGTCCACGAGCTGGCTCACTTCATCACGGCCCGGGCGGCAGGCGTGCACGCCCGGATTCAACTGAGTACGCGGCTGCAGTTCCTGATTGCCGAAACCGACATCAGCGGTATCGAATTCGCCCCCCGCAGGCATCGGCTTACCGCATATCTGGCAGGTATGGCGACGAATCTGTCGGTCGCGGCGGTCTCGGTCCTGATCCAAGCGACGACGAGCCCAGCGACCACTGTGCACAGAATCCTGGCCGCGACCTTGGTGATCGCGCTGATGTCGTTGCCGTTCGAGTTCATGGTCTTCATGCGCACCGACGTCTATTACGTGCTGCAGGACGTCCTGGCCTGCCGCAACCTGTTCGGTGACGGCACTGCGTATGCCCGCTACCTTGGAAACCGGGTGCGACACACCATCTTCGGATCGACTACCGCGACGGTCGACCCCAGTCTCGGGTTGCCGCACCACGAACGCCGGGCGGTGCGGATCTATAGCGTCGTCGTGGTCGTCGGAACGGCACTCTGTCTCGGCATGATGGCCATGTTCACCGTCCCCGCCGACCTGACGTTGATCTCGCGCGCGATCACCTGTATTGGCCTGGGTCAATCGCTGATCACCAACCTCGACAGCGTCGTCGTCTTGCTCATTCTCGGCAGCGTGCACACAGTGTGGGTGCTGACGTGGTGGCGACGGCACCCCGGGTGGGTCGCATGCTGGCGCGGTCGTCGGAGGCTGCGCGGCGCCTGACATACTCCAATAGGTCCGTGAGCTGGAGAAAGATGTACGACTGTGGCCGCGTGCTACCCGCGTGATCTAAACGCCGTTCAACGTCGGTAATCGGCCAGTTACCGGGCAGTCGGACCGCCGCGCTTCGAGTCGATCGTCATAAGGAATGCCGACGAACGGCCAGGGCAGTCAGCTGAGGTTGCTTCAATCACCGCACCAGCCGAGCATGCCAGTCCGTCAGCGAAGGCCGCCGAATCCGGAAGCGGCGCAGAGTGTTCGGTCAAACGGTGCATCGGTCTGTGCATGGAGCAGACCCGGCCGCAGCGTCACTAGGATCACTTCCATACCGCACGTAACTACTTCGATCGTGTTGCGCGCGTTGTCGAGCCGCACGCGCTCGCACCCGTCTATTCTTCGCGGATTCTGCAACGTGTGCCGCGAAGTGGAGGGGTGCGAGCGCTTCGGCCGTCCGGCTCGACTGGCTATCAACCGCCGTTGAACATGGACATGACCTTCTTGTCCGTGGTCTGGGCGTTGTTGTGTGCCTGTTCCACCCCGTTGATGCCCTGCTGAAGCACGTTGATCACGTCGTCGAGGTTGTGGGAGACAGCGCCGAAGGCGGTGTGATAAGCCTGCGCCGAGGCTCCCTTCCAGACATTGGTAATCGCGGTGTCCGCAGTGTTCGCATCGCTATGCGAGCTCTGCAGCGCGGTCTTGAAGTCCTGCAGTTCACCGAGCAGCGCCTCGATGTGCCCTGGGCTGTACTGCATGATGCCGCTGGTGTCTGTCGCGTAGCTCATGACGAAGTCCCTTTCTTACAGTGGTCGGTGAAGCAGATCAGACAAGATTGGTGTAGGACTGCGAGGACAGCTCGGTGTCGATCTTGCCGAAGAGCTGAGTGTTCTCCGAGTCGGTTCCGCCCAGGTGCTTGTTGCCCTGCTCCAGCGCGGTGGTGAGGTCGATCAGCGACTTGTGCAGATTCGTGATCGATCCATGCAAACGAGTGGCGAAGTGGTCGAATGCGGTCTTCGCCTCGCCCTTCCATCCTGCCTCGGCCGCCTGAACGCTGGCGTCCAGCTTCTTCGCGGTCTGGTCCAGCGTCGGGATCACATCCCGCATTTGGCCCGTCGCCTTGAGGAACGCGCCATGATCAACGGAGACATCTTGGGCCATCGGTGGCCACCTCTTTTCTAATACTGTCGGTATTCGCTTCTTCGTTTATGTCGATGCGCGGGACTAAGGCATCCACCTTCCTCCCGGCAGGGCTTCGATCAGGGTCGCGATCGCTTGGCCGAGGCGATGATCGGAGCCGGGCGCGAAGGTAATCCAGGCTTGGGTGTCCGCCTGCGACCGATCGGGGACCGCGAGGATCCGGCCGCGGTCGGTGTCGTACACCGCGACCGCGCCGACCATGGTCGTGGAATCCTCTCCGTAGCAGACGATTTCGGTGTGCGTGCGGCACTTCGACATCGCGATGCCGAAGTCGACGGCCTCCCGACCGGCTGCGCCGAAGTGGTAGGCCACGTCCGTGAAGTCGGCTGAATCGGCTGCGGCGTTGAGTCTTTCGCCGATCTCGGCAGCCGGTGCTCGAAAGGGCGGGATGTCGGCGGCAGGAGGCCTACCCAATGCCGAGCCCAACGTGCGCGCCAGCGTGGCGGGGTCATCGTCGGCCCACACCTCCCGGATATCGACATCGTCGCCGTCGCGGACAGCCAGGGCGTGATTACCGCCACGCCGCGCCAAGCACACGCGCCGAATTCCCGATTGCCCGAATGATCGGGCGACCAACTGCCGGTCCGGTTGCGCGAGGGTGAACAAGGCCGATGCCACCTCGGTTGCCACATCGCCGTATTCGTCCACCAGACCACGCTCCCGCAATGTGCTGAGCGCCGCCTCGTGAGCGGCCCGCGCCGCCGCGATCGTCTCGTGGCGCGGCTCGAGCGCCAATACCACTGGCAGAGTGGGAATCTGGAGCAGGTCGACTGCGGCCTCGAGCGCGTCTTCGGTCATCATTGTCATATCTGCTCCGCCCGCGCGCCGATCGTCCGTACCTGAGGTGCGGAGGTTCCACCGAGCACGGGCGGCGTGGCGGCCCACCCGGCGTCCGGAGCCAGCGCGTCGAACTCCGCACCCCCGCCCGGCCCTGCGGCGGGGCGTGCGGGGGTGTATTCGTCCGCATCCGCCGCGGCCGCGGCTGCCATAGTTCCCGGTGCCATCGGCGCCTGCGTGACCTGCGTTGCCGGAGCTGCTGTTCCGATAATCCGCTGATCAGTGACGATCTGCTCGTCGACGAGCACAGTCTCGCCCAGCGCGGCGGCGGGGATGGGCGCAATCGTCTGCAGCGCGGGTGATATCGACGGACCGCGGTATCCAGCGGACGCGGGCAGCGGTGCCGGACCTGGACGGGTCATCGGCGAGCGTGGCACGTCGTGCTGTTGTTCAGCCAGCAGTGCGGCGTCGCTGATGAGCACGGGCGCCGGGGGCGGTGTCCAGGGCTGCGCGACCGGCGCGGTCGCTGCCTCGTAGTCTTGCATGACTTGCGCGGCACGCGCTTTCGCCGCATGCGCCTGGTCCTCCAGAGTCGCGGCCGCGCCCACCATTGGTCCGCCCAGCGGAATACCCTGTGCCGTCATGTCTTTCAACGCCTGCCACAGGGCCTGCTCTGCCTCTCCCGGCATCGCGGCAGCCGCCACGGTGTACGCGATGGCCTGCGCCTCCGCGCGCGCAGCATTGGTCGCGGCGGCTTCGGCGGCCTCGACCATCCAGTTCCGCAACGCCGCGAGCCGCTGCACCCCCGGATCGCTGTCTGCCGACCGCCACGCGCTACCGAGCTCGCCCAGGATCGCGTGATACTCCACCGCGGCCTCGACGAGTACCGCCGACAATTGACCGAAGGCCACGCCCGCATCGGCCATGGGCAGCGCCCCGGGGCCAGTGACCAGATCGCGCACAAGCTGGTCTGCGGGCGTCGCCTCCCAGACCCGCCCGGTGAAGCCGTTCGGCTCGACCATCGCCAATCTCCTACCCGCTCAGCACAATCCGTCGAACAACGTCACGTTGAGCGCGTCCATGCTCCGGAAGGACTGCGCATGAGAACGCATCTGCGCGGCCAGCTTTCGCAGCTCGTATACGCCACCGGCATAGGACTGCCCGAAACCCTCGCCGACGTCCCCGAAGGTCTCTGCGGCGGCGGCCGACACCGCGTCCACCCCGGCCGGGGCAGGCGAGAGCGCGCAATGCGTTCCGCTCAATGTGTGGTCGAGCCGGTCGGCCAACGCGTCCAGCCGCGCGGCAACCCGATCGGCCGCCACCGAATCGAATTCGACGTGTCCGTTCATGACTTCTTCCTGGTCGTGCTGGTACTGGGCTACAGCGTCAATGCCTTGTCCGGTGAATCCGCCGGGCGCGCCGCCGCGCCGCCGACCACCGGCGTCGCGACATCCCCGAGCTCGCCGACGACCTCGTCGCCGTGCTCGGCGCTCACCAGGTACTCCCGGGCGGCCACCGAAGTCTCGGCGGCACGCGCGCCGAGCGCCGCGCCCATCGGCATCATCGGCGTGCCTGCCCGCGCCGCTATGGACTCCTCGGCCGTCAGTTCCGCGCCCGCAGCGGCATCCATCTCGCTTGCCCGCACCACCGCCTCGGCAGGTGGGCCGAGAGGCGTCTCGGTGACGACCGGCTGCAGCGGCATCCGTGCGACCCCGACCCCACCACCGCCGGAGGCGGCGAACGCCATCGGTGTGACCGCACCTATCGCGCCGGTACCAGTCCCGTGTGCGGTGGCTTCGGCGACATACCCGTGATGCTCCGGGCGCAAGCGCACCTGCCGATCGATGGCCTTCTCGCCCTGACGCAGCAACTGTGTCACCGGCTGCACGGCCTGTTCCAGCATCTGAGGTACCTGCCCGGCGACATTCTGCAGCTGCGCGGGAGCGGGATTCGGCGCGGCCGTGATCGGCACCGGTCGTCCTGCCACCGTCATCTGACTGGTCAGCGCGCCCAGTTCGGCGCGCACCAGCGCCACGACCGCCGCCGCTTCGGTCGCCGCCTCGGCCGTAGCCGCTGCGATGAATGCCTGTCCGCCCGGTGTCGCCGCGGCGGCGGCGATCTCGACAGCCAATTTCGCGGCGATGGCAGCCAATTCGGCATTGCCAGTCTGGACTGCGACCGCAGCAGCCGCCAGCAGCGAATGGATTTGGCCTGCCTGCTGTGTAATGGCGCCCGCATTGTCTTGTGCCTGCGACGCTTTCGTCAACGCCGCTTGGGTGCCCGCACCCTGCAACGCCGACAACGCGCTGATCGCCGTCGACCCCAGGGCCATCACCTGGGTGAGACCGTTGAGGACCTGTGAGAAGAACTGGACCGGGTTGAGCGGTCCTATCCCGAGATTGCCGGTACCGAAGTTCCCGAGCATGTCTGTGATCGGCCGCATCAACGCGGCCGGGTCGAGCGGTGGCAGTGGCGGCAGGTCCGGCAACTGCGGCAGCGGCGGAAAGTCCGGCAGCGGCGGCAATCCGAGACCTGCCAGGATCTGATCCAACGACTGGTTTCCTGGTGGGGCGATTGCGTTGTGCCGCAACACGTCCAACACATCAGGGTGCAGTGGAGCGGGAGCGGGGGGCACACCGAGGGATGAGGGATTCATATCGTCTCCACACCAGTCGTTGCCGATCTGACCGGAGCGGCGAGCGGCTGTGCGACGGTGTGCTCGGCCACCGCGGCGACGGAAGTCTGCTGGAGCGGCACCGAGTCCGAGGAAACCGCGCCGGACCTCGACGCAGCGTCCGGCGACATGTTCTCCCCAGGAGGCTGCGGCGCGGTATCGGAAATGGTGTCGTTCTCCGGTTCGGAGCCGGGCGTCGCGCCATCGTCGGTGCCGAACGCCGGCGTGCTGTCGAACGAGGCGAGGCCGTCGAAACCGGCGGCGGAGCCGGCGTCGGCCGATTCGTAGCTGGCGGCCGCCGCATGCGATGTCACATCGGTGGCTGCGTGCACGTGCGCGAGTTCGGCCACCGCCTGTGCGTGGTTGGCTTGCGCCACCGCGAAGGCGGCGAGAAACTCCGCCGCGATCGGCCCGAGCACCGCCGAAGCTGCCTGGATGGCGGCGACCTGGTCCACCGTGCCCGCAACCGTCACCATGCCCGCCTGGGTCGCGTTGATGTCCCCGTGCGCGCGGAAAGCCTCGGGAATGACCGCTACTTGATTCATCTGGTT
This sequence comes from Nocardia sp. NPDC005998, assembly GCF_040614395.1. Lineage (NCBI taxonomy): Bacteria > Bacillati > Actinomycetota > Actinomycetes > Mycobacteriales > Nocardiaceae > Nocardia > Nocardia sp. NPDC005998. The sequence continues at coordinate 67,823 of NZ_JBEXUI010000016.1, read as the reverse complement.
GTCCTTTGCGTCGACGCCACGTGGCATGGGGGTTCTAGGAGGAGTTGGAGGTATCCGCGTCGGTGTCGTTGAATGCCGCCACCAGAGCGGCCTGTGTTTCCACAGCGCGACGCGCGGCGGCACGCGAGGTATCCACGAGGCACTGGCCGAACTCGGTCGGTGTCAAACGGGAAATGCTATGGGAGAGATGAATATCCACCAATCTGCCCTCACCGTCCACAATTACAGTCACCGCGCCGTCGGGTGATGTCTCCTCCACCCGGATGGCACATATCCGCTCGTTCAGCTCCAGCATTCGCTCGGCATGCGACCGTAACGCGTCCACCGCGGCCGAAACATCCGTCAAATAACCGAAATTCGCTTCAGTCACCGCCACTCCTCAGCCAACTCAGCGGGGCGTACTCGTATTCGGTCTCCTCGGCCAGCTCGGCCTGCGCGACCTCGTCCGCGGTCGGCAGCCCCATCCGATCGAGCACGTCGTGCGCCACACCGGCCTCCGCCAGTTCCGCCCGCCGCGCCAGCCGGGCACGATTCGCTGATTGACGGCACAACCGGACGATCTCGGCCGCCAAACCGGCCGGATCGTGTCGTAACTCGGCTCGGTCCACGGCTACCGACAGTGGCAATCCCAATTCCGTTGTCTCCACCGAGATCCGGCCTGCGGCGGATTCGGCGGTGCCGACGAGGAGTCCCATTTCCGAGGCTGACATCTCACACCTGCCCTTCAAAAGGGAAGGTACGACAGGCTTTTACCGATATCGCCTGATGTTCCCAATCCTGAGAATTGGCTCGGCGAGGCGCGTCACGGCCGACGTGGGCTGGTCACCACGATTCTTCGGTGACCGAGAATCGTCGCGTGTCGTCGGGCAGGTGCAGGCTCCCGCTGACTCCGGTCTCGTCTTCGATCGCGCCGATCACCATGCCGATGTCGGTGTCGACCATGGCGCGCAGCCGATCCCGGTCGACCGGAACCGCGACGGTGCCATTGTCATCCATCACATACCGACCGTCATCGACCAGGTCCCGCCACTCCAGTGTGCGGTGCGACACCCCGCGCGGCCCGAAACGCGAACTGCCCTGGCGGATTTCGATCTGGCCGATCGTGGTGGCCGGGGTACTGCGAAATGCCTCGGAGCGGTCCGCGACGGTGTCGTACTCATCGGCGTCCGACGATTCGGCGGCGACCGACCGGCCGAACGAATAGTCCGCGCCACCCGATAGCTCCACCCGACCACGCTTGCCCGCATCGACGTCGGGCAGCTGCTCGATGAGCAGCCGTGCCAGTTCCGTGGACTCACATTCGCTCACGGCATAGCCGCCACTGTGGTAGATCGTCTCGCCAGGTATTTGGGTGATGACCACGCACCGCTCCCATTTGCGCGCCGCGGCTACCCGGATACGCCCCGCCGCGTTGCGCGGCTCCCTACCGTCGAATCCGTGCACTCCCAACCGCACGTTCGGGTCGATCATGATGCTCAGCGCGGAGTCGAAGGACAGGTCCAGTCTGCCCTTCAGCTGATCGCTCACGATCGCGATCTCCCGCTGGTAGTCGTCTTCCATCATGATCCGCGACGTGAAGTACAACGGCTTGGGAAGATGCCGCTCCGCGGAAAGCTCGCGCCATCGAACATTGAGCTCGAAATCGGTTAGGTTCCAAGTGCGGATCATGCGTCGACCGACGGCTCCGCCGTAGCGTCGGCCAGCGCGGTGGCGTCATCCTCGGCACCAGTGCCACCGGTCGCTGTGTCTACTGCCTGCTCGGCCGCCGCGATCGGCGTGTCGTCGAGAAGTCCGTCGCGTGGGAACATTCGGGCTTGCGCCCGCGGAGGCTCGTCCGGCCCAGCATGGTCGTGTCCGCCCGGTCCCTGCGCGTCGTGGTCCATCATGTCGTGGTGAGCCGCCGCGTCCAGTGCCCGCTCGATCGACGGCGTCAGCTGCTGAACCTCCTGCGCCAGGAGATTCGTGAACTGCTGGAACGCACCGGCCACCTGCTGCCCGATATTCGCCAACGCACTCAGCTCGGCCTGGTTCTGTTGCGCCGCATAGGGGTTGTAGTTCGCCGGATACACCGGATCCCCGGCGTTACCAGTCACGCCTGGGGCTGTGCCAGTGCCAGATTGAGTCTGCCCGTCCGGCGGCGAGGTCGGCCTTCCCTGAATTGGCTGAGCAATCTGCTCCAGTGGGCCGGGTGGGTTCGCAGTGGGCACTTTGTAATTGGAGTTCTGCTGTTGCGCCGCCTGGGCTTCGAGCTTGTCCAATTTGGTGAGAATCTGCTGCTCCCATGGGGTTGGTTGACCCGCCGACGCCTCCTTGCCCGTACTACCGCCGAGCGCTCCGCCTACTGCACCACCAGTCGCCGCACCGTAATGCCCATCGCCAGCGGCATTCTTCTTGACATCGGCCAGATACTGGTCCAACCCACTGTCTTTCAGCTTCTTCGCGAATTCATCATCGACGGCCTTGCGGGCGTCTTGGGTGTTCTGGTCAAAACCCGATCCGGCTGCTGCCGCCGCGGCGGCAGCAGCGGCCGGGTCGGTCGGTTTGCCGGTGGATGTCGGCGTAACGGCGAGAGCGAGCGGCATCTGAGGCATGTTCGCGACGCTTTGTTTTGCACCCTGCGAATAGACATTGTCGTACCGTTCACGCCATCTGTTCATGAATTCTTCGTCGGGCTCAGGGTGCGTCGGCAGCACGATTTTGAATTGGTTGAGCCAGTCTGCGGTAAACGCGAGCCGCGATGCCACCTGACCCATGCAATAGGTCAGGTCTTGTGCGCTCTTCAGATAGTTGGCGATTGCCTGATTTGCCGCGTCGGCTCCGTTTCCTGTCCACGCGACGCCGGTTCCGTCCGTCGAACCGCCGCCCAGCACCGCGTTGAATGCGCCACGCAGCGCACCGAAACCTTCGTCCAACTCCTTGGCCAGCCACAACCAGCTAGCTCCCGCCTGCATCACCGGCCAATAGTCGATCGTGGAATAGAATGTGTAAAAGCCGTCATTGGTGAAAGCATCGCCGTGTTCGAGGGCGACTGACGGCGTATAGGTGTTATCTGACGACCAGGGCCTGGTCGGCTTGAACCCGGCTCCCATCTGCTGGGAGGCCGTCGACATCGACGACAACACACCCTTCGCGTATTGGTCGTCGTGCAGTCTGTTGACACTTCCGTGGTCATATACCACTCCTGGGAGCTGGTGGCTGTAGGCGTATGCGTCGCCGTGGCGAGAGGAAATCCACTGTTCAGCTGATGTCAAAGGTGCCTCGTCGCCCGCCGACAGATACTCGCCCGCGGGCAGCACGCTGTGTGTGGTCATAGCGTCATTCCACGGTGCGATTGCGTAGAAGGCTGCAGCGTTGGCGTTTTCGGTGTCGTTGTAGGCCTTACCCGCTTGCTTGAAGGTATCGACCATCCCTTGCAGCGCATGTTCATGCCCAGCCAAGCAGTTGTCCAAATGATCGGCCTGACCGTTGAACGCTGCCGCCAAGTCCGCTCCGGATTGACGCCACCCGGTCGGCGGGTATCCGGTCGATGTAGGGTTCAAAAACAGGTCGCTCACATGGCTCCTCGCTTGGCTGACGCGAGCCAACATCTCCTTCGCTACGCCCGCACACACGGTCGCGGACCCGTGCGATACCGTCAAGGTGTTGCTTTTGCCTTGAGCCGCCAGACCGTCCCAAGGGTTGGTGAAACTCGGGTTCTTATCTGGCGCGTTGTCGAGGAACGTGCCGTCCGAGCCCGATTGCGCTCCGTTGGCGGTCGACGTCGCGTCACCGGGTGTGCTGGGCGGCGTGCCGTCGTTAGCCATGGTTCTCGTCCTTAATCGTCTCGATCACCGTGATGATCCGGCTGTTGATGAGGGCGGTCAGGCGGGGCACGTCGACGGCGACGGCAAGTGGCGGGGTCTCGTCGAGCAACGCGTAGCGGCCGTCGCCGACGAGGTCGCGCCAGCCGAGCCGGAGCCGGAGCTGGCCGCGTGGGCCGAATTTCGAGATTCCCTGCTCTACTTCGATCAGTCCGCGAGAATCCACCGGCGCTTCGACAAACGAGCGGGCGCGCTCGGTGTCGCTGCCGTAGTCGTCGACGGAGTCGGTCGCCACTGGACGACGGTAGGAGTGGTCGACGTCGTCCGGGCTCACCACCGGTGAAAGGTCGATCTCCGCATGGCGGCCCCGCTCGACCTTCGGCAGGTGCCCGACCACCACGTCGGCCAAGGTTGTCGCCGGAAACTCGGTGATCGTGTATCCCGTTGTGTGCCAGATGCTTTCGCCCAAACGCTGGGTGACGATGTAGCCATAGCCGCCGCGCCGGGTCGCGAGGATGCGCAGGCACCGCGATGTGTCCAGCGGGTCGGCGCCGAGGGCGTGCGCGGTGACGCGGATGTCGGGGCGGGCGATGCTATCGATCACCTCGTCCAACACGGGGTCCGGGAACTTCCGTGCGCGCTCGCGAGCCTGCGCGCGTAGCCGGTTCAACTCGTCCGGGCTCACGATCGAGGTCCGGAAGGTCAACGGCGGCGGCGGAAACCGCTCACCCGTGCACGCCCGCCACCGCTCCAGGAACTCCAGATCGCCGCATTGCCACTTCCGTGCGGTGTCGAGTGTCATTGTTCGACAACCGGTTTCGCGACCGCTGGCGGCTTGCCGAAGGCTTCCCCCAGATACCGCTTCGAGGACAGGTACTCGGCGCGCTTCTTCTCCTTGTCCTCTCCCGCCGGCTTGGCGCCACCCATGCCGCCCGGATAGCCCCCATACCCGCTTTGCGGTGCCATGCCTGCCCGCGCGGCCAGCGCGTCCTTCTCGGCCTCGGCCGCGGCGCGTGGAAACAACTTGGCTTCCTGCGCAGTCTCTTTCGCCAACTCGGCGGCCTTGATGCCCGCGCCGCCTCCCCCGCCACCGCCACCGAGCGCGCCGGTTTTCGGCTTGCCCACCGCCACCTTATGAGCGTTCGTCAGATTCGCCAAACTACTCGCGCTCGGCGAATTCGGCTGCGTCCCTCGCTGTCCCGCCGAATTCGCCTGCCCCAGCCCGTTTTCCGCCTGGCTCAACGGACTTGCCGCTGGTTTCGTAGAATAGGGCGATTGGCTCGGGTTACTTGGATCGCTGGGGTTCGCGGTCGGAGGCTGACTCGGGTCCGCGGGCGGGGGCTGACTCGGGTCCGTGCCCCGAAGCCTGTCGTGGAGATACTGGTCCGCATCCAACAGCCCCGTGTCCGGCCGCTCGGTCATGCTGGGCCCGGTGTTCGGCAGCACGCCGATAGCGGGGCCCCTGGTGTCCAAGCCGCCGACCGGTTGCCCAGGCGGACCCGCAGGGCCCGGATCCTTCGTCGCGGCAGAGGTCACCGGCGCGGCAGGCGGGATATGCGGCACATATGACGACGGTTCGGTGACGACATTCTTCGCGTATCCGTTCTCGTACGCATCGAGGTAGGGACGAGTGTCCCCAGTGCCCAGCGCCTGCACCTCGACGGTGGAGACGCTCTGCTGCTCTGGCGGAACCGGATCCTGCGGCAATTGCGGCTTCACGACGTTCATCCAGCTCGCCACGTGCATCAGCATGTCGTGCGCGCCGTACATGCCGCCGGTCAGCGCATCGAGCTGCTCGCCGTAGGTGGACATCGACTTGACGGCTGCCGAATAGCCCGCACCGTCCCACGCTTGCGTGACACTCTGGTCGCCCAGCACCGACTTCAATTCCGCGAAACGGGAATACAGCTGGCCCGCCATCTGCCACCAGAACCCCGCTGTCGAGGCCGTGGCTTGCGGGTCCATTGTATGGCCGAGGTAATACAGATCGTGATAGCTCAGCTGGGTGGCGTCCAGCGGCGTGACGGTCTTGTTGTCGCCCTTGCCGCCGTAGTACGTGGGCAGGGTCGCCGCCACCATCTGGACGTGGTCCATGCGGTCGATGTAGTCATGCGAATTGGCCGTCGGCCCGGGGTCTTGCGTCAGTCTTTCGGTAGGGGCATTCGTGTCCAACGTGACCGCGCCGGCGGGGGCAGTCGAGGCCGACGGATTCAGCAGGGCCGCCTGCCGTTTCGCGGCATCGTCGAAGATCGCCGCCGAGGCGCCGTCGGTGGACGGGTACATCTTGCCGATATTGAGATAGGTGTCCAACATCTCGTTGAGCACCTTCGCATGGCTGAGCAGGCCGTCCTTCAGGATGTCCGAAGCAAGGGTGGTGTAGATCAGCCGCGTTTGCTCGCCGGGACTCGGCCCGCCGCCTTGATAGTCACCGGGATGCCGATCGCCCGCCTCGTACGGCAGCAGTCCGAAGGAGCCGGCTTGCAGGGCGAAGGAGCGGTCTTGCAGGGCGAATCTACCTGCGGCCGTTTGACTCTCGACGTGTGCCACCTGTTCGAGAACAGCGATGATCTTCGCCGCCACGGTGGCGGCGACCTTGGGGTCGAATCGGATCTCCCCATTACCCGCCTTCTCGGCGAGCTGCGCCCACTGGTTCCCCATCTGGCCGACAGGATTGTTCTTGGCCATAGCATTACCGCCGTTTCAGCACGCGCGGCCGAAGGCGATTTCGGCCGGGTCGAGGCATACCTGATGTTCCGGACTGACGATCTCGCCCGCGGCCGTGACCACGAACAACGCCGTACTATCCGCCGCTGGAAGATTCGGCTCGCTCACGTCCGAAACGGTACATCCGCCGAGACCGCGACTCCCCTGTCCCCAAACTTGGGAAGCGCCGTGACCTGGGTCCGACCGGACCCAGCCGGCGAATCTACGTATGTTCGCGGATGTTTCGGCCTCCGCCTCGTTCATAGCATTTGCATAACCGTCCATGAACCGAGAATTGCGATGCCAGGTATTCCGATCACACCAGCAGACTCCGCGCGACCAGCCCACCAGCCGCCCTGCTCGATGCGGCCGGACAACTGGGATCTCGACGTCGGTTCGAAGAAGGCCTGGCATATGGCCATCAGCACTTGCCTCAGCTGCCCGATGCTGGATTCGTGCCGGACGTCCGCGAAAAGACTGACCGCACAAGGAATGGGTCCTCGCTCCATGATTTGGGCCGGGGTCGCATATAACGCGGTCGGTCGGATTGTCGACGACATCGACCACTATCACCCACCGTCGAGGACGAAGCCCGGCATCCTCCGGATCATGCGCAAAACCGCGGCGAACTCAAACCTTTCGACATCAAGTCCCACGCAGACCGTCCGCAGGCATTTCGTGATCGGCCACCGGAACCCCGAGTTGACCTCGCAGAGGTCCGCACCGGTCGACCAGCTCCAACCAAACTGATTGTGTGCGGGCAGGACGCTGGGGCATCCGATGTACAAGGCGATCCCGAGGTCGTGGAGACCACGGCCGCTGTCGATATCACACCGCTGCGCACCGTCTCGACCCTTCGCAGCTCAGATCTCTCGAATGCCGAGGTCCGCGACTTGAAAGTGTTGGCTGATCTGCCGGAGCTACGCAATTCGGCGGCCATATCAGTGGGAATACTCCTGGACCACGGAAAACTCCCCGCCATTCTCGCCGCCGCTCGGCTGATCGAAAACTCCCCGTCTCTGGATGAAGCCGTGGCATGGTCACAGCGCCTGGGCATCCCGGCGAGTGCAGTATTCCACCTTTCCGGCCAGCTCAGGTGACCGAACTTGTACCAGTCCAACAACACCCCGGTCGAAGTCGATAGCCAGGCCGATCCGCGCACCGATCACATACGGTTGGTTCTGGCGCTGGTTTCGGTCAGCCAGTTCATGGTCATCCTCGACGCGTCCATCGTGAACATCGCGTTGGCGACGATCCAACATGATCTCGGTTTCACCGCCACCGGTTTGGCCTGGGTGGTGGACGGCTACCTGATCACCGTCGCCGGATTCATGTTGCTGGCCGGCCGGGCCACCGATCTGTTCGGCCAACGTCGGATGCTGGTCGGCGGGTTGGCTTTGTTCACTGTGTCGAGTCTGACGGGTGGTCTGGCGGGTGCGCCGCAGATGCTGGTGGCAGCCCGCGTGGTACAGGGCGTCGGTGCGGCGATGATGGCACCAGCGACATTGGCGGTGGTCAACACCAGGTTCACCGAAAAGCATGCGCGGGCGAGGGCTTTCGGTGTCTGGTCTGCTGCGGGTGGCGTGGGCGGGACGATGGGCGCGCTCGCGGGCGGAGTCATCACTACTGGCCTGTCGTGGCGGTGGGTCTTCTTGATCAACGTGCCGATCGGCGCGGTTCTGATCGCACTCGCGTCAATTACATTGTCCAACAAACAAACCCGCCGGAGTGAATCGCTCGACCTCAGCGGTGCGATCACGGCAACGGCAGGGTTGGCCGCCCTGATATACGGAGCGATGCAAACCGCCGATCACGTCTGGACTTCACCCCGTGTACTTGGTCCGATCGGAGCGGGGCTCCTGCTGCTCGCGGTCTTTGTCGTGGTAGAGGGGCGCTTTGCAGGTCAGCCACTGATGCCCGTACGGCTCCTCCGAATCCGGCGAGTAGCCGTCGGGGTCGGCATGCTGGCGCTGCTCGGCGGAATTTCCATCGCAATGTGGTGCTTCACGCCGCTGTTCCTGCAGAACGTGCTGGGCTACAACGCACTTCGCGCCGGACTCGGGCAAACACCGGCCGCGATGACATTCCTGATTGTCGCGCGAGCGGCTGCGACGCTGCTACCGCGAACAGGGCCGCGCCCGCTGGTGCTGATCGGATGCGCTTGTCTCCTAACCGGTTTCGTCTGGCTCGCCCAAGCCGACACCGCCAGCGGCTACCTCTTCGGCGTGCTCGGTCCGACGTTGCTCGTCGCGGTCGGTATCGGGCTGACCTTTCCAACGCTCATGGCTACGGCGACGGTCGATGCCCTCGACAGCGATACCGGGATTGTCAGCAGCCTCGCAACCACCGGCAATCAAGTGGGCGGCTCGATCGGCCTGGCTGCACTCTCCACTGCCGCCGGGGCCACAGTGGCGCGGGAAGCCGGGACCTCCCTTTATGCCGTCGCTGCTGGTTATAATTTGGTCTTCTTTCTGGCGGCGGGGCTCGCCTGCGCGATTGCCGTTGCGAGCCTGTTACTGCCGCCCAACCAACGGAATCTACCACTTACTAGTGCCGCGTCCAGATAACTCCTGCCGTATCCAGCCCTGGGCCGGGGTTTGTCGAACGTAGTCGAATGGTGTTCGCGCAGGCTGTATTTGACCGCCCAATGACTACGCTCGATGAGCAGCCGAAGTGGGTAGCGCAGCAATCTGTCTGGACGGGGCACTAGCTGAGAGCTGTTGCCCGTACTACAGAGTGGGCCGAGCATCTGCGTGGGCGGTCTTGCGCCGCAGGCGATCTCGATTCATACAATGAATCGTCCGGTGGCTCGACCACGACCGGCCCCTATCCCCCGACCAGATCGCCGAGCAATCCGCCCACATATTTGCGATTAGTCGGGCGTATTACGAGCTCTGCCCGGCCAAGCCGATCGCCACTTGGACCCGCGACTGCAGATTCAGCTTCGCCAGAATGCTGGAGACGTGTGACTGAATAGTGCGCGGGGACAGGAACATCCTGGTCGCGATATCGGAATTCGACCGTCCCTGCGCCACCAGCGCGACGACCTTCCGCTCGGTTGGCGTCAGCGCATCCCAGCCCGTCTTGGGCCGGTTGCGGGGCCCGCGGCGACCGCGCCGTATCCCGAAATCGCGTAAACGTGCCTCGGCCCGCGCAATGTCCCATTCGGCCTCGAAGCGCGTGTACAGTTCGATCGCCCTTTCCAGTGCCGACCGAGCCTCGTCCAGTCGGCCATTGCTCGCGAGCAAGACGGCGAGGTTTTCGTTCGCCTGTCCTTCATACCAAGGCCGACCGGCACGCCGAAATGACTCTACGGCCTCGGCTACAAGTTCGATGCTGCTCTCGGCAAGCCCACGGCACAGCACCGCAGTCGCGTGGCGGCTGTGTGTGAAGTAACGCGCCTCCAGCGCTTCCGCAGCGCCAGCGACCTTGCTGGCAATATCAAGCCTGTTGGCCACAACTGCCAGCCGCGCCAGATCCGGATACAGCGGATACACCGCGACGGAAGCCGCCGGTTCGGCGAGTTGATCGCAGATGTCCGACGCCGCTTCCAGCGCCTGATCCGGACGGCCTTGGGCTTCGCACACCAGCGCATGGACCCAGGGACGCAGATGGCGAGAATTGCGACTGCCCAGCCGGTCGTCTGGTGTAGGCAGCGACTCGGGAGCACTGGTGAAGGTGCCACGGCGCACTGCAACGAGAGCGACGAAGCACTCGGCGGTCGCGGCATATCCGAAGATGTCCGTTCCGTCCTGGCAGACTCGAACATCGGCGAGGGCATCGTCCCAGCGGCCTTCCAAGTAGTGCATGCGCGCCAAATCCAGCCGAATGGACCCGAGATACATCCCGGAGGTACTTTCGCTCAATCGAATTGCCAGTGTGAACGTCTTCTCTGCCGCCGCGTACTGGTCGAGCTCGGTCAGGCACCGACCGCTCAGCGAGTACGGGTCGATATGGGAAAGTCGCCGACGGCCACTATCTTCGTAGCTTCGAACCAGCCGATCGCCGAGTTCCAGCGCTTCACCGAGAAATCCCTGGTGATACCGCAGTAGGCCGAGCGCGAAGGCACCCAGTCCCCACGCGATGGGATCCGCGCAGGCTTCACCAGTCGAAATCGCCCATGCCGACGCCTCTTCGACGACATCTCGGCGCCTGAGAAGCAGGTAGGACAAGGCGCGGAACCCGTGATACTGGCCCTGTTGTATCGGCGTGAGGCCAGGCCGGGCAAGGACGGATTCGGCGACAGCGACGGCAGCGGCCACGTTTCCTTGGGCGAAGCACGCGTGAGCCAACAGCCAGTGGAGCTGATTGCCGGCCGCTGGTTCCTGACCTGTCGAGGCGGCATCGTCCGACAATGCCCGCCGCGCTACTACCTCGGCCTTCCCAGGATTTCCGCTCCACAACAGCGCCCTGACATGCCACAGTCGCAGCACATCGCAGCGTGCGGTGTCCAGTGTCGGAGACCCGATGGCCCGATCGAGCAGACCTACTGCCAGCTCGGGAGCGCGAACCGTCAGTCTCTCCGCAACTTCGACCACCCAGTCCAAACCGGCACTATCCAGCGGCGCATCGCCTGCCAGCAGATAGGTCGCGACGCGCTCGACCGGCGCCTCCATCGACATCAGGACACGCGCCGCCCGCAACTGCAGCGTCGTGCGCGTCGACGGCGGGAGTTGATCGGCCAGAACTTGGCGGATCAGATCGTGCCGGAAGACCAAGTCCGAACCGGCACGAACCAGGATTCCCGCCTCGACCGCCACACTGATCACGTTCCACACGTCGATAAGTGCCGCTCCGAGCACCGACGACAGCTCGATCGCCTCGACACCTGGCCCCAAGGCCGCCGCCATAGGCAGAACCTGCCGTGACTGCGCAGGTAGATAATCCAGCCTGCGCACAATCACATCGGTCAGCGATTCAGGCAGCCGGATTTCACCAGGCCCTTTTGCCTTGAATGTCGCTGGGTCGGGTCTGATCTCGCCGAGTTCGATCAAGCCGGCCTGCATCAATCCAGCCACCAGTTCGATGACATAGAGTGGATTTCCGGCAGCACCTGAGACGGCGGCGGACAAACGCGGTCCGGCGGGCAGGCCGAGGGAGTCTTCCACTAACGCGGCCACTTCCGCATCGTTCATCGGACCGAGCCGCAGCTGCTCTGCACCCCACGACTCGAATTGACCGAGCACGCACGCCAGACTCTTATCGCGCGGCAACGGCCGAAGCGCGAGAACTATCGAAAGCGAAAGCTCACCAACGGATTCGCCTAGGCGCTGCAACGTCAGCAGACTCGATGGATCGGCCCATTGCGCATCGTCCAAGATCAACACGGTGGGCCCCGACATGCAACTGTCCTTGAAGGCCGTGACCAAGGACTCGACCATCGCCATCTCTTGACCGATCGCCACGCTGTCAGGGTTCATGTCCGGTCGTACAGCTATTGGGGGGCGCTCGCCCGAAGCCGCTGCGATGGCGCTCAGAGTGGCGAACGATACGCGCTGTTCGAGCTCTTTGGCTTCGCCGCGAAGAACTCTCACATCGTGCGCGGCCGCCACTCGCGTGGCCGCCGCCAGCAGCGCGGTCTTGCCGATGCCTGGTTCGCCTTCGAGAATGACAATCCCGCCACGCCCCGTCGTCGTCTTTCGCAGACACCGGTCGATCCGGTCGAGTTCCTCCTTGCGACCGATCAGCTGGCCGATCAGTCCGTGCTTGCGAGTGTCGGGAGACACACCAACCTCCGAGTGCCTCATTGGTTCGACCTGCGACGCGGTCTCGAAGTGCATTTCCATCATGTCTACTGCCTGGGAATCGAGAGGCCGATCAGCTTCTTGTGGGCAAAATGGGGCTGCCTGTGGACAACCCATGACCTGTCTGCGGCCGCGACCTGTCGAGAACATCACGGTCACGTGAATGTGATTGGCGGAGAGGACAATTCGATCAGGTCCTCTACTTCACCGACATCGGCTGCCTCCCCCTCTTCCCGCTCGGTTCATTCTGATTCGCGACCACAACCTCCGAGCGGCACTGACAACGCCGAGCTTCGCGCTCGAACGGAATCGCAGCGGGCCGGGCAAGCGTCCAAGTGTCTCGCAGTGGCATCGATGGCGCTGCGACACCATTGCGGCTTCTATGCCAAATCAGAAGGGACCTGTGTCATTGCTGATCCTGCTGGAGTTATGCTGATCTACCAGTAGGTCAGATTCTCATCAGTGCTCGCCCGATAGTCAAGGGGTAACCGACGATGACGCCACGCCCCGCGAGCGGCGACAGCAGCACCAGGTCGCACATCCTCGACGCAGCCGAACGGCTCGTGCAGAGTCGCGGGTTCAACGGATTCAGCTACGCGGACATCGCCGCCGAACTGTCGATCTCCAAACCCGCTCTGCACTACCACTTTCCAGGCAAGGCGGAACTCGGCCTGGCACTCATCAGACGGTACGAGCACCGCTTCTTCGAGGCACTGTCGGCCGTCGACGAGCAGAGCGCTCCGCAACGGCTCGAATACTATGCGAGCCTGTATATCGGCGTCCTACGGGAACAACGAATGTGCTTGTGCGGCATGCTCGCTGCCGAGTATTCGACGTTGTCCGATCCGATGCAGAGGTCGGTGATCCACTTCTTCGACCGGAACGAAGCATGGCTCTCCGAAGTGCTCACGCAGGGCAGAAGAGAAGGCACGCTCACCTTCGCCGGATCATCGCACGAGAGGGCGCACGTCATCATCGGCTCTCTTGAAGGCGCGCTGCTCGTCTCCCGACTGTACGGCAACCTCGACATTCTGCAGACGACAGTGACCCATCTGATGATGGGACTCGCACCCGTCGCTACTGATGAAATCACCAGCACCACAATGTGATTCGTGACCCTTGAGTTCCTTGGTGACGACACGACGGCACCGCGTATGCCATCCCGACCCCAATGGTGGGGCGCCCGGCCGAGCGAGCGCCGACCTGAGCCCGACCTACTAGAAAGTCAGTGTTCTCGAGCTGCAGTCGCGGGTTCAGGTGGCGCTTGGTCTGACTCGTCAGAATTCTTGTTGACCCAACTTGAAAGCGATCGGCCCATTCCAGCCGGTCACGAATGGGCCGATCAGATCAGCACCCAACAGCAACACTCGACCAGCAGCGTCACGATTTCCGCACCAGAACCCTTCACGCTGGCAGGCGACACGGCTTCGAGACGGCTCGCTACCGCAGGGAGGCGGGCTGCCAATACGTCTCGGAAGCACGTACTTCGGCGATGGTCCGGCCACGACGTCGCCGAAAGAGTGCGCGCAGCGTACCAGCATTGAGATAACCAACCTTGGTTGCAATCGCGTCCACTGTCAGAGACGTCGTCCGCAAGAGTCGCGTTGCTCGCTCCAACCGAATCTCGTCGACAAAATCTCTTGGGGACATGCCCAACTCGGCCTGGGTCGCGCGTTGCAGACTGCGAGGGGTAACGCCAAGAGCCTTGGCCGCATCAGCGATCGAGAACTGATCAGCAATGCGATCGCGCACCCAACGCTCGAACGATGCCACCAGCGAGTGGCCTCGGGCGATTACCTCTGGTATTGCGAACTCGATCTGCGTCCTGCGGCTGCCGACCGTCATGTATCTCGCGACCAGTTCCGCCACGGCCGGACTGACGGGAACGATCAGCGACAGCGCAAGATCCAGATGCGACAACACCGCTCCCGCGGTGGTCACCCCACTCGCGCGGCACAGCGTGCGGCCCTCCTGCACATCAACTCCGGGATATCTACGCCGGAAGGTGGGGCCGAGCCACCAACTCGTGGTCGCCGGTTGGCCGTCCAGTACACCAGCCTCGGCCAGGAAGAATGTTCCGGTACACGCGGCGGCAACGTGTGCTCCGCTCTGCCGGGTGGCCGAAATTCGTTCCAGTATAGGGCGATTCGCGCGGGCCGAGACCAGACCGATCAGGGCCTCGGCATCGAGGACTTCGACCGCGGGCACGATCATCACATCGATTTCGGTGCTCAGATCGTTCAGTGATGTGGTCGGTATCAGGTGTCCGTGACCTGACCGAACGCCGTCACCAAGTGACACTGTGTGGACGTGCCAAGGTGCCGGCGGGCATTCCAGGTCGTTCAGTACGGCATTGGCCATATTGAATGTCTCGAGCACAGCGGCAAATCCAAAATCGGCCACTCCGTCGACGACGAAGACCGCGACTTCCATGTCGCAAAGAGTACCAACTCTGTCCGCTGCGACACCACCAATTGCGCTGCTGTCGCTCTAGAGTTCGGGTACGGCTGCTCGCGACATCATGGCTTTGGAGTCGCAGGAAACCTGAACGGTGCATCGCGGCGCAATTTCACCGATATAGCGGAGGTTCGCATGTCCTCATCGAGCCCGCTGGTCGACCACTTCAGCTTCTCGGTCCCGTCGACCGATGAATTGTCCTTGGGGGCAGGACGTTTGGATGACGCCGACTTCGCCCATGGCCAGGTCGCCGGACTCGATTGGCTCGGTATCGCGACCCATCGTTCAGCGGCCCTGACAAACCCACGCGGAATCGACCGCACCTCCGACTTAACTCGCAGCAAGGGGCCAAGAAATGCGTATCTACTGCAGCCGCTGTCACACAGTCGAATACACGGCTACCATCACAGCCACGGACCCAGGCGCGGCAGAGTTCGAGCCAGGATCCCTGTCTTCGACCACCGTATTCTCCGACTGTCTTCTTGTCAGAGTCGGCATGGAACGCGGAGACATCGTGCTGGCCGATACAGCCGCTGAGATTGTTTACCGGATTGCCCTCGAAGCTGACGCGGCGATCACCGTCATCGACGGATTCGCCCATTGCTCAGCTGCGTGGACGGCCGTCCGGGAGTATCCACCCTCCCCGGCCATCGAGACGGATGCGCTGTCGCACCTGGCGAAACGCCTGAGGGAAGATGGCATACACGTCCACCTCGTGCCGTTCGGCTGGAGCAAGAGCTGGGATGCCGATCCTCTCGACGATCCGGGATCTCAACACGTCATCGACCTCGCGATCGGTAACGAGGCGGTTGTTTGGAGCGCCGCCGACATCGGTGGCTGGAACTCGCATTGTGGCTTACTGTTTCGGCCTTAGAGCAGTGTCGCATGTCGCTGATTCCGCCAGATTCCTTGTAGCAGGCCAGTGCCGCAGCGAGGGTGGGGAAGCCGAGAAACCTGACTTAGGTTTCGTTCTGGCGTGAGCCCGAGCTGGGTCGCGGAGCGCGTCGTCGGGCCGACCGGGCCGAGCCGTGGAACTCATCCCGCGGCCGCAATCCGACCGCGAAATCGCCACCCCGTAAAGCATGGCCCATGCCGCCATGTCCAATCGAATCCCAACAGTGGAACCGAAGCGTATACAAGCACTCTGGGCACGGTGCGCCGCAATGCGAGCCGTGTAGCCAGCCAATTGTCCTGCCGCTGTCGAAGATCCATGAGCCTAGTTCCCGCTCACGGCAGGCATACTCAAAGAATCGTCCTCACGTGCCAGAGCTCTGGAAAAAACGTGACATCCAGAACCTTCCGCAGATACTGCACCCCGCTCGTTCCGCCGGTCCCCTGCTTGAGACCGATAATGCGTCCGACTGTCGTCATATGACGGAAGCGCCATTGCCGGAACATGTCCTCGAGGTCAACGAGTTGCTCGGCCATCGCATACAGCTCCCAGTGTTTCTGCGGCTTGCGATACACCTCGATCCACGCATCTTCAACCGTTTGGTCGTGCTGCGTCGGCTGCGCCCAATCTCGCGCGAGCCGCGCGGGCGTAATCGGAAAGCCGCGCCGAGCCAGCAGCAGGACCACCTCGTCGTACAACGACGGCGCGTCGAGCATCGCGCGCACCTGAGCGAGGACCTCCGGACTGTGCGCATACGGACGGAGCAGGTGCGAGTTCTTGTTGCCGAGCAGAAATTCGAGCTGCCGATATTGATAGGACTGGAATCCAGACGATTGCGCGAGATACGGCCGTATCGCCGAGTACTCCGAGGGCGTCAGCGTGGCGAGCACATTCCACGCCTGTACGAGCTGCTCGAAGATCCGTGCCACCCGAGCGAGCACCTTCAACGCGGGTGGCAGCTCGTCGCTATGGATCGCCTCGAGTGCCACACGAAGCTCGTGAAGTACCAGTTTCATCCACAGCTCGGTCGTCTGATGCTGGATGATGAACAGCAACTCGTTGGGATCCGGTGACAGCGGTTGCTGTGCGCTCAGGATCGCCCCGAGAGACAGATAGTCGCCGTAGCTCATCGCATTCGGACAATCGAGCGTCGCGTTGTCGTCGCCGACGGGCTGGTCGGCGCCGCTTGGCATACGCGGCGTTCCACATCTGGTGGACTCACCCGAGAACGGGCAGCTCACCGATGCGCCGTCGCCGCGCAAGCGCATCCGGGCAGAATTCACGATCGTGTCCTCCATGAATCAAACTGCGAATGATCGAAATTCGAGTGCACCGCCCACCGGTGGCGCGGGCGCACACACCCGTCCGTGGGCCAAGGTGCTCGTCGGATGCGAAATGCCGCGTGCCAGAAGGTGATCGCCACAGTCGCGGGAACAACCCATTCCCCGTATTCAAAGCCAAATGCGATGGGATTTTCGGGGTCGACCGACCTGTCGGCGTCGATACGCTTCATTGTTCGAGGGGCCGATGCGAGCTCGGGACTTTTCGCCTCGATCGAATTCTGTTGTAGCGCGAGCAAACGCTAGGAGCATGCTTGGAAGCTCAACCGCTACGCGGTCGCCGAAGTTGCCCGGGCACCGCTCGGGTGCGAGATCTTGCAAGCAGCCGAGGCCTCCTTTCTCACCTATCGGCGTCACCGAGACTAGGAAGACCGGAATGGTGAGACATCCGCCATACTGCGGAACACGGAACGTAGCCAGGCAACCCGGCAGCGACACAGTCCGGCCCGACATGGTGGGTGCGTCCAGATATGCGAGAAGTGGAGCGTAGGTATCGCGTTCGGGCTACTAGGCCTCGCGCAGGCATGGTCCCAGCGATCGTGAGTCCGAGGATGCGGTGCTTTTCCGGGTAATCGAAGCGACCCACGATTGGCTGCGTGGCAATCCGGGTGCACGCTGCGCTGTGCGTAGCCGGGCATGTGATCTCACGCAGCGGGTATGGCGGCTAATGCGAGCGGCAGGTGGCTGTTCCAATTCAAGTACGCGATTGGGGCCGTTGGATGGCACACACGATATTCCCGTCTCAGTGGTTGAGGTAGGTGAGGACGGCAAGGACTCGGCGGTTGGTGTCATCAGATTGGGCGAGGCCGAGTTTGGTGAAGATATTGGCGGTGTGTTTACCGATCGCACCCTCGCTGATGAAGAGGCGGCCGGAGATCGCGGTGTTGGAGCAGCCTTCGGCCATGAGGGCGAGGACTTCTCGCTCTCGGGGCGAGAGGGTGGCCAGGGGGTGATCGCGGGTGGTGGTAGTGGCCACAAGTTTGGCGATCACCTCGGGGTCCATGGCGGTGCCGCCGGACGCGACGCGGCGGATCGCGTCGATGAACTGGTCGGCGTTGAAGACTCGATCCTTGAGCAGGTAGCCGACCGCGCCGGTGCCGTCCGCGAGAAGCTCACGGGCATAGAGCTGTTCGACATGTTGGGACAGGACCAGAATCGGGAGGCCGGGGCGTTCTCGGCGGGCCTGCAGGGCAGCCTGTAGCCCCTCGTCGGTGCAGGTCGGTGGAAGACGAACATCCACGATCGCCACCTCGAACGTGATATCCCGCAGGGCTTTCTGCAATTCCGGACCCGTTGCCACGGCGGCGACCACCTCGAATCCGTGCGCCTCGAGCAGGTGGGTCATGCCGTCTCTGAGCAGGAAGAGATCCTCGGCGAGGACGATTCGCACTAGCGCTCCGCGGTCCGGTGTCTATGTGGTACTTCGAATATTACGACGGTCGGGCCGCCAGGCGGACTGGTGAGAATCGCGCGACCGTCGAAACTGGCGAGGCGACGCTCGATGCCACGCAGTCCGCTGCCACGCGTCGGGTCGGCGCCCCCTGCTCCATTGTCATGGACGGTGACTCGGAGCAGGTCACAGGCTTCGTGCAGGCCGATCAGAATCTGGTCGGCACAGGAGTAGCGAACAGCATTGGTCAGCGCTTCGGCGATGGCGAAGTAGAGGGCGGATTCCACCGGGGCGTCCACCGGCGTGTCGAGGGTGGCGTCGACCTGAACCGGTATCGGGCTGTCGAGGGCGAGCGCGCGGATCGCATCGACAAGACCTCGCTCGGCCAGCACCGGTGGATGGATACCGCGGACCAATCCCCGCAGCTCGGCCAGCGCCGCCGCGGAGGTGTCGCGCGCCTGTGCCACCAGGGCTTTCGCGGCGACGGGATCGCGGTCGATCAGGACTTCCACCGTGCTCAGAGTCATGCCGACCGCGACCATGCGAGCCTGCGCACCGTCGTGCAGATCCCGTTCGATGCGACGCAGTTCCGCGGTGAGTGTGTCGGTTGCGGCCGTACGAGTTTCGGTGAGCTGCTCGACCCGAACCGCCAGCTGTTCCCGCTCCGACCGTAGGCGGGCGTGAGCTGTGGGAACCAGGAGCAGTCCCAACCAACGGCCGTGCAGCCGCAGCAGCGGCGGAGCCAGCACGAAACCGGCTGCAATCAGGATCGGGCCGACAATAATTGCCGCCCATACCGACCCGAAGAGCTCTCCGTACCAGGGCGACAGCGTCGTGCCCAGCGGAGCCTGCAGCACCGGCAGTGTCAGACCCCACAGGCCGTAACCAATCGATGCCACTGGCATAAACATCGGCAGCCCGGCCAGCGGCTGGCAAGCCAGCCATAGCAGATCCCGCCAGGTCGCGGGATCGAACCACATGTTGCGCGCACGCGCGACGAGACCAGCCCAGCCAGTTGCGGGCGGAACCGCCCCGTCGCCTGCGATCCTCGGTCGTCGCGGATCGCAGGCATAAGGCCGCGGTAGGTCGCGACTGAACCAACTGAATCCCCACTGCCGGAACATATTGGGCAGCCATCGCCCCCATGCCACCACCCACATGGCGACCACCGGTCCGGTGAGCACTACCGCCAGCAGACAGGCCAGCAACAGCAGCGGAGCCAGCAGCGACAGCGCACCGAGGACCAGACATCGGATGCTGGACAACAGCCCGACTCCGAACCGGCGACGCCACACGACTGCCCGCGTGATCGCCGCCGCTGAGGCCGGTCCAAGCAGCAGCCGAGTCCATTTTCCATGCAGCATGAGCATTCTCGGTGCGAGAAGCACACCTGCGACCACGCACAGCAAGCCCGCCACCAACGCGACGATCGGTGTACCCGCCACGACCGCCGGTTGCAGCACGAGCATGGCAGCCCCTGATCCGATCAGCGCGGACGGAGCGATCGCCAGCGCACCGCCAACGATCGGATCCGTCAGCGCCCACACGAGGTCCCGCCAGGTCGCCGGATCCGTCCAAATCCAACGGGAACGCAGCGCGAATGCCGCCGTTCGCGCCGTCGGGTATACCGTGCCGTCCGAGGCGTGGAAACGGGTGTCCGCACCGCGCACCGCTATTCGCGGTGCCGCGCGGTAGGGATCGGCGACGGGCACCCGCGACCAGGTGCCCGACAACCGGCGCGCCAGACTGGTCACCACGCGAGTGCGCTCCACAACGGGCGGAAAGAAAAAGATCAAACCGATGCAAGCCAGGGCGATCGCCAGGAGCTGGGTCGCGGCTGCGAGTACTTCGAGGGGACCAAGCGCGAACCGAGCCAGACCACAGCAGAGGGCCCGAATACCCGCACGCGCCTGTCGCATTCCGACCTCCTCGTTTGTGCCAGCCGAGTTCGTCGGCCGCTGTCGACGACGCTTTCGTCTGGCCTGATCGGGGCGCACCGCCCGCGGTCTCCTCGAGTGTGACCCACATCAGTGCCCTGTGCAGGGGCCCTCGGTCCCGGAGCAAGGTGGGGCTATCCCTACCTGGATGGAGTGCCAGCCGGATATCCGGCATGCGATGCCGTCCGTAGCTTCGGTCAGGAAACGAATTCCGCCGAGTGTGTAGGACATCCGATGAATTCATCCGTACCGACGGTGCCGAACCGTGACGTCACATCACCCGATCCTCGGCGCACCGCAATCATCAATATCGGAATCAATGTCATTGCGCCCATCGCCCTGTACTACGGGCTGCGCGCGGCGGGGGTTGATCAATGGCTCGCGGTCACCCTCGGTGTGATCCCACCGACCGTCCATGCCTCATGGACGGTCGCTACTCAGCGTCGCGTCGATGCGCTGGCGCTGTTCACGATGAGCATCATTGGGCTCAGCCTCGCAGCCTCGTTCATTACCGGCAGCCCCAGATTCGTTCTCGCCAAGGACGGCTGGCTCACCGCGATCGTCGGCCTGTGGATGTGCGCGACGTTGCTGCGGACCCCGTTCTATTTCCAGATGGTGCGCACACTGACCACAGGAGCGATGCGTGAACGCGTCGAAATCTGCTGGGAGCGTTCGAGAACTTTCCGGCGGGCTATGGCGTGGGCCTCCACGATCTGGGGTGTCGGTCTGATCCTGGACGCGGTGGTGCGGGTCGTGCTCGCCTACACCCTGCCCGTCGACCAGGTACCGCTTGTCAGCGGCCTGCAGTACATCGTGGTCTTCGTCGCCTTGGAGGTGGGTAGCCTTCGGGTCGTGCGCAACTCGCGCACACGCGCCAAGGTCGCCGCCGAGGCGGGCCTGCCGTCGGATTGATGCCGACCGAGAAGCTCGTGACGCTCTCGGCAAGCGAGTGATGTCGTAGTAGCCGAAACCGTTGAGCCTATGCATCTGTCGCCGCTCGCACAGCCTGACGCCACTGTTGACGGTCAACTTGGCTATCGCGCGAACAATGACAACAATCTGATCAACTAGCAAATCAGGAAACCCTGGATCGCCGCAGACCCAACAACGATCTACGGCCTTGCGGAACAAAGTCGCAGAGTCGATACCCTGCCGCCGATCCCAGGCAGGACACAGACCGATCGGACTGTTCTTCCCTCGAGCGCGACGCTTCCATCTCCGGGGCTGCCCAATGGTATTGCCGTTCACGAATTCCCTGGTCCGAGAAGGAAATCGGCGGAGACCGTCAGTGTCGGCAACGTCACCGCCCACGCCGTCGAGCGGCCCCTGCGCGATGACATTCGCCTGACCGCGGTACCTCAATCGGCCGCCGATCGTGGCGGCGCCCGGCGACGTGCAACCGATGGCCTTGTCCCACACGAAGAACGCTGTCCAACGTGAATGCCCAGGCCGGAGAAATGGTAGACAGACCACCCACCATCAGGTCCTCGGTCGACGTGCCGCAGCATCGCGGCTTCAGTGACTCGGCCGAGTCCTCGCGACCCCCACGACTCGTCGGACAACTGGTCGGACGCACAGCCGAATACGATCGGATCACCGCGCTGGTCCGAGGCGTCGGCGCGGGGCGGGGGGCGATCGCCATCGTCGAAGGCGAGCCAGGCATCGGGAAAACATCACTCCTGGCCGCACTCGCACAACTGGCCGCGGCACAGGACGTGAAGGTCCTGCGGGGCCGAACACGAGAACTCGAACAACGCGTTCCGTTCGCGGCAATGAGGTCCATACGTCCAACAACCGGGACGGTCGCATCGAGTTCCGGAAAGCCGATTCCACTGGAGTACCCCGCCCCGTCCACCGACAAGGGCGAGTTCAGCCGGGAACTGGCTACCAGCGAGTGTTTTCTCGCCGCGACCGAAGCCTACTGTCGTGCGGCAGGGCCCGCGGTCGTGATCCTGGACGACGCGCAGTGGGCCGACTCGTCGAGTCTGTTCACGCTGCGGCGGTTGGGCGAAGCCGTCCAACGCATCCCGCTGGTGATCGTGGTCGCCGTCCGGCCCCTGCCGCGAGAAAGCGAGATGTCGGCGTTGCTCGCACAATACGCGTCGTGGGGTGCCGAACACCTGCGACTGGGCCCGATGAGTGAGCCAGAAGTGGCCGCATTGGTCGAGATCGCACTCGGCTCGCCCGCCGGGCCCCACTTGTCCGCCCTTGTGTCCGGTGCCGGCGGCAACCCGCTGTACGTGATCGAACTGTTGGCGGGGTTGATGCGAGCCGAGTTGATCGAGCTCGGCGAAATCACAGCGGAATCAGGGGATTTCACGGTCGGCGGGTCGGGCACTCTACCGCTGCCCCGATCACTGACCGATGCGATCGCGCGGAGACTGGACTTCCTGCCCTCGCCCGCACGTCAGATCCTGCCGATGGCAGCGGCATTGGGCCCCGGCGTGGAAGCGATCGAATTGGCCACGGTGCTCGACGCCGCACTCATCGATGTGTGGACGGTGATCAGCGAAGCCTTCGAGGCCGGCCTTCTGGTCCGTGTGGGAGCCGAGCTGGTGTTCCGGCATGAACTGATTCGTCAGGTGCTCGCCGAGCAACTTCCCACGTCCACACGCTCGACACTGCGGCGGCGGGCTGCACGGATACTGATGTCGATGGAGGCGCCCGTCGAGCGCATCGCGGCCTATCTGCGGACCAACGATGCGCCCCTGGACACCAACTGCTTGGAGTGGCTGATCGACGTCGCCGATACTCTGATGACGCGGGCCCCGCAGCTTGCGGTCATTCTCCTGACGAGAGCGAAAGCCACTGCTGGGCTCGATGCCGAGCGTGGTAACGCATTACAGGTGCACCACGTGCGTGCTCTGCTGTGTAACGGCGAGGCAGCACAAGCCGAAGCGGCGGCGCGACGGGCGCTGGCCGAAGACGCCGCTGCCGTAGCCGGTCGGCCAGACCAGACCCACGACTCGCTGCTGTGGCTCCTGGCCCACGCCTGCTTCGTGCAAGGGCGGGTGTCCGATGCGCTCGCTGTCGCGGAATCCGCACTCACCCGGACTGATCTCACGCCACAACAGCAGGGTCGGTATCGCGGATTCTGTGCGCTGTCCTACGTTCTCCTCGAGCGATTCGATGCCGCCGAAGAAGCTGCGGCACAGGCCGTTTCGATCGGTGAAGCCTCCGCGGATCCCGTGACATCGGAGCTGGGATACGCTGCACTCGGCGCGTTGCGGTTCAACCAGGGTTTTCTCGGCGAGGCACAAGAACTCGGGCACAAGCTGACGCAGGGACACGACGCCGACGACGGCGGACGCGCGCCCCTGTCTTTGCTCGCCCCATACGCACTGACCGGTCAGTGCCTAACCGAACTCGACCGGCTGCCTGCCGCGGAGAAGACACTCGGCCAGGCGGTGCGGTACAGCGAACACAACAACGGTCTGCACCTGCCCGCCACGCTGCTGGAGCTGGCGCGCCTGCACTTCCTGCAGGGCCGGTGGGACGATGCCATGACCGATCTGCGGTCCTGCCGAGACGCACCGGACGTGTTCGGCCAGCTGCCCGCAGTGGAATATTTCGTCGCCCTGATCGCCGTTCACCGCGGCACCTTGACAATTACCGCGTTGCCGCCTGCTCCGAACCGTCGTGCAGGCAGTCGTAGCTATCGGCATGTGCACTCCTGGGTCGACGCCCTGGCCCACGAAGCGCGCCGACCGGACCTTGCGCTGAAGACGATGGTCGACGCCTGCGCCGCAGCCGCAGCGGGGCCGAACGCGGCCACGATCTATCACCTGTACCCCGATATGGCACGGCTGGCAGCAATCACCGGACGCAGTGATGTCGCCGATAAGGTCGCGTCGGCAGCGGAGGAACTGGAATCGCGTTACTCGACACACAGCCGCCACGGCACTGCGGCACTGTGCCGCGGGCTGGCAGAGAACCGCCCCGCCCTGCTGCGCGAGGCCGCGCGATCGTTCCGAGAAGCGGGTCGACCGTGGTACGAGGGGCAGGCACACGAAAACTTGGCCGCGCTGCTTGCGATGTCCGGCCACCTCGACGAGGCGAGGGCCGCCCTCGGCGACGCCGTCGAGAGGTATACCGGATTAGGTGCGCAGTGGGACATCGCACGAGTCGAAGCGCGCCTACGGGAGTACGGGATTCGTCGAGGACGGCGAGGACCTCGCAATCGCCCCAAGTCCGGCTGGGCGGCGCTCACACCGACCGAACGCAAAGTCGCCGACCTGGTAGCACAGGGATGCTCCAACTCCGATATCGCGACCACCATGTTCTTGTCACCACGCACTGTGCAATCGCATGTGTCCAGCATTCTTGCAAAACTCGACCTTCAGTCACGAGTTCAGGTGGCGGTGGCCATGACTCGTCAAAATTCATGAGACGCGTAAAGTCCACCTCCACAACATATTTCGGCCCGGCGGCCGCCGCTGAGCTGGGTTTCTGCGATCCGCCGCAGCAACGCACAGCCGACACGCGGCCCGCCAACCGGCGGGGCACCGCAATGGGCCCGCTGGGTCGAACGCTGGCACGAACAAGGTCGTGTGTTGGCGGATGTCTCGGGTTAGGCGATCAGTGAGACTGCCTCCTGTGACCGCTAGAGCACTGATCGACTGCTCGATGCCCGCTCGTTGTGGGAGCGTTGGACCATCGTCAGGGTGGACATTCTGTAGAGCCATACCGCGCTGGCGCGCAGGCCAAGATCGGTTGGCCCGCCCCGTATCGGAGATGACCGGGTGGTAATCTTCTCGCTGCAGTGTCGGATGTTCAGCTACCGGACTGTTTCGCCTACGCCATATGCAATCGACTTGAGCTCTGAAGAGATTGATGCGGTACAGGACTACGACAACTGCTTATTCCTGTTGGTGGGCGTGGATTCGGGTGATTCAGCCGCACGACTCAGGCCGGCGGCAAAGGCGATCCGCAGGACAATTCGGCAAACGGGCGTCAAAAGCGTTGTTATCAATGGCTTCGCGGGCTTGTCCGCCGCCCCGGCCGATCCGGAGGTATCCGCCGCGCTACTGCAGAGTTTGCGGGTGAGAGTCCACACGTTGGATCCGGACGTTGAAGTCCATGTGATGCCATTCGGATGGCGGAAGGACTGGACGATGGATGCCGTCGCCGGGCCATGGTCGCAAAGGTGCCTGCATCTGCATTTGTAACGTCTCCGGTGACCACTGCTCGGCGATTGTGTCGTGTTTCAATTACCGTTGATGGTCGAAGTCGAGCTCCTTCAGCGATTCTCGGAGCGGGAACCTATACGGCGACAACCTATTCCACTCTACGAGCAAGAGTGAACAGCCGCGCTTGCGATCGCTGGTCGCGGCGTTCGATCCCACCAGCCGTGCACACCTGTCCTGCGCATGCGCCAGGGGCCTGGGACTGACCACCTTCCCCTTCGGCACCGAGTTGGCCGGCCGGATCCGAGCCGGAATGTCCAGCCCGGTCCGCGCCGCAAAACGATCACACTGGTCACTGCCGCGATGCCCCAGGATTCGCCGAGGCCAGCTGAGAGCGCGGGTTCGATTCCCGGCGGCTCTCACTTCGATCCTCAACCCTCGCGGCTCCACATCCCACTCTGCACGACCCAGATTCCGTGGGCGCCTTGGGTCGCCGGCTGGCTGAGGTTCAAGCCGACCTTGCCGCCGTCGCTATTGGTGACGAAGACGATCGTGGGGGCGTCGCCGCTAGTTCGGACGTTGGTCCAGCCGAATCGGCTCTGCACGAAAGTCTTTGCGACTTGAATGCGGTCCAGCCGCCAGGGCTGGTGGCCGCCGTCGACGGCTTTCTGCAAGTCGGTGATCTGCTGTGCACCAAGGCCTTCGCCGCCGAAGGGCGTCCCTGACGGTGGGTACGAGCTCGAGTTGGGCTGCGTCGATACCGATGTAGTGGGTTGCGGGGCAGGCGATTCCGGCGACGTGGGCGCCGCCGAGGGTGTGTTCGGGTCGCCGCTTCCTGACAGGGAAGATCCTTCGCCACTACCCGACTGGGAGGGACCGGCGCCATTGCCCGACAGAGATGGGGTGCCGGCAGCCGGCGAAGAGGGTGCGGTGACCACAGTCGATGCCGTTGTCGACGACTGGCCCGTCGGCGTCGACGTAGTCGTACAGCCACTGATCGCTGCCGCGGAGGTGAGAATGTCGAGAACTGCCGCCATGACTCGCCGATAGAGCAGGCCACGAGGGGACAGACCGCGACCAGGGATGGTGTTGTGCATAGAACTCCTCGATTAGAAATCGGATTCCCGACTGGCCTCCATCGGGTGGCATGCCGCACCACCCACCGGTGACGCGAGCGCACACACCCAGCAGTTGGCCAAGATGCTCGTCGGGCGCGAAATATGCTGCGCCAGAAGGTGATCGCCACAGTCCTGGGAAAATCCATTGAACACCCGCATTCAAAGCCACGACGGCAATTTCGGGGTTCGACCGACGCCAGCGTCAATACGCTTCACTGTTCGAAGGACCGATGCGAGCTCGGCCGACATTCGCCTCGATCGAATTCGGTTGTACCGCAAGCAAACAGGAGCTTGCCTGGAACTCAACTCAAGTCAACCCCTCCGCGGTCGCCGAAATTGCCCTGGCACCGCCCGGGTGCGAGATCTCGCAAGCAGCCGAGGCCTCCTTTCTCATCTACCGGCGTCACCGAGACTAGGAAGACCGGACGGGTGAGACATCCGCCATGCTGCGGAACCTAGCCAAGCAACCGGCAACGACACAGTCCGATCCGAAATGGTAGGGGCGTCCAGATATGCGAGAAGCCGAGCGCTCATAGTTCGGGCCGAGCCGGGGCCTGACCCATCGCGATTTCGTGCGCATGGCGTTCATCGTTGCCCTGCAGCACTTTCACCCAGACAGCGCGCCGTGCTGATCATGTGCGACGTGTTGCGATGGCGTACCGAGGAAGCCGCCGCATTGCACGGGATCACAGTCGCCGCGAACGGGCCGCTTTGGCCGTCGTGGCCTCCAACCTGGTCATTCCACTCCTCCACCGAGATAGACGCGCCAAGCGTGTGGAACCCAGCGCACGATCCACGTTGGGCCCCTGCGGATTCGCGGGGAGTGATGCAGGTCGGGCCGACGGACCCGCCCTACACCTGCTCCATGGCTATCAGCCGATAGCAGTTGCGCAGATCATCACCCGGCGGCGCCAGTAACCAACGCCGCGTTACGCCGACCGGGAATCGTCACCCTGATGTCAGCGTCTGCGGTGCCGTATAGCTCCGGCGATCGGGGACGTATCAGCCGCAGTGTCCTCCGGTGATAAACCAGTTCCCTCCCGTTAGCGGGGGAGGAAGCAGCTGACCTTCCCATTGGATGCAGGTTTGGGGCGCATACACATAGATCGGCCCTGCGTAGGTCGTGTAATTTCCGCGGTCCTCCTTCAATTAGCTGGTCCCCACACCCGCCAGCATCGGAATCGCTTGCCCCGGCTGATCCCTCACTGTCACAACACAATTCCACCCATCCTTGTATGTGAGGAATGTGGTACCGCCCGTGAGGTCGCGGTGGTCGATGACCGTATAGCCTGACCCGCACGCTCCGTTGTACGAGGCGGCCGAGGCAGTGCCACCGCCGACAATGACGCCACCGCCGATCAGTGTTGCGACGCTTGCCACAAACCCTGCAATGGCCCTCGATGTTCTCATCCCAAACCTCATCATTTCTCTTGAATAAGAACGGTTCTCGTGCGCTCGGAGTCTAGGCATCGGCCGGCTCGGAAAGATCCGACGCTCATGGTGCAGTCCTTTTCATGTATCGATCAGAGTTTGCCGCTGCCACTAAGGCAGGGCGGCGGGTGGATCCGCCGTAGATGCCGCAGAGGGCGAGGTACTGCTCGCGAACACGTAATAATCCGGCTGGGCGGACAGGTCGCTCCAGGCTGGCGGACATGAATTCTCCGGATCGGCGGACCTCTGGATCTGCGGGACACCTGTGAACAACTGCGAACCGGGATCTTGTCGGGCACCTTCGCTGGCGGTGTGTGTTCGCTCGCCAACTGCGTCGACGAGATCCCGTTGGCCAGGTCCAGCAGCAAGATCAGGGAGCTGCCGAAACCCGATGCGGCCGACGCCTGCAGGACTTCGCCGTGCAGGGAGCCTCCGGTATCCGCCATCCGCATCGCGGCGTTGTGCACGGCAGTCTCGAGCTGGCCTGGGACAGGTAGTGACATATGGAGAAAGTTCTGCACAGTGCATGCAGTTTCCACCCTGCCCATCGTCCCCCTCGCTCAAGGTTCATCCGGCGACCAGCATCGCTGAACGTGCGCACTCAGATATCCGCCAAAGCACCGAAGAAGGCGCTCCGCTCCGGAAGGGCATCACAGGCACCCGACCACACCGGAATCGGTGCAGTCCCGGTGAATCGCGCGTACACGTCCTTGGGGCGAAAACCGTGGTGCCCCAGTGGTTCCACCAGGCGACCCCCAACTTGGCAGGATCGTGTCGCGCAGCACCGGTGCTGCTCCACGTCGAGCATGGCCGCACCACCTGCCAACCACGGCACGCCGCTATCCGGAATGGCTCAATGACCCCGGATACGGAAGGCCGGAAATTAGGTGTAGTGACGGATGTTGTTTCCGATCCGATGTAGCACGGTGGACAAATGGTGCTGGCTCCGGGAAACGACAGCGGTAATGGGGGATGGTCGGCATACGGGTTCGAGGTGGACCCCGCACAGCTGTTCGTGGTGGCCGGCCGGATGGGCAGGGCCTTCGACGACTTCAACTACGCCGTGCCGCCGTGTTTTCGTGGCGAGGATGCGGGATACGGAACGTTGATAAAGGTCTTGCCATGTGCCGCTATCCATCGGTACAGCACCCAGCGTTATCGCCGCAATTCGGCGGTCCTACCCGACCTAGGGCTAAATGCCCATTACCGGGCAAAGAAGCATCGCGACAACCCATCTGATATTCCACGGTCCAGCGTGGATGGCTTGTGCTGTCACTGGACCTCATCTCTTGGGCTGCTTTATGTCTGCACAAAGATAGGGGCAAAACCATAGAAACGATAGAATCGAGAAGGTATCGACACGGGCTGGTGCCGGTCGCCGTAGAATCTGAGGTACTCGATTCCGACTTCTTTCAGGATATGATGGAGCAGCCCGCAGTGGATGTAGTAGCTCCGCTGCTGTCGGAAGAATCCCGGTTGATCACCGAATTAGCCAATGCGATCGGTTTCCGCGGAACGGTCGCCGGCATCGGGGATGCCACTCAGACATACCGGAAGTTGGCCATGCGTTTGGGAGGGGATTACGTTTGTATCGACCCGCGACTGCGGCCGTTACGCGTGGCATCCACGCAGGCCGAACTATCCAATGCCGCTTTGTTGCTGTCGAGGAAATTCGGCCAGCTCGATCGGTCGAACCTTCCAGCTGGTGCAATATTGTGGATCTTCCCTTTCAATCTCTATTCCTATCTACCCACGGCGCCGGATGATTTGAAATCGGTCTGCCGAGTCGGTGACGTCGTGGTGATATCAGCCTGGAGCGATACGCCGCACGCAATCGCTCTGCGGAAACGCTACGATAGCGTGCTCGCTGAAATGCGAGGCTCGCTGGCGCCGACTGCCGCTCGCAGAACCGTCGCCGCGCCACTGCCCAGATTCGCTCACTACGGCGTGGCGCGGGGGAATTTCGTGAATCTATACATATATCTCGTCCGAGACAGGGCTGAAATAGCTTGATCGACAATACGAATCGAGAGCCTGTGTACAGGCTGCTGCATGATGTGCTCCGAGGTAAGGCCGAATCCATCCCGAACGTTGTGGCGCTACGGCATGAATCCGGCATTGGATTGACCTACGCTCAACTGGACGCGCTGTCTGTGCGGTGGGCCAACTATCTGACCGAACTCGTGGGCGACGGCCGCAGGAAACGTCCGTACATCGCGGTTCTGGCCCCGGTCGGGCCGGACTCCGTGGCGGCGATTCTCGGGCTGTTGCGGGCTGGATTCGCCTATGTTCCGCTGGACGACCGGTCGCCGTCGAGCCGGCTGCGCAGCGTCCTGGAACAGGCTTCGATCGAGGTACTGATCGCGCATCCAGCCATGCTGCGGGATCGTCCCGAATTGCTCGGGTATCCGGCATTGCGGGAGGTGGTTCTGTGTGCACAGGGTGAGGTATCCGGTGCCACCGCGCAGGAGAAGGTGCTCGCCGCCTCGACCGAACCGCCCAGCAATCGCAACATACTCAGCGAGGATCCGGTATATGTGCTCTACACGTCGGGGTCCACAGGTGTCCCAAAAGGAATCATGCACACCCACAGATCCGCCTGCGCATTCGTCGAATGGATGCAGCGCGAGTTTCAGCTGACTTCGTCGGATGTCGTGATGTCGCGCGCGCCATGGCATTTCGACCTATCGGTCTTCGACGTGTTCAACACCCTCGCCGCGGGCGGGACTCTCATCACCTACGACTGGACGCGACCGCGCCACGGCGACGAACGTCACCGCGCCTACGTAGACCTGCTCACCGAACAACAGGCGACGGTGCTTTACACGACACCGTCGACATTCATCGCTCTACTGCAGCGCGGCGGTCTCGGTAAGCGCCCGACACACCTGCGTCAGTTGATGTATGCCGGCGAGCCCTTCCCGATCGCGGCGCTGCAAGCATTGCGGCGAGGCTGCCCGCAGGCGCGTATCGCCAACATCTACGGGCCGACCGAAACGAACATCATCACCTGCCACAGAGTGGATGACCAAGATGTCGCAGCGTACGACGCAATTCCGCTGGGGCGGGAGGTGGACGATGTCGAGATCGTCCTGGTCGACGACACGGGGGAACTGTGCGCCCCAGGAGAAATCGGCGAGCTCTGGTGCCGCGGCGCCCCGGTGACCGTCGGCTATCTGGGCATGCCGGAGCAAACCGCGAAACATCTCGTTCGCAGCCCTTTTCACACCGCACCGGCGTGGTTCTGGCGGACCGGCGATCTGGCAGTTCGCGACGCGGACGGAATTCTGCATTATCGCGGACGACGTGATCACATGGTCAAGGTGAATGGTTTCCGAGTCGAATTGGGCGAGGTAGAAGCGACCGCCGCGTCATACACCGGGGTGGAGATGTTCACCGTCGTCGCCGTCGCGTCCGACGATTCGCAACCATCCGTCCAATTACACGCGTTCTACACTTCACCGTGGAATCCGGTCCCAGCAGAGGCGCTCCGAGAACACCTTGCGGATAAATTGCCGCAGCACATGGTGCCACTCACCCTGCGCCGGCTGGACGTCATGCCGATGACCTCCTCCGGCAAAGCTGACCGCACCACCCTGACCGATATTGTGCGAAATGGTTGACAAGCGGGATATCCACACGGCCATCCGGCTCAACAATCGTGTCTGGTGGTGTCTGTACTACGACGAGTTATACGAATCCGATCACTTCCAGTGCACTTTTATGCGCAACGCCGATGACGGCTTCTACAACTGTGCACAGGCGATCATCCGCGCCGACGATGAGATCCTGGATTTCGTCGCGAAGTTTTACGAGCCGAACTTCGCGCCCGCGGTGTACGTCGACCCGGCGTCGCCGGAAGCTCTCGTTTCGATGCTCCACGCCCGCGGATATGTTCCGGTGCCCGACGAGCGCGAGTTCTGGTATCGCTACGATTTGCGCGACGATCTCGGGCACGAAGCGGTGCTGAAAGTCGACTCGAAGCGCGTCGAGGTCCTTCGAGTCAACTCGGAACGCCCCGAACTGGACGATTTCGTGCAGGTCGACCAGGAGGCCAACACGCTGCCGGACTCGATCGCGGCCGATATTCATCGCAACCTGCGACGACGGCGCTTGGGCGACGTCGAATGGGTACTGCTGCTAGCGCTTCTGGACGGGAAGCCGGCCGCGACAGCGGCAGTCGGGCTCTGCCAGAACATGGCCTTCCTCGCCGAAAGCGGGACCGTGCCCGGCGCCCGGCGCCTGGGCCTGAACTCGCTGTTGAACCGGACACGATTGCAGGTTGCTCGCGATGCCGGTGCGAAAGTCGCGTTTGCGACCACCAGCCCGAACACTACGGCCCGGCAGACGAAGGTCGGATTGGGATTCGACCTCGCCTGGACGCGCACCTATTTCCGATATGCCGGACAACGACCGGCTCGGTGAATATCGAATCTGATTGGTGGATTACATGAGTGAGATAATGGATCGGATCATCGAAGAGAACAGCCGCGAGAATCGGCGCACGCTGATCGGTGGAATGTTCTCCAGAGTGCGGCAATACGATGTCACCGCCCTCGAGGTACGCGGACGCCAAATCCGCGTCACACCCGACCACTGGGTGACCGATTTCGCCTCTTGCAACTATCTCGGCCTGGACCTGGATCCGGAGATGACAGCGACCGTGGCGGAGTCGATCGATCGGTGGGGAGTGCATCCGAGCTGGTGCCGCCTCGTCGCCAGCCCCGAGCTGTATGTCGAACTGGAGGAGCGGCTCGCGAAACTGGTGGGCACCGAAGCCGCGCTGATTCTGCCGACAGTGACACTCATTTCGATCGGCGTCATTCCAGCGCTCGTCGGCAAGAACGGCGTGCTGTTGTTGGACAAGTCCGGGCATGAAACTATGTACGAGGCGGCGAAGATAGCCAGGGACAACGGCGCGACACTGGCCAGCTTCGTGCAGGGGGATCTCGACCGACTCGCGACCCTGCTCGATCAGCACCGGGCCAACCCTCGCAAGGTGATCCTGGTCGACGGTGTGTACAGCATGACCGGCGATCATGCGGATCTGCACGAGCTGCTCCGGCTGGCCGCGGAATATCACGCGGTCGTGTACGTCGACGATGCGCACGGATTCGGCGTGGTAGGCGAAAACCCCAGCACAGCAACACCATTCGGACAACGCGGTAACGGCATCGTGCGCCACCTCGGTCTCGACTACGACAACGTCCTATACGTCGGCGGGTGCTCGAAGGCGTATTCCTCACTAGCCGCGTTCGTCGCCTGCTCGAAGAAGATGCAGACGTTCATCAAAACCTTTGCCACACCCTACGATCTGTCCGGCCCATCGCCGACGGCGTCACTTGCGACTCTGTGGTCCGGGTTGGATATCAACGACTCCCGCGGAGACGTCCTGCGCGAGCGGCTCTGGAAGCTGACCGATCACGCCGCGCGCGGCATTCGCGAACTTGGCTATCGGATTGATAACCGCACCGGATTCCCTATCCTGTCGGTCGAGATCGGTGATCCCGATATGTTGGCCACGGCGGCGAACCACTTGTTCGACGCGGGGATCCTCGTGACCACTTGCCCATATCCCATGGTCGCCCGAGGACAAGACGTCTTGCGCCTGACGTTGACCGCCGCCAATACCGATGCGGAGGTCGACCACCTGATCGCCGCGTTCAGCGGATTGCGGGAGCTGCTGGGCGGTAACATCACCGCCGACGCCTTGCCTGCATGACACAGGTCGAACGCGCGGCCCAGGGCGAGAATCGAGTTCCTTCGTACGCGATGCTACTGCGGCACAAGGGTTTTCTCGCTCTGAGCGCGACGACGGTGTGCGGTCGGCTCGGCGAATTCAGCACACAGACAGCGTTGTTGCTGTTCGTGCTGGAGCGATTTCATGCCCCCGGCCTCGCCGCATCGGTCATGGTGTGCCGCCTGGTCCCGGCCGTGGTGGTGAGCCCGCTCGTCGGCGCCCTGTTGGACCGCATGGCGCCCCGGCGGCTGATCCGGGCGGACCTGGCGACCGCCACCGCGGTGCTGGCGTTGCTGGTGCTCCTCGATGCGATCGGCCAGCTGTCGCCCTGGGTTCTTTTGACGGCCGTCGCCGCCGGTTCCTGCACAAGTCCACTCTCGGTTGCCGGCGGGCGGTCGCTCGTTGTCAAGGTCCTGCCGGAAGACCTGTGGACGCGCGCAAATGCCGTGGACAGTGCGACCTACGTCGCCGCGACCCTGACCGGACCACTCCTGAGCGGTGCCGTCGTGGCCGCGGCGGGCGGGCGTTCCGCACTGGTCGTCGCCGCAGTTGTTTACGGCCTCGGAGTAGTGATCGTTCGGGACGCGCCCGTTCTGGAGGCGCCGCCGGTGACACGGTCGCTGCTGGCGGACACACGGCTCGGCCTCGCAACGTTGATCGGCAATCGGGCGCTGCGCAACCTCACCGTCGTCGTCGCCCTGTTCAACATCACCAATGGCGTCTACGAACTTGTCGTGCCGATCGCGGCGGTACGCGACTACGACAACGGCGCGCTCTGGGTCGGATTCTTTTTCGCTACCGCCGGAGTGGGCGGCATCGTGACCGGCCTCGTCGCCGGGCATCGCGACCTCGAGGGACGAGAGTATCGGGCGATCGGCGCGAGCGTAGCCGCCACTGGTGTGGGACTCGCGCTGTTCGCACTCGCAGGTAACCCGACGACAGCATGTCTGGGCATGCTCATGGTCGGCGCGGCCGGCGGCATCTTCGATGTCGCGTTTCTCTCGGCACGGCAACGGTTCACCGATCCCTCGTCCTACGGTCGCGTCGTCACCGTTTCGAGCGCGATCAACCTCGCTGGTGCACCCGTCGGCGCGGCCGTCGTCCCAGTACTGCTCGCACTGGACGGCGGCGACCGCACGGGCACCACAGCATTGATTCTTGCCGGCACAGCTTCTGTGCTCCTCGCCGCGGTTGTCTGGGTGTTTCCACCGCGCCAGGATTGAAGTACTGGCGCCTCCAAAACTCCCGCGCCAGGCGTTGGCCACAGGGCAGAACACGTCATGTGGGATTCGGGTTCGTTGCCCGCTCAGAACTGACCTGCCGACGTGGCGAGCGTGCGCCGCATTGCCGACGGCGGCTACTCGACGCTGCTGGTGCCCGACTCCCGCAGATGCAACCGGCGCCCGGTCCCATGCTGGCCACCGTTGCGGCCCTGACCGACCTGCGTGTGGGCACGTGGGTGTACGCCTCCCGCTGCGCCTGGCTGCGGCGTGGGAAGCGCACTCGCTGTCGCTCCTGACCGAGGGTCGCTTCGAGATGGGCATCGGCTACCAGCAGACCGGGAATCGAGGACGAGCTGCGCGACAAGGGAATCCCCGCCATGCCGCCGCCGTCCCCTCCGCCACGATCGACAGTGCCTGGTAGGCGCGCGGACTGGGCACGCACGCCTGGGCACCCCACCACGCGCCGGACCGGCAGCGGGCGGAGTCGACGGTTAGCAGTCGAGATATCACGACGCGGCGCGAGGGCTCAGGGCCCGAATGGCTACCCGGTGACGTGCGCGCGAAGCGATGCCACAGCAGCTTCGAAGTCGGCCAGCTCTTCTTCGAGCGGTGTGGCTATACGGACACCTGCCACGCGTCCCGGCTCGGCCGGATCGAAGGGGCGGGTGACGAAGCCGTAGGCCAAAAAGGTGTCGGATACCCGATTCGGTTGCGGTGTGAGGAGAAACCGGAAATGCGTGGGCGACGGTGTCACCTCGCCGATCCCGGCGTGACGCAACAGTGATTCCATACGATCAGCGCAAAAGCGCAGCCGCAGAGTCGATTTCGATACCCAGCTGGCGCCGGCCGAACTATCGGAGCCGTCCAGCGCCGCGACGGCCACCATCGAGTCCAGCAGGGACAGCGGCCAGGTCATCATGCGGCGGGCCACCACGCGCCGCAACTGGGCATCCCGAGTCCAGAGCGCACCGCACCGCGCACCGCCGATCCCGAATACCTTTGACGGGCTGCGCAAGACGATCACGTTCGGCAGGTCGATTCCCAGCATGGCATCGGCGGGATCGGCGAGGAAGTCGATATATGATTCATCGACCACCAGGACGGCTTGCGGATAGTCGAGACACGCGCGAGCCAGGTCCACCGTGCTGATTCGGACCCCGGTGGGATTGCACGGATTCGACAGCACCACGTATCTGAAGTGGCGCATCCCATCGCGGAGGCGCTCGAGCCGATCCTCGGGCGTGTCGGAGACAGTGAGCACGTGCGGCATGAGGTGTGTGGTGAACGCCTTGATGATCTCTGTGTAGTCCGGTGCGATGATGGCGGTTTCGTCGGGCGGCAGTACGGCAGCCAACACTCCGATGAACTCACTGATTCCCCGCCCCACAACGAGATGGGCGGGGTCGACTCCGAGGTGCTCCGCATAGGCGTGTCGGAACTGTCCTTCGGCCTCGTATGGGTGCGCTCGCAGCATCCTCGGATCGAACGCCGCCAATACCGAGCCCACACTCGTAGGTGGACCCAGCCGATTGACGCATGTACCGAGGTCTATCACCGCGTTCGAGACCGCCGTCGGAAGCCCGCGCAGATCACCACCCTGCCGCTCCGCCGATATCGTCAGGCTATCGATTACAAGTTCAAACTGCGTCACGTGCCAGCCTCACCCTTCTTCTGTGCGCAGGCCGAGTAAGGCCCGCACAGTCTGTGTGGGCCTGTGCAGCCGACGCTTCGATGGTGGCTCGGCCACTCGAAATTCGAATGCAAGGACCTGTCACCGCAAAGGTTCGCAGTCTGCTCCCGCAACAACATCCGCAACAACCACGAACTGCAGCACAGACTCGGCTATTCCGCGCCGCGGCGGATGTTCCGGACGCGAATCGCCTCTAGCCTTCCCCTATGGGGCTGGAAGGCAAGCACGGAACATCAACGGTATCCGCATCGGCGGCAGACGGGCGAGTGGTGGTGGAAGTCGACTGCAACGGCAAGATCCTCAGCACATGGTTCGCACCGGAAGCCCGAGAACTATCGCCCGCTGCACTCGGGGATGCCGTCACCTGTGCCGCCCGGGCGGCTGCCAGCAGGGCAGCGCACGCATCAGGGGTGGCCATGCTGACCCTAACGCAGTTGACAGTTCGTGATCGTACCGCCATTACCGAGTACACCTACGAGATGTCGAAGCTCGTCGAGGAATACGGCGGAGAAATCCTTGCCGTATCGAACGGTAATGGCGAGTGTGTCGAAGGAGCCTGGCGCACGAGCACCCTCGCGAACCCCGATACCGTCATCCTGCTGCGCTGGCCACATTCTGCCGCGTTCCACGAGTTCTATCAGTCGACGAGTTATGCGCCTCTTGCCGTCCGACGACGGCGGGCCGCAGACAGCCACATCCTGTTGTTCGACGACATCTGACGGCAGAAAAGGTCTACTACGACCGCACCCTTCTGATGAATGTGTCTGAGGTGCAGGTGGATTCACACCGCCGACACCCATGGAGATATGCGGCGACGACCCGGACGGACACGTTGTAGCGCAGACCCGCTCGCTGCCCGAGTAAGCCGCACGCAGTCTGCCCCACGGTGGCTCCGACGCCGACACGGAGGGTTACGTATCCGCCGACCACCACTCCGAAACACCCGTGACTCTGCCCATGGGGTGCCAGTCCCGCGCATTCTCCGTGCGAATCGCCCGATCGCAGCCACACCAATGCCCAGTCTCGCGCGGGCCCGCGGACTGTAGGCGGGAGTGCCAGGTATCTCCTCGCCACGGGCCCAGGCTCCGACCTGGGCGCGGAAGGCGGGCAATGCTTGCTGGTCCTTGAAGTGCGAACACCTCGTGTGGGCGCATACCGGTCCCGGTGATCACGTCGATCACACTGCTCTTGGACGACATTGAACTCGACGCGCCAGACCCGTATCTCGATATCACCGGAACCCTGGTCGAGGCCAAGGGAAAGGGCACCGGCGGATGGGTGCGCAAAACGGCCCCGAAGACCGACAACAGCTGGCGCCGGATTCTGCTGCCCTCGTACACGATCGAGGCGATCCGCGAGGCCATCGAGCATCTGAAGACCTCAGGCAGCCGAATCCGATGGGGTTGCTGCTCCCGTCGCGAGTAGGGACGCTGCGCAATCCCACCAACTTCGGCAGGATCCGGCGCGCTGCCCGCGGCGACAGCTTCGCATGGATCACTCCGCGAACCTTCCGCAAGGGGGCTGCCACCGAGGTCGATCGGGAGTATGGAGACCCGGAACGCGCGGCACGCCAACTGGGCAACACGACGGCTGTGGCCAAGGGCCACTCCATCGACATCCCCAAGACCGTGCCGGACAGTCGGGACGTTCTCGCGCGGTGGGCACGAGGCGAATGAGCTCGAAAATCTGAGATTTTGATGGATAGGCTGAAATCCGAGCCCGACCCGGATATGGGAAGCCCCTTCCGACCGAGGTCAGAAGGGGTCTGTTGTCGGGATGACAGGATTTGAACCTGCGACCACCTGACCCCCAGTCAGGTGCGCTACCAAGCTGCGCCACATCCCGTTGCGCCCGGTTGTGGGCGCTCGAAAAGATTACCCCAGGGGTGGGCGAGACGCCGAATCGCCTGGTTATCGGTGTGGCGGGTGGGGTGGGTGGGTCAGCGCGGGGTGACGCGGGCGGCGGCTCGGGACTCGTCACCGACGGCGAACCAGACGTCGAGGGCGGTGTCGTCGCGGCGGCCGATGACGCGGACCCGCTCACCCGCTTGCAATGGTTTGGTGTATTCGATGACGGTGCGGTGCCGGCCGGATTTGAGGTCGGTGTGGGCGGCCAGCATTTCTTCCAGTGCGCTGAGATAGACGGCGTTGTTGACATGGTCGAACCAGTCGATATCGGCGATGCGGAGCGGGAAGGGTAGCTCCTGGGTTCCGGGGCCGGTGGGTAGCGGGTCGGTGAGGGCCGCTTTCCAGCGCAGGCGGTGTTCGGTGGTGCCTGCGAGCATGGGTGCCATGAAGCGGTCGCTCATGCGGGCGGGGACACCGGATTCGGTGCCGAAATGGATGAGAAATCCCTCGGTTTCGACCAATCCGCCCTTGCTACCGCAGATTTGGACACGCATATTGCACCAGCGGTTGGACAGGGCCGAGCACCAGCGGCGCAGCGTGACGTGTTCGCCGAATTCGACGGGCTCGAGAACATCGATGACGGTGCGACGGACCACCCAACCGCGGTGGCTGTCACCGTCCTCGACGGCACCGAGGTGTTCGAAACCGATGTCCTGGAGGTAGCGGGCAATGGCGTCGAGGCGCAGGCGTTTGTCCCGGTCGGTGTCGGCGAGGCGGACCGGCCAGCCTGTTACGAACGGGGTTCCGGTGCCAGGGCGTTCCGGCAACACACTGGGAATGACCATGAACGGATAATGCCAGGTACTGGTCGTCCAAGTCCGCGCCGACCCGCCGTCGCGAGCGCCCGCGTCACGATCACCGTGTCGAGATGCTCCCGTCAGTGGTGATAGCCGGTCGCACTCGGTTACCTAACGTTGAAGGTATGAGTTCACCGGCCACCCCGTGGTCGAACCAGCCCAAGGGCCTGCCTGCCAAGGAGTCCAGCGGCAACGAGCTGGCAGTCGACCGGGTAATACTCACCGCCATCACGATCCCGTCCGATCGGCCGCGCCGACCCGATATCGGCATGCTCACCGGAACCACCCTCGCGGTCGCACTGGTGTTGCTCGTCGGCTTCCTGCTGACGGGCCGATCCGGAGATTCGGCAACGGCCACCAGCGTATCGGCAACGGCCACCGGCACCGCCATGCCCGCGAACGAGGTCCAGGCCAACCGCGGGCTGACCATCGGCAAGGTCATGGCCAACGATGGCAAGACGGTGACCGTGGCCGGGCTACTCGGGGCGAAAACCAAAGTGCACATCAACGCCGCTACCCAGGTGCTTGTCCTCAGCGCCACCAGCATGTCGGATGTGAAGGTCGGCGCCGAGGTCGTCATCCACGGCAACAAGGAGGCCGACGGCTCCATCACCGCGAATTTGATCGTCGGCGCCGAGCTGTGAACAGCGGTTAACGAACGACCGGCTCGTCCGCGGCCATGGCCGCACCGGTGAGTTCGACGGACCGGAGTCGATCGTCGATTTCGGTCGCGTGATGGGCGACGATGAGTTCGTCCGCGGCGATGGATCCCGCAAATTCCGCCAGGTAGTCCCGAACTTCGGCGGGTGTGCCGACCGCGGTGTATCGGGTCATCGCGCTGAGCTGGCTGCCGTTGGGCGAGGCGAGGAATGCGTCGATCTCCTCGTCGCTGAATTCGGCGCCTGCCGCACCTCGCCTGATCATGGCCCGTGCGCGCGCACGGTAGGCGACCGCCTTCTGCTCCGCCGCCGCATCGTGGTCCTCGGCGGCGAACACATTGACTCCGGCCATCACATACGGCTCGGCCAGTTGCTCCGACGACCGAAAATTGTCGCGGTAGACGGCCACCGCCTGGTGCAGCGCGTCGGGCGCGAAGTGCGATGCGAAGGCGTACGGCAGGCCGAGCTGCGCGGCGAGCTGCGCGCCGAACAGTGACGAACCCAGAATGTAAAGCGGCACAACGCCTTCCGCCCGCGGCACGGCCTGCACTCCCGGCACTCGCGAGTTCCCCGTCAGGTAGCCCTGCAGCTCCAGTACGTCCTTGGGGAAGGAGTCCGCCGATGCCGGGTCCCGGCGCAGCGCGAACATGGTCTTCTGGTCGCTGCCCGGTGCGCGGCCGAGTCCGAGGTCGATCCGTCCGGGATACAACGTCTCCAGGGTGCCGAACTGCTCCGCGATCACCAGTGGCGAATGGTTGGGCAGCATGATGCCGCCCGCCCCGAGCCGAATGGTGTCGGTGTGCGCCGCGACGTGACCGATGAGAACACTGGTGGCGCTGGATGCGATCGAGCGCATGTTGTGGTGTTCGGCGTACCAGACGCGTCGGTAACCGCTGCGCTCGGCGACCCGGGCCAGCGCGACGCTGTTATCGAAGCTGTCGCGCGCGGTCCGGCCGGGTGCGATCGACGCCAAGTCGAGGATCGACAGTGCGGTGGGCATAAGACGCTGCCTTTCGAAAAGTCAGAGAACGCGGTGGAGTTCTTCGGTGAAGGCCCGGATGCGGGCATCGTCGCGGCGGTAGTACGTCCACTGGCCGCGCCGGGTGACGCTGAGGAATCCGGCGCGCTGCAGGACCGCCAGATGCGCCGAGATGGTCGACGCCGAGGTCCCCGCCTTCTGCTGGATGAGGCCGACGCACACGCCGAGCTCGGCCGTATCCGGGCCGCGTTCCGGGAAGTTCGCATCGGGATCCTTGAGCCACGCCAAGATGTTCAGCCGAGTCTCGTTCGCCAGCGCCTTGCACGCGTCGAGCACATCCACCTCCCTTCGGTATTTCGCTAATTAACGAACTTACGCCGCCGACGACAGCTCGGCACCGTGACACAGACCACGCCGGGTGTCAGAGAACCAGGGATCCTGCGCGTTTGACGGTCCGAATGACCGGAGCCGATTCGACAGTGGCGATTCCGGGTAGCTCGGCGATGCGTTCGGTGAGGTAGCGGCCGAGATCGTGCGGGTCGCGGCAGTTGACGGCCGCCACCAGGTTGGTGGCACCGGTGGTGAGCGCGGCGAAGGAAATTTCGGGGTGGCGGGCCATGGCTTGTCCGACGGTGACGGCGGCGGCCGGTCGGGTGGTGATCCAGAGGCGGGCTTCGGTGCCGAAATCGAGTGCGGCGGAAGGGATATCGAGTTGGTAGCGCAGGATTCCATTGCGGCGCATGGTGTCCATGCGGCGGCGAACCTTGGTTTCGGACCATTGGGTGGCGGTGGCCAGGTCGGAGTAGGGGGTGCGGCCGTCGTGGTTGAGGGCGCGCAGGAGGGTTCTATCGCCTTCGTCGAGGTGCAGGGGGCCGTCTTCGGGGTCTGCCGGAGCGGGGCGCAGGTGGTCGACCTGGTCGGAGGTCAGTGCGGCGAGGCCTTGCCAGCGGTCGGGCAGCATGAATCCGCGCAACAGCAGATGGGCGGACATGGCAACGATTCGACTGGTGCGTGGAAGTTTTTGCAGCAGTAGGGTTTCCTGCTCTTCGATACTGCGGGTCTGCACCGTGCAGGACACCTCGGTCCCGGCAGAGAGCAGATAGACATACGACGTATCGTCACGGGCCGCAAGGGCTTTTGCGACCGATCCGGCGGCGTCCGGAGTGCAGCGCAAGCGGATCGTCCATTGGACGTAGCCGAGACGACGGCCGTCGACCAGTCCGATCACCCTGAGCGCGTGGGCATTTCGGAGCTGACGATAGCGACGGGCGACGGTGTTCTCGGAGACGTCGAGCACTTCGGCAATGGTTCGAAAGGACGTCCGGCCGTCGATCTGCAGCGCGTGGACAATGCCGCGATCGACGGTATCCATCATCAGATCTCCATTTCTGACGGTTTCCAGCGATATTAGCCCTAACACTGGTGGAAGCCACTTCCCCGTCCGCACGATCGTGGCATGGCCAAGAACATCCTCGTCCTCGCCGCCAGCGGAAATGTCGGCAAGCAACTCGTCGCGCAACTCCGGGCGGCCGGTCACCACGTGCGCGCAGGTACACGCAACCCGGCGACCGTCGAATTCCCGGCCGACGTGCAGGTAGTACGCGCCGAATTGTCCCAACCCGAAACCCTGATCGGCTGCCTCGACGAAATCGACGCGGTCTTCCTGTTATGGCCGCTGCATACCGGCGCACAACTACCGAAGGCGCTCGACATCATCGCCGAGTACGCCCATCGCGTGGTGTTCCTCGGCACCGGCGGGATCCCGGACCTGAGTTTCGAGGACCAGGAAAGGCTGGTACACGGCTGCGGCATCGAATCGGTGGTGATCCGGCCGAGCACCTTCGCCGTCAATACGCTCTGGTGGGCCGATCAGATCCGCACCGGCGACATCGTGCACGGCAGCCATGGCGCGTTGCCGATGAGCCTGATCCACGAGGCCGATATGGCGGCCGTAGCGGCCCGGGCGCTCACCGAAAACAGCCATGCCGGAACCACTTACACGCTGACCGGACCGGAAGTGCTCACCCGGGTCGAGCAGGTGCGGGTCATCGGCGAAGTACTCGAGCGACCGTTGCGCTGGGCCGAACTCACCCGTGAACAGGCCCGGCAGCGGCTGCTCGCCGACAAATCCTTTCCCGACTCATTCGTCGACGTCCTGCTCGACGGCTACGACAAGATGATGAGCGCACCACGACCACGGACCACCGCCACCGTCGCCGACCTCACCGGTCGCCCGGCGCGGTCCCTGGCCGAATGGGTATCCGACCACCGCGCCGACTTCCGCTGACCGCACGGCGGCGCAACACCCCACTCGGCGAAGCTCAGGCGAGTCCGAGGCTCACGATCGGTGTGCTGGTCGGCCGGGCGGAACCGCCTGCGGGCTCGACCGTCATGGCCAGGGTATCGACGGTATCGAAGCGGGTGAGCACCGACGGAGCGGCGGCCGACACCACCACCGCGACCGAATGCGGCACCCCGTCCGCGGACACCAGCCAGACCTGATAAGTGCGCCCATCCGGTGGTGCCGGAATACCGTCGAAACTCACCATCGCGGTGGCGATCCCGGTGGAAGTCCGCACCGTGAGCGCGCCGCCGAAGGACACCGGGATCAACCGCGTCCGCAAATCGGGCTGCGCGAGCATCAACTCCGTGCTCACGCCGCGCGCAGGAGCTGACGTGGAGTGCAGCATCACCATCGCGACGCCCGCACCGAGCGTGATGATCACCGCGGCGGCCGCCGTCACCCAGCCCAACCGCCCGCGCCAGCGGTGGCGGACAGGGTGGTGATCGGTACCCAGAGATTGGTCGAGCGCCCGCAGCAGTGCATTCTCGAGCTCTGGCGGCGGCGCCATGGCGTCGACAACGGTGAGCGAGGCCAGCACTTCCCGCAGGTCGTACACCGTGGTGGCGAACTCGGCGGCGATGGCCTCGTCCGCATCCTCCAACCGGCGTTCGATACGTCTGCGCTCGATCGTGTCCAGCGAATCCAGTGCATACGGGTAAGCCAGGTCGAGCAAGTCCGCGGCCGGTCGGTCGTGGTCGCTCATCAATTGTCACCTCCGGACAGACAGTGTGCGAGACGTTTGAGCCCGTCCCTGATCCGGCTCTTGATTGTGGGCAGCGGGACCGCCAGCTGTTCGGCCACCTCGGGATAGGTTCGTCCGCTGTAGTACGCCAACGCCAGCGCCTCCCGCTGCATCTCGGTCAAGGTCTGCAGACAGCCGAGCACGGCTTCCGCATCGAGATGCTGATCGACCGCTTCGGCGACGACGTCGTGATCACGTCCCAAATGCGTATGCCCGTAGACGATGTCGCGGGTCGACGCGGCGCGCTCGCGGCGAACGCGGTCCACCGCGCGCCGATGCGCCAACGTCATCAGCCAGCCCATCGGGCTGGAAAGGGTGTGGTTGTAGCGTTCGGCCTGCGACCACACCTGCAGATATACCTCCTGCACAACCTCTTCGGCCTCGGCGTGGCTGCGCAGGACGCGCACCGCCATACCGAAAACACGGTGACTGGTCTCGCGATAGAACTCGGTGAAGGCGTCGCGGTCCCCCGCCGCCACCGCCCCGAGCAGATCGATCAATTTCCGATTGTGCTC
This sequence comes from Nocardia sp. NPDC005998, assembly GCF_040614395.1. NCBI lineage: Bacteria > Bacillati > Actinomycetota > Actinomycetes > Mycobacteriales > Nocardiaceae > Nocardia > Nocardia sp. NPDC005998. Next base: position 23,289 of record NZ_JBEXUI010000016.1, on the reverse strand, counting down.
GGCCTGCTCGGCCCCCCGATGCAATGGACAGTAACCGATGGGCGAATCTCCGTCGGCGGCATCGGTGCGCAGGGGGATGACGATGAACTCCGAATCACGAGTCATGGGCACCTCCTACCTGGTAGTTGGCGGGGCACTATGGACATCGGATGGATCGACTGCGGCAACACTCTGAACTCGACTCCTGACCAGGTAGGGGCCATATTGGAGATGGCCTGCTGGTCGAACGGTCCGGGGCAGGCCTCGGCATTCGAACTCAAAGGAGTTCGCGTCGCTACACGAAGCAGATCGGTCGAATACCAAACTAAACCCGAGTACCGAAGTTCACTAGAGGTTTGCCGAAGTCAGGCGTTTCGCATGCGCGAGAGAACAGAACGGACGCCGTTGCTTCGCAGCGGCGTCCGTTCTGTCGGCGAGGTGCGGAGGTTATTTCTTGCGGTCGCGCTTTTCCCGGACGCGCACCGAGATGCGGACCGGGGATCCATCGAAGCCGAATTCCTCGCGCAGACGGCGCTCCAGGAAGCGGCGGTATCCGGCCTCCAGGAATCCCGTCGTGAAGAGCACGAAGGTCGGCGGGCGGGTGGTCGCCTGGGTGGCGAACAGGACGCGGGGCAGGCGGCCGCCGCGCATCGGCGGCGGTGTGGCCGCGATGACTTCCTTGAGCCAGTTGTTCAGGCGACCGGTGGGGATGCGCTTATCCCAGGATTCCAGCGCGGTCTCCATGGCGGGCACCAGTTTTTGAACGGCGCGGCCGGTATGCGCGGAAATATTGACGCGCTGCGCCCACGGCACCCGGACCAGGTCGCGGTCCACTTCCCGGTCCAACTGCAGGCGGCGGTCCTCGTCGACCAGATCCCACTTATTGAAGGCGAGCACGAGCGCGCGACCGGAATCGGCGACCATGCTGATCACCCGCAGGTCCTGTTCGGTGATCGGCTCGGAAGCATCGATCAGCATGATCGCGACCTCGGAGGCCTCCAATGCCGCCTTGGTGCGCAGCGACGCGTAGAACTCCATGCCGCTGGCGTGGGAAACCTTGCGCCGCAGCCCCGCGGTGTCGACGAACTTCCAGATCCTGCCGCCCAACTCGACCAGCGAGTCGACCGGGTCGACGGTCGTGCCCGCGACATCGTGCACCACCGAGCGCTCGTCGCCGGAGAGCTTATTGAGCAGGCTGGACTTGCCGACATTCGGCTTGCCGACGAGCGAGACCCGGCGTGGGCCGGTGCCGCCGGTGCCCTCGCGCGGCGTCTCCGGAAGGACCTCCAGTACGTCATCGAGCAGGTCGCCGGTGCCGCGGCCGTGCGAGGCACTGACCATGCGCGGTTGGCCGAGGCCCAGCGACCACAACGCGGCCGCTTCGGCCTCGACGCGCTCGTCGTCGACCTTATTGGCGACCAGGAGCACCGGGATCTTGGAGCGGCGCAGCTTCTTCACCGCGGCCTCGTCGGTCGCGGTCGCGCCGACGACGGCGTCGACCACCAACAGGATCGCGTCGGCGGTCTCCATGGCCAGTTCGGCCTGGCGGGCGACCGACTGCTGCAGGCCCTTGGCATCGGGCTCCCAGCCACCGGTGTCCTGCACCAGAAAACGCCGACCCGCCCAACTCGCCTCGTAGGAGATGCGGTCGCGGGTTACTCCCGGAATATCCTCGACGACGGCCTCGCGGCGTCCGAGAATCCGGTTCACCAGGGTCGACTTGCCGACATTCGGGCGCCCGACGACCGCGACGGTCGGCATGGCGATATGTTCTTCGTCACCGAACTCGTCGAGATCGGCCATCTCCCAATCGGATTCGTCACTCCAGACGCCGTCGCCCGCGAGCACGTCCTCAGTCACTGTGCACTTCCCGTCCGGCCAACCGAAACCTGCCGCACCACAACGCGATACAGCTCGTCGATGACCTCATCCATATTCAGCTCGCTGGTGTCGACCAGCACCGCGTCGTCGGCCGGACGCAGTGGGGACACCGTGCGGGTGGAGTCGAGGGTGTCGCGCCGCTGCACATCGGCGAGCACGGCCTCGTAGTCGTCGCCGCGGCCTTCGGCGATGTTCTGCTGGTTGCGGCGCTGGGCGCGGGCCTCGGCGGAGGCGGTGAGGTAGATCTTGGCGTCCGCCTCCGGCAGCACGACGGTGCCGATATCGCGTCCCTCGACCACGATTCGCGATGCGGCAGAAGCGATTTCACGCTGCATCGCGACCAGCAGATCGCGCACCTCGGCCACCGCGGACACCGCGGAGACCGCCTTGGTGACGGCGTTGCCGCGGATCTCCGAGGAGACGTCCTCACCATCGAGCAGGATCACCTCGCGGCTGGGATCGGTGCCGATGGTCAGCGGCAACTCCTTGACCGCGGCACTGATCTCGGCCGCGTCGCTCAGCTCGACACCGGCACGCAGCACGCGCAGCGTCGCGACGCGATACATGGCACCGGTATCCAGATAGCTGGCGCCGAGCCGGGTGGCCAGTCGACGCGAGACGCTGGATTTGCCGGTGCCCGACGGCCCGTCCATGGCAACGACCAGCGGCGTGGTGCCATCAACCATCGCAGGGACCTCCACGGGAATCTCTACACCGTTCACAACGACACCGCCTCATAGAGTTTGCCGACTTCATCGCGACCGATCACGCGCAGCGTGCCAGGCCGTTGATCGCCGAGCGCGACCGGACCGATATTGGTGCGCACCAACCGGGTCACCGGATGGCCGACCGCGTCCAGCAGTCGGCGCACGATGTGCTTGCGCCCTTCGTGCAACACGATCTTGACCAGCGAACGTCCCTCATTGATCTCCAGCACCTGGAACTTATCCACCTTGGCCGGACCGTCCTCGAGTTCGACACCGTCCCGGAGGCGCTTGCCGATCCCCTTGTGGACCTCACCATTGACCGTCGCCAGATAGGTCTTCTCCACCTGGAACGACGGGTGCATAAGCCGATGCGCGAGATCGCCGTCATTGGTGAGCAGCAGCAGGCCCTCGGTGTCGGCGTCGAGCCGACCGACGTGGAACAGGCGCTGACCGGCCGCGATGCGTTCGGCAACAATATCGCCGACACACGGACGACCCAGATCGTCGGACATGGTGGACTGCCAGCCCTTGGGCTTGTTCAGCGCGAGGTGGACCAACTCCTCGCGCACCATGACGCGGGTGCCGTCGACGCGAACCACCGCCTGCTGCGGATCGATCCGCAGGCCCTGTTCGGTGACGATCGCGCCGTCGACCTCGACTCGGCCTTGGGCGATCATCTCCTCGGCCGCGCGGCGCGAGGCGACACCGGCCTTGGCCAGCACCTTCTGCAGCCGCTCGCCCTCGCCCCACGGCATCTTCTCGTGGCCGCCCTCGGCGGGCTGATCGACATGCTGGCGCTTGGCAGGCTTGGCATTGCTCAGCAGCGGGGCGGCGACGACCTTCTTCTGCGGCTTCGGGGCCTTGGCCTTCTTACCGACGGGCGCGGACATCGCGGCCGAAGCCGGGCGACGCGACGGATTACCTTGCTGCGCAGCGCTTCCCGATGTGTAACCGCGCGAACCGGTGGCACGCGGGGCCGAGCCGCCCTGTGCGGCACCGCGATAGGCGTCACCGCGCGAACCGCGCTGATCGGAGCTGGCGCCGTGCGACGAACCGCGGTAACCCGAACCGCCCTGCGCCGAACCGCGGTAGCCGCTGTCCTGGGAGGAACCGCGGTAGCCGCTGTCTCCTTGCGTCGAGCCGCGGTAGCCGCCGCCCTGCGACGAGGAGCCACGCCGATCGGCGCCACCTCGCGTGGAACCGTATCCGCCGCTCGGTGCGGCACCGCGGTAGCCGCCGCCACGCTGATCGCCCTGCGACGAACCTCGGTAGCCGGAGCCGCGCGCGGAGCCACGGTAGCCATCGTCCTGCGCGGCACCGCGGTGACCGCCGCCGCGCTGATCGCCCTGCGACGAGCCGCGGTAGTCCGAGCCGCGTGCGGAGCCGCGGTAGCCGCTGTCGTCTCGGGACGAACCGCGGGAGCCGCGATCGCCGCCGCTGTGTGAATCTCCCCGGTAGCCACTGCCCCCGTGCGAGGAGCCGCCCCATTCGGCCCCGCGCCGCGTACCTCCCCGTTGCGCCGAACGCGCGTCGCGTGTGCTTCGGTCTGCGCCGCCCCGTCGGGGCTGGTCGCTTCTGTTCCTACGATCCGGTGTGCCATCTCGGCGAGCGGGCGTATTCATGTTGTCCTGTCAGTCTTCTTCGGTACCGAGATCCAAATCGGTCTCGGCGGATTTCTTCAACCTGGTGTAACGGGGGTCCGTCTCCAGGCTCTCGTTGATCTCGTCGATCAGGTCGACGCCCGGCAGTAGGGGCGCCAGTGGCGGCAGGTCGGTCAGCGATGCGAGTCCGATCCGTTCCAGGAACAGTTCGGTCGTGCGGTACTGCGTGCCGTTCGTCTCCGGGTCCACCCCGGCCTCGGCGATCAGTCCGCGAGCCAGCAAGGTTCGCATCACGCCGTCGACGTTCACGCCGCGCACCGCGCTGACCCTGGTCCGGGTCACCGGTTGGCGGTATGCCACCACCGCCAGTGTTTCCAATGCCGCCCGTGTCAATTTCGAACGCGCACCGTCGAGCAGCATCCGTTCCACATAGGGCGCGTACTCGCTGCGAGTATAGAAGCGCCAGCCGTCACCCACGAAACGCAGGTCGATGCCACTGGCCCGCGCGGACAGTTCCGCCGACATCGCGAGCAGTGCCCGCTCCACCCGCGCCGGGCTGTCCCGCAACGCGTCGGCCAGCAGTTCTACCGGCGCCGGAGCATCCACGATGAGCAGCATCGCCTCCAACGCCGATCGGAATTCGTCATCATCCAACGGCTCCGGCGTGAGGTCCGCCACTGTCTCGCCCGCACCCGACTCATCCGCACCCGATCGCGCCGCGACGGCAGATTTCGCGCCTTCGACGCTCTCACCGGACGGCTCATCACCTGACGCACTCGACGGTGCGCTCGTCCCCTCCGCGTCAGCAGGCACTGCGCCCACCGCACTCGACAGTGCGGCACCGTCGGTCGGTTCGCCGGGGCCGCTCGGCGACGACTCATCCGCACTCGTCCCCTCCGCATCGGCGGGCGCTCCGCCCGCCGCGCTCGACGATGCGGCATCACCGGTTCGTCCGCCCAGGCCACTCGACGACGGCTCATCTGCAGCCGTCGACTCCACATCGGAGGGAGCTGCACCCCCCGCACTGTCGCCGCGTTCACTCGGCGCCAACTCGTCGGCATACGCCCGCGCCGCATCAGCGGGCACTGCGTCCAACCCACTCGACGGTGCGGTGTCGTCGGTTCGCCCACCGACGGCACTCGGCGACGACTGGTCGGCACTCGTCGCCTCGTCATCAGAGGGAGCCGTGTCCTCGGAGCGCTCGCCCGGCACGATCGCCGCGCTGTCCTCGACGTCTCTTGATCGCGCATCCTCGCCAACGACGACACCGTTGTGCTCCACCAGGGCCGCGGCGTCTTGGGTGCGCTCGCCGAACTCCTCGCTCACGACCGCGCCTCGCTAGCGCCCGGTTCCGTCGTGCGCTGTGACATGGTGCGCTCGCTCACCCGTAGTCCTCCTCGATGGTCACAGTGTCGGCGGTCTCGTCCTTCGGGTCGCCGGTCCAGCTCACCGAGAGCGGGCCGAGCGGGTCGGGTTGGTCGAACTCGATGGTCTTGCCTCGGTACAGCTCGAGCAGGGCCAGGAAGCGGGCGACGATCTGGATCGGCACTTTGCAGTCGGCGACGAGTTCGCCGAAGGTCGTCCAGCCGCCCGGTCCGCGCAGTTTGAGCTGTTCGAGCACGAGCGCGGCCTGTTCGGCAACCGAGAAGGCGTGCTGGTGCAGATGGTCGAGTCCGACCTTGGGTGCCGGTCGGGGCCGGAAGGCCGCGGCGGCGATCGCGGCGAATTCGTGTGCGTCCACCCCCAGCGTAACCTCGGGCAGCAGGTCGGCGAAGCGCTCCTCCAGGCCGACCGCGCGCGGGTAGCGGCGCAGCGCGACCGCTTCCAATTCGCCGAGCAGTTCGGCGACCTGCTTGAACGCGCGGTATTGCAACAGCCGGGCGAAGAGCAGGTCGCGCGCCTCGAGGAGTTCGAGATCTTCGGCGTCGGTCACCTCACCCGATGGCAGCAGCCGGGCCGCCTTGAGATCGAGCAATGTGGCCGCAACGACCAGGAATTCGGTGGTCTGATCCAGAATCTTGTCGGCGCGCAGCGTGTCCTGCTGCCCGATGCTCGCGGTCAAGGCCTTGGTGTAGGCGATGAACTCATCGGTCACCTGATGCAACGCAACCTCGGTGACATCGAGCTTGCGCGAACTGATCAGATTCAACAGCAGATCGAACGGCCCTTGAAAGTTGCTCAGCCGCAGCTGAAACCCCACCTGCCGCGCCGATGCCGCATCGGCGCCAGCCGGGTCGGCCGATCCAGCAACCGGATCACCAGGCACAACGCCGGAATCGCCCGGTGCCGAGGCCGTGCCCGATGCGCCACCGGAAGCGCGACGCGCCGCAGGAACATCGTCCGCACCCGCCTCTGCAGCACGCCGGGCATTGGCATCACCGCGCGACGCGTCCGCACCACCGCTCGGTCTGCCGACACGATCGTGCTGCGCGACATCGGAATCACGCTCGTCCCTGTAAACCTCGTGCGCAGGGGCATCCACCTGCGCAGCACCAGGTGCCCCCAGCACCGCCTCGGAACCCCCCTGCACTACCGCCGATTCCCCCTCATTTCCAGGTCTACCAGGGAGATCATCTTGCGCGGCAGCGGAATCACGCGCACCCGTATGGTCGGCCGACACGGCACGCCCGGCGCCGGAGCCCTGATCGGCGAACTCACCAGACTCCGAGCCGAGCGTATCCGCATTCGTCGATGGCGCCGGTTCAGTACCGCCGATCACCGGCCGGACCGGTGGATGACTTCCCGCGCCATCGCCCGATATGCTTCGGCCCCACCGGATTTCGGTGCCCATGTGGTGATCGGTTCACCCGCGACGCTGGCGTCGGGAAAGCGCACGGTCCGTGCGATCGCCGTGTCGTACACCAGATCGCCGAAGACCTCGACGACACGCGCCATGACCTGGCGCGAATGTAGTAGCCGCGCATCGAACATGGTCACCACGATGCCGTACAGGCTCAGCCGCTGGTTGAGGCGGTCGCGCACCTTCTCCACGGTGTCGTTGAGCAGCGCCAGCCCACGCAGCGAGAAGTATTCGCATTCCATCGGAATGATCACGCCGTCGGAACAGGCCAGCGCATTCACCGTCAGCAGCCCGAGCGAGGGCTGGCAGTCGATGAGGATGTAGTCGTAGCGGTCGCGCACCGGTTCCAGTGCACGGCCCAGGGTCTGTTCCCGGCCGACCTCGTTGACCAGCTGGATCTCCGCGGCCGACAGATCGATATTGCTCGGCAGCAGATGCAGATTCTCGACGCGGGTCTCCATGAGGACGTCGTCAATGGAGACCTTGGATCCGATCAGCAGGTTGTGCACGGTCAGATCGAGATCGTGGTGGGCAACACCCAGTCCCGCCGACAGCGCACCCTGCGGATCCAGGTCGACCAACAGCACCCGACGGCCGAACTCCGCGAGCGCGGCACCGAGGTTGATGGTCGAGGTGGTCTTGCCGACACCACCCTTCTGATTGCACATGGCCACGATGAGGGCATCGCCGTGCCGCTCGACCGGTGGCGGCTCGGGCACGATGCGCAGCGGACGCCCGGTGGGACCGAGCGTCGCGTCTTCAGGGACGGGTTCGGCGCCGTTGCCCCACAGCGTCTCCGCCGCGGCCTCCGAGTACGGACCCATCCGGGGACCCGTAAGCGGCTGCGCCCCAGCACCCATCGGCGGCTCTGCCGCACCGGCTGTCGTCACGATCCGCTGCTCCTTATACGTTCCTGCCCGTTGCCTTCGCCCGACTCCGGCATCATCTGCCCGAGCGTAGCGAGGCCGATCAGGCCCGACCTCGCTTTCGTACGGTCCAGCTCTCGATAGACGCTACCGCTTGACAGCGCAAGACCCACGCTCGGACACGCGACACCCACGTTTACCTGCACGAGCGTTCACTCCCCTGACGCCGATCCGGTTCGTCGTCGAAACCGATATCGACCCGGACGATACCCGGTGCGCGGATCCGCCCCGCACACCTTACTTGTCCGCCGCGCCCGGATTCAGCGCGCTGGCTAGCGGGCACGCGGGTGGGCGGTGGCCCAGACCTCGCGCAGGGTGTTCACGGTGACGAGGGTGTAGATCTGCGTGGTGGTCACCGAGGCGTGCCCCAGAAGTTCTTGGACCACACGCACATCGGCGCCGCCGTCGAGTAGATGTGTTGCGAAGGAATGACGCAGGGTGTGCGGGGATACGGTGGCGCCGATACCAGCACGCTCGGCGGCGGTCTGCAGCACCTGCCATGCACTCTGCCGCGACAGCCGTCCGCCGCGTGCGTTGAGAAACAGCGCACCCGCAGTGCCTTTTCCATTGGCGGCGAGCACCGGCCGCCCGCGCACCAGATACGCCTCGACCGCGGCGAGCGCGGGCCTGCCGATCGGGACCATCCGCTGCTTGCCGCCCTTGCCGTGCAAGACCACCGCACGCTCCTCGGTGTCCAGGTCGTCCACATCGAGTCCGACCATCTCCGAGATCCGCGCACCGGTCGAATACAGCAACTCGAGCAGTGCGCGGTCGCGCAATCCGCGTGGCCCGCCATCGGTTCCGGCCCCATTCGCCTCGGCATCGCCGATCGGCCCGCCCCCCGCGGCCTCCAGCAACCGCAGAACCTGGTCGTACGGTAGGGCTTTTGGCAACCGGCGGCCCGGCGCGGGCGGTTTCACCGTATGTGCGACATCGGTGCTCGTCATTCCCTCTGCGGCAGCAAAACGATGCAGTCCACGCACCGCGATCAGCGCACGGGCGACCGAACTGGCGGCCAGCGGCGGGTGGGCGGCCCCACCCGCCCGCAGCACCATGGTGAATTCCGCGACATCGGATTCGCCAACCTGCTCGAGCGCCGTAATGCCGCGTCCGGTCAGGAAATCCCGATACCGGTCGAGATCACGGCGATAGGCGCCGAGGGTGTTGCGCGCGGCGCCGCGCTCGACCGCGAGATGGTCGAGATAGGCCTCTAGTTCGCGCGCGAGCACCCTCGTCAGTCTTCGGACTGTTGCCGCGCCGCCTTGCGGCGCAGGAACGCGGTCGACTGTCCCGGCCACGGCGCGTCGGCGGGACGCAGTTCGGTCCCGCCCGCCCGGGCGGCGGCAAGGGCGAACACACCGGCAACCGCCGTGGCATTGACGATCTCACCGGCCAACGCGGCCCGCACGGCCTCCTCGACCGGCATGCGGACCAGTTCGAGATCCGCCTCCTCCAACTCCGGTTCGGGCCGGTCGGTTTCGTACAGGCCGCGCGCGAAATACACCCGCAGCGCCTCATCGGTGAAGCCGGGCGAGAGCGCGACATCCACCAGCACCGCCCATTCCCTGGCGGCCAATCCGGTCTCCTCGGCCAATTCGCGCTTGGCCGCTTCGAGCGGATCCTCACCGGGTACGTCGAGCAGACCCGCGGGCAACTCGAGCAGTCGAACGCCGATCGGATGCCGATACTGCCTGATCAACACCACATTGTCGGCGTCGTCGATGGCCGCGACCGCGACCGCGGCATGGTGCTCGATCACCTCGCGTTCGACCACCCGCCCGCCCGGCATGGCCACCTCGTCGAGCCGCAATGCGAGAATCGCGCCGCTGTACACGGTCTTGCTCGCCACTGTCTCGAAATCGTGACTGCCCGGCCGGGCTCCCCCGTTATCACTCATTTACGATGCCTGATCTGCGTTCGCGAACTCTTCGTCCGGGATATCGACCGGAAGCCGCTCGGCCAGTTTATATTTCAACGCCGCGGAGATCAGCGCCGCGAACAGTGGATGCGGCCGGGTCGGGCGGCTCTTGAGTTCGGGATGAGCCTGGGTGGCCACGAAGAACGGGTGCTTGTCCGCGGGCAGCTCGACGAATTCGACCAGATGCCCGTCGGGCGAGGTGCCGCTGAACTTCAGACCGCTGGTGGCGATCTTGTCGCGGTAGGCGTTGTTCACCTCATAGCGATGCCGGTGCCGCTCCGAGACCTGCTCGGTGCCGTAGGCCTGCGCAACAACCGACCCCTTCAGCAGCGTGGCCGGGTAGGCGCCGAGGCGCATGGTGCCGCCGAGATCGGCCTCACCGGCCACGATGTCCTTCTGGTCGGCCATGGTGGAGATCACCGGATGTGGTGTGTCCGGCTCGAATTCGGCCGAATTGGCCTCGGCCAGACCGACCGAGCGCGCGGCCTCGATGACCACACACTGCAAACCGAGGCAGAGCCCGAGCAATGGCAGCCCGCGGGTGCGGGCGTAGGTGATCGCGCCGACCTTGCCCTCGATGCCGCGAATACCGAATCCACCGGGAATGAGCACCGCGTCCACATCGCGCAAAGCGGCCTGCGCGCCCGCCGGGGTCGCGCACTCGTCGGACTGCACCCAGTGGATATTCACCTTGGCCCGCGAGGCGAACCCGCCCGCGCGCAATGCCTCGGTGACCGACAGGTACGCATCGGGCAGATCGACGTACTTGCCGACCAATGCGACCTCGACCGTCTCCCGCGGCTGATGCACCCGATCGAGCAGATCGCCCCATACCGTCCAGTCCACGTCCCGGAACGGCAGCCCGAGCCTGCGCACCACATAGGCGTCCAGACCCTCGCGGTGCAGCACCTTGGGAATGTCGTAGATCGACGGCGCGTCCGGGGTAGAGATGCAGGCGTCGACATCGACGTCACACATCAGCGCGATCTTGCTCTTGAGCGCCTGGGGCACGTCACGATCGCAGCGCAGGATGAGCGCGTCGGGCTGGATACCGATATTGCGCAGCGCGGCCACCGAGTGCTGGGTCGGCTTGGTCTTGAGCTCACCCGAGGGCGCGAGGTAGGGCACCAGCGATACGTGCAGGAAGAACACATTGTCCCGGCCCACGTCGTGGCGGATCTGCCGAGCCGCCTCGAGGAAGGGCTGCGATTCGATATCGCCGACAGTGCCACCGATTTCGGTGATCACCACATCGGGCACCTGCCCTTGCAAATCCGGGCCCTGCATGGCGAGTATGCGACTCTTGATCTCGTCGGTGATGTGCGGAATCACCTGGACCGTGTCACCGAGATATTCGCCGCGCCGCTCCTTGGCGATCACCGACGAATAGATTTGCCCGGTAGTCACATTCGCGTCCCGGGACAGGTCCCGATCAAGGAACCGTTCGTAGTGACCGACATCGAGATCGGTCTCGGCGCCGTCTTCGGTGACGAACACTTCTCCGTGCTGGAACGGATTCATGGTGCCCGGATCGACGTTCAAGTACGGGTCGAGTTTTTGCATGGTCACCCGCAGTCCGCGCGCGGTCAGCAGCTGACCGAGGCTGGAGGCGGTAAGACCCTTACCCAATGAGGAGGCGACACCACCGCTGACGAAGATGTGCTTCGTGGCCGTTCGCGCCTGATTCCGTGTATGACCCACGGGTCTTCACGGTAACACGAAAATGCTGGTCTGATCACCCGCCACGCACGTTTGCCACCAAGTCGCTGCCTTGGCTCGGCCGAGCGTCCGGTGCCGTGTGTCGCGGCCCGATGGTGCCCCGTTCCGAGCGACCGCGGCTCGCCGCTTACCTCGGATGCGCTGCGGCCACTCGGAAATGAGCCGGATTGTGAACGGCGCTCGGAGATCTCGTGCACAGTGGTCGAATCGGCCGAATCCGGATCGGTCTCGGGCTAACCAGAGCGCGGATCAGCTCTGCGGAGCGGCGTTGATTGTGAGGGAGGTCGCCTTGGTTCCGGTTCCGTATCGGCCCGCGCCGCCGTTGAGCTGTTCGCTCAGTCCGAGGACGGTGGTGACGCGCCCGATCTCGCGGTCCAGATTGTCGACGGTGGTGACCGCGGTGGCCAGCGCGGCGTCGGAGCGGATGATCGCGATGGGGCCCGGATTGTCGGCGGCACCGGATCGGCCAGCGAGCACCACACCCGCGCCGCGGCCGCGCAGCGCGCCGGTGAACCGGGCGATATTGCTGCCCTGACCGTTTTCGCTGGCCTTCGCGCCAGCTCCGGTGACGACCACCGCGAGGTTGGCGGGGTGCGCCGGAGTGTCGCCATAGGCGAGGAAACCGCCGCCACGCAATGTCTCCAGCACCAGGCTCAGCTCCTGCGGGGTACTGCGCGGTTGTGCGTTCGCGGGGTCGAGCAGCAGCACCAGGCCGAGCAGATCGCCCGCCATACTGCCCTGATCGACCTGTCCGGTGCGCAGCTGCGCGCCCGCCGGAATGACATTGGTGATCGCGGTGCGCATCCGGTCGCCCTCGGCGGCATCGATGAAGGGGTCGGTAAGTGCGATGCGGCCGGCTACGGTGGCGCCGGAGGTTTCCAGATCCTTCGCCACCGCCTCGACATCGGTGGGTTCGGCGTCGGGGGTCGTGAAGACGATGACGCTGCGGTCGGTGAGGGTGCCGCCGAGGATCCGGCCCGCCGAACCGGCGATGAACCGGTCCGCGGCAGTCATTTCATCGGTGAGCCGTCGGTTCCGATCGGTGGCCACATCGAGTTGCTTGCGCAGATCTGATTTATCGGCGCGCAGTCCGGACAGCAGGTCCGCCGCCACGGTCTGTGAGCCGAGCACCACGCCGAGGGCGAGGGCCAGGAAGATCGCGACGATCGAAACCGCATGCTGCCGAAACGAAATCATCGGTTCCCTCCCGCGCCTATCTGGCCCTGGGCCCATAGCGCGAACCGATTCCAGATGTCGGTGGCCCAGTCCAATGCCTCGGCACCGGTATTCGAGGCGAGCATGACTACGATCACCGCTAGCAGGGCGGCTAGCACGACCATCGCGATGGCGGTTCCGGAGACCCGGTTTCGGTAGAGCGTCGCGACGGCCTTGGCATCCACGAGTTCAGTGCCGATTTTAAGTCGCGTCAGGAAGGTCGCCGGATTGCTGTCGCGGCGGCCCCGATCGAAGAAGTCGTCCAGCGATGCGGCGGCGCCCGCAGTCACGATCAGCGCCGCACCATGGTGGTGGGCGAGCAGCAGGGCCAGATCGGAGGCTGCGCCGGACGATGGGAATGTCATCGCGCCGATGCCGAGATCCTGGATGCGTTCCAGCCCCTTGGCCTCGCCGTCGGTATCGGCGGGCAGGATCATCTCGGCGCCGCATTTCAAGGTGGCGGTGGTGATTTCGTCCGGGTCGCCGACGATCAGATCGGGGCGGTACCCCTGCTTCATCAACGTATCCGCGCCACGACCGACCCCCACCATGATCGGCACGTACTCCTTGATGAACGGCTTCAGACGCTTGAGATCGTGCGCATGGTCCGGGCCGTCGGCCACCACGACCACATGGCGATGCTTCATCTCCAGCTCGAGTTCCGGCACACCGATGCCGTCGATGAGCAGCGCGCTCTCGGTGCGGATGAACTCGATCGTATTGCCCGCGAAGGCCTCCAGATGATCGGCCAGGCCGTTGCGGGCCTCGATCATCCGCTCGGCGATATCGGATTCGGTCAGCTCGATGCCCGTGACCAGAACCTCGGGCACCTTCTTGACCAATTTGTCGGCGTAGACGACACCCTCGTCGATGCGGACCTTGGTGCCGTCCTTGATCTTGAACGCATCCGAACTCACGGTGTCCAGCAGCAGAATCCCGTTGGCGACCAACACTTCCGGTCCCAGATTGGGGTAGCGGCCAGAGATCGATGGCGAGGTATTCACCACCGCGACCACGCCCGCCTCGACCAGCCGATCGGCGGTGAGCCGATCCAGATCCATCTCATCGAGTATTACGACATCACCGGGCCCGACCCGCTTCAGCAAACGCCTGGTGTTGCGGTCAACCCGAGCTATTCCGGTTAGCCCGGGCAGCGCTTCGGTGTTCTTCGACAACAACGCCAACATCTTCATGGGCCCGATCTTCGCCGCAAACTCTCAACCATTGATGGAGGCGCGCCGCACCATCTACCACATTCGTCACTGTGATAACAGGCGGCACGCCCCCGGATACCAACTCGCGCCCTGCTCAGAAGCAGCCGGCAACCAATCGGCGTTCCACGACGGCGAAGACGGCATCGCCGATCTTGCCGAGCAGTGCGAGCAGCACTATTGCCAGCAACATGATGTCGGTTCGCCCACTTTTCTGGCTATCAATCAGCAAAACCCCGCCCCGCCATGAATCGATCAGCTCCGCGGCCACCAGGAAGAGCCAGCCGTTGGCCAAGCCGAGACGCAAACCGTTCACCATACGGGCAGTTGGATGGCGCCCCAGCGCAAGCGTGACGACGGCACCGCCGTGATTCGAAGTCGACCGACAGAAGCCCGACACAATGTGATCCGTGTGACAGGGCTCACGACGAACTCAGACAGTACCCGTATGCTGCCGGTCACAGATATCTCGAAGAGGAGACACTATGGCCAGCAGCACCGTCGACGTCGTCATCGCGGCACCGCGCGATGTCGTCTACAAGTTCTTCACCGAGCGGGACAGTATCAACCCGTACGTTCCGGTGGACTTCACATTGAAGAGGCCCGGCACCCCTGCACCGAACGGCGTCGGCGCGCAGTACCTGATCGGCAAGGGCGGAGTCGGCATCGTCGAGGAGACCACCAAGCTGGTCCCCGGCGAGCTGATGGAGTACAAGATCGTCAAAGGCGCGCCGGTGAAGCGCCACGTCGGCACCATCACCTTCGCCGACGCCAATGACGGCACCCTGGTCTCCTACACAATGGAGTCCGAACCCAGCCTTCCCGTCCCCGCCAAGGTCGTCGAATTGGGCCTCGAGAACCTCATCAACCAGTTCATCAAGGGCGCGCAAAAAGCCCTGGGCTGAACAGTCGTCAGGCGATAGCGCGCTCGGCGCGGGCCGTTTCCAGAAGTTCCTCGGCATGGGCTCGGCCGGTTTCGGTGTCGTCGAGACCGGCCAGCATGCGGGCCAGTTCGATGACCCGCTCGTCCTTGGTCAGGGCGCGGACACCGCTGTTGACCTTGCCCTTGCCGTCATCGGATTTGTCCACCACCAGATGGGTGTCGGCGAAAGCGGCCACCTGCGGTAGGTGGGTCACCACGATCACCTGATGGGTGCGGGCCAGCCGGGCCAATCGGCGACCGATCTCGACCGCGGCCCGGCCGCCGACACCGGCATCGACCTCGTCGAAAACCATGGTTGCGCCGTGATCCGAACTCGCGAGCACCACTTCGAGTGCGAGCATCACGCGCGAGAGCTCACCGCCGGATGCGCTCTTGCTCAAGGGCAATGACTGCGCGCCGGAATGCGCCGAGAGCCGGAACTCCACTTCGTCGACACCGGTCGACCCCGCGTGCAGTTCCGTACCGTCCACCGTCAGCGGCGCCGAGTCCTGCGGGCTTGCGGTCAGCGGCCGCACCACGACCTCGAGTTTCGCCTTGCCCATTGCCAGGCCGCCGAGTTCGGCGCTCACCGCCGAGGCGAGCTTGCCCGCCGACTTCGTACGCGCGGCAGTCAATTTGCGGGCCGCCTCACGAACCCGTTCCGCGGCGATATCCACCTCCGCCGCCAATGCGGCCAAGGCCTCTTCGGAGACATCGAGCGAGCTCAGACGCGTGCGCGCCGCATCGGCCCATGCGATCACCCCGTCGATATCCGGTGCGTACTTGCGAGTCAACGACTTCAATTCGGCCTGCCGGGTGAGCAGCGAATCCAAAGCGCCGGGGTCCGAAGGCAGATCCGCGAGATAGCCACTGAGTTCGGTGGTCAGATCGACGATCACCGCAATCGCCTCACCGAGTCGCGGACCGAGTCCGGTCAGCGCCGGATCATCGGCCGATTCGATGCGGGACCGCGCGGCGCCGAGCAATTCCAGTGCGCCCGAACCATCTTCGGGCGAATCGGCGGGACCGGCCAATGCGTCGTGCGCCACCGCGGCGGCCTCACGCAGCGAATCCAGATCGCTGAGCCTGCGCACCTCGTCGACAATGCGCACATCCTCACCGGGTTCCGGTGCGATGGCGTCGATTTCGGCCAGCGAATGCTTGAGCCGGTCGGCCTCCAGCGCGAGTTCCCTACTGTGCGCCGTACGTTCGAGCAATTCGGTGCGGGCAGCCAACCAGGATCGCCGCTGCACCTGGTACTTACGCAGCAGCGGGCCGACCGCATCGGCCGCGAACTGGTCCAGCGCGGACAACTGCTGATCCGGACGCTGCAGCCGCAGTTGGTCGTTCTGGCCGTGCACGGTCAGCAGCGGTGCGGTGAAATCGGCGAGCACCGAGGCGGGTACACCGCGCCCGCCCAGATGCGCGCGGGAGCGTCCGTCACTGCCGACAGTGCGGATCGCGATGATGCTGCCGTCGTCATCGCGTTCGGCCGCGGCCGATTCCAGTACTTCCTGCACTTGCTTCTGCGCGGTCGTATTCACCTCGTCGACGGTGAACCGTCCCTCGACCACGGCGCGCGCCGCACCCAACCGGACCCGGCCCGCATCGGCCCGCGCCCCGCTGAGCAGGTGCAGGCTGGTCACCACCATGGTCTTACCGGCGCCGGTCTCACCGGTCAGAACCGTGAGCCCGGCATGGAATTGCGCGGTGGCCGTCGATATGACGCCAAGGCCGTCAATCCTGATCTCTGTCAGCACGTGTGCTCTCCGTTCGCCGTCGGCCACGCCAGCCTGTCACGGGCAATTGGAACTTGCGCACCATCCGGTCGGCGAACGGCGCGGAATCCAATCGCACCCAGCGCACCGGTTCGGCGCCGCGGACCGCCTCGAGCCGCCCGCCCTTGGGCAATGCGAGGGTCCGCCTGCCATCCAGGAAAACTATCGCATCATGGCCCGCCGCAACCGATTCGACAGCGATCCTGGACTCCGGACTGGTCACCAGTGGCCGCGCGAACAGGGCGTGCGCATTGCTCGGAATTACCAGCAGCGCTTCGAGTTCCGGCCACACCACCGGGCCACCCGCGGAGAACGCGTAAGCGGTCGAGCCAGTCGGTGTGGAGATGAGGATGCCGTCGCAACCGAATTGCGAGACCGGACGCCCGTCGACCTCGAGGACAACCTCGAGCACACCCATCCGCGCAGCGTTCTCGATGCTGGCTTCGTTGAGCGCCCACCCGGTTTCGACGATCTCGTCGTCCACCCGGACGGTGACATCGATGGTCATCCGATGTTCGAGGCGATAGTCACCGCGGACCACGCTCGCCAATGCCTCATCGAGATGCTCGGCCTCGGCCTCGGTGAGAAATCCGATGCGACCCAAGTTGATTCCCAGCACCGGCACCCCGGCGGGCCTGGCCAATTCGGCCGCGCGCAGGAAAGTGCCGTCACCACCGAGCGATAGGACCATCTCACAACCGACCGCCGCGTCCGGGCAGTGCTCGACCACACTCGCGGGATATCCGCCCGGTTCCGCCACCGCCGTCGCGCCCGGCGCACAGTCGGTATCGAACCGGGTACTGTCCGCCTCGTCCGCGAGCACGCGCAATCCGATGCCCGCGTCGGCGAAGATCTTCGCGACGCGATGGGCGGTCTCGATGATCTCCGCCCGGCCCGGATGCGAAACCAGCAGAATCTCCCTGGATTCGGCCGGTGTCAGCGCGTTCACTGTGGACCCTCCTCAACCGCACGCTCAACGAGAGCCGCGACCTGTTCACCGTCGTACTCGAACTGCCCGTCCTTACGCAGCCACAGAAAGTATTCGACATTGCCCGAGGGACCGGGCAGCGGGCTGGCCACCACCCCGGCGGTGCGCAACCCCAACTCGGCGGCGGCGGCCGCGACATCGCACACCACTTCCGCGCGCAGTGCGGGATCACGCACCACACCGCCGGAGCCTACCCGCTCCTTGCCGACCTCGAACTGCGGCTTCACCATGGGCAGCAGATCGGCGCCCGGCGCGCTGCAGGCCGCGAGCGCGGGCAGCACCAGAGTCAGCGAGATGAACGACAGATCACCGACCACCAGTTCAACGGTGCCACCGATGGATTCGGGGGTGATGGCGCGGACATTGGTGCGGTCGTGGACTCGCACCCGGTCATCGTTCTGCAAGCGCCAGATCAGTTGGCCGTAGCCGACATCGACCGCGACGACCTCCCGCGCCGCCTTCGAGAGCAGCACATCGGTGAAGCCACCGGTCGACGCACCGGCATCCAGGCAGCGTTTACCCGCGACAGTCAATCCCTGCGGTTCGAACGCCGCCAGCGCTCCGAGCAGCTTGTGCGCACCGCGTGATGCCCACGACACTTCGTCGGGCTCCTCGCGCACGATCAACGGCGTGCCCGCCTCCACAGCGGTCGCCGGTTTTACCGCGACCGTTCCAGCAATCAGGACGCGGCCCGCACCGATCAGCTCGACCGCGTGTTCTCGCGATCGCGCCAATCCGCGGCGAACCAATTCGGCGTCCACCCGCGCACGTCTGGCCACCTCAGATCTTGTCCACCGTGGCCAGGGCCTGGACGAGCACCTCATGTGCCTGCTCCAGGATGCGGGCGCGCCGGGTGATATCGGCGCCGGAATCGGAGTCGGTCGTCGGCGGGGTCGCCGCCACTCCGGTCCAGGCCGGACGCGCATCGAGTTCGGCCAGCAGCCCGTCGATCTCGGCGCGAATCTTCGCGGGGTCGGCAGGCTCCTGGCGTCCCGGTCCGCCCGGCAGATGCTGGCCGGGCAGCGGCGGCCCGGGACGGGGTCCGTTCGAGCCGGGACCGTAGGTACCGGGGCCATGGGGCTGGGGCGTACCGGGTCCGTTCGGGCGAGGCATCGGAGTAGTCATCGTGGGTTCAACGCTATCGGATTTCCGAACCGGACGCGCGCACCGTTATGGCTCGTCCCGGGTTACGCCGTAAGCGTTCCGCCAAGTCGGCGGCACCCTCGCTCGGGTCGTCGTCGACCGACGGGTGATTCAGTGCGTCCAACGACTCCGAGATATAGGTCGGGATCCGGTCCGCAGCGGCGTCGCGCAGTTCGTCGAGGGTGCTGACGCCGGTCAGGACCAGTAGGGATTCGAGGCCGACGCGGTTGGCGCCCTCGATATCGGTGTCCAGGCGATCGCCCACCACCAGCGCGCTGCGCGTTCCGGCGCGCACCAGGGCATCCTCGAGCAGTGGCGCATAGGGTTTGCCCGCCACCAGCGGCTCGCGGCCGGAGGCAGCGCGCAATGCGGCGACCATGGCGCCGTTGCCCGGTGCCAGTCCGCGCTCGTTCGGCAGGGTCTTATCGGTATTGGCGGCGACCCACAGCGCGTCCGCGCTCAATGCATAGGCCGCCTCGGCTAGGTCCGGCCAGGCGGTTTCGGGCGAATGTCCTTGTACGACAGCGTCGGGCGCGGCGCCATTGAAGCGCCGGATCGAGCGCAGCCCGACGGCGTCCACTTCCTTGGCCAGGTCATCGGTGCCGACGATCAATACGGTCGCGCCGGGATCGAGCCGCTCCGCCAACAACCGCGCCGCCGCCTGCGCACTCGTCACGACGTCATCGGTATCAGCCACGAATCCCAATTCGACCAAATGCCGGGCGACCACGTCCGGACCGCGACTCGCATTATTCGTGACATACACAAGTCGCTGCGGCACAACGAAATCCGCCAATGCCTCCGGCGTGCCCTCGATCACCTCGGGCCCGCGATACAGCGTGCCATCCAGATCCAGCAGGAGGGCCTCATACCGATCTCGTAGCCGCTTCACACCACTCTCACTCCATGTCACCGACCGGCACCTTGCCGTGTTCCCGGGGCAGGCTCGATCGCTGGGCCCACGGTTCCTCGGCAGCGACCGAGTCATTCGAACCCTACGCCAGCCCGCCGACAGGAGAATGAGGGCATCGACCGGCAGTGCACCCCAAGCACTTTCCGAACACTCGCCCAGATCGCCAGCGCGTTGCGCGACATCACCAACCGTGTCGAAGCAACTCGCCGCAGTCACCTTGCCCACTGATCGCTATCGAACAAATTTTCGATTTCCCAGCGTACGTTGGCTGCCATGGTCAGCTCTCAACACGAGGCAATGCATCGCCTCTTCCAGCACGACCCGGGCACATTCGCCCGCGCCTTCCGCGCTCTCGGGCTTCCTTTCCCCGAGCCGCTCGAAGTGCTCCTGCTGTCCACAGATCTGACCGAACCCGCCCCGGTCGAGCGAAGAGCCGACACCGTACTGCGCGTCTCATCCGCACAAGGACAGTTCCTGCTTCTCGTCGAGGCTCAAAGCAAACACGACCCGACCAGACCAGCAGCCTGGGCGTATTACGTCGCTTTCCTGCACGCGAAATACGTCCTTCCGATCGTCCTCCTCGTCGTGTGCCAGGACCGAGTAGCCGCGAGCTGGGCACGAGGCCCGCTCCCGATCGGTATGCCGCAATGGACCAGCCTGACCGTTCATCCACTCGTTCTCGGGCCGCACAACGTGCCACCGGTGACCGAGGTAGAGGTCGCCGCCTCCGACATCCCGCTCGCCACATTGTCGGCGATCACGCATGCCAAGGAGGAATGTGCCGGTGCGATACTGGAGACGCTGGCCGCAGCACTGCGGAGCACTGGAGGAACCCCCGAACACAACATCTTCGCCGAGCTCACCGAACTAGGGCTCGGCGACAGCCCAGCCGCCGACATCTGGAGAAAGCTGATGAGCCTGGATCTCTCGTTCTTCCGTTCCCCCACCTCCCAAGCCATGCGCGCCGAAGTTCGAGCCAACTACATTCTGCGAGTACTGGATCGACACGGAATCCCCGTATCCGATGAGATTCGTACTCGTGTGTTGACGTGCACAGATAACGCGATACTTGACCAGTGGTTCGATCGCGCCCTCACCGCAACCGACGCCATCGACTTGTTCGGCAACGAGTCCTGATGCGTCGACCACACGCCCTGGCGCAGAGCAACCGACGCGAAGTAGCGGTGCTCGGTGATGTCGTTGATCGAATTCTTGCGCGTAGAGATCTGAACCAATTGGAAAAGTGGCTCGATCGTGCGCTCGAAACAAAGGTGGCGGACGATTGTTCGTCGACGGCTACAGCCTCGAGCGGGACGCGTGTCGACGGGACGTCTGAAACCAGCGGCTCGGTATCAGACGTCCCGATTCTCTACAGATCGCTATCGCCGGTTAGTTCTTCGGCGCGTTCCTCGGCATCGGTTTCACCGTCGAGGTCGGCGGAGGCGGCGTTGAGGAACCAGGTGAGGCCCTCGGCGGTGCGGCCTGCGGCGACCAATGCGTCAGCGTAAGCGTAGAAAAGGCGCGCGGCGGCCGAGCCCGTGCGGGACGGGTCCAGTTCCGAGGTTTGCAAGGTGACCACGGCCTGGTCGTATTGGCCGAGGTCCATGCGAGCGCCCGCGACGACAATGCGCAGTTCGGTGGCCTCATCACCGCGCAGGGCGCGGGCCTCGTCGCTGCGGCCCAATTCGATGGCGCGTTCGGGGCGTCCGAGGCCGCGCTCACAGTCGGCCATCACGGCAAGCAGACCGGAGCCGCCGGACATCCGGCGGGCGGTACGTAGTTCGGAAAGGGCCTCGGCCCATTCACCCGCGTGGTAAGCCGTGACGCCAGCGGTTTCGCGAACCACGGCAATGCGACCCGCACGTTGGCGCGCGGCTCGCGCATGGGCCAGAGCAAGACGCGGGTCGTCATCGATCAGTCGAGCCGCCATCACGAGGTGGCGGGCGACCGATTCGGCATTGCCTTTATCCAGGCTCAGCAGATCGCGGCGCACCTCGACTTCGAGATCGGTCGCCTGAACGTCATCGGGCAGATCCGGCTCTTCTGGGCGCGGCGCACGACGATCCGCCGAGCCGCCCCCGGCGCGTGCGCCTTCGCCGCCCCGTCGGCGGTCCTGCGAGTCATCGCCGCGCTGCGTCCAACCGCCACGCTGGCCCGAACCGCCACGGCCACCGGAGTCACCGCCCCGACCGAAACCGCCCCGCTGACCAGCATCCTCACGCCGCTTGAACCCACCGCGCTCACCGGCGTCGCCACGCTGACCCGAGTCGCCACCCCGCTTGAAACCCCCACGCTCGCCGGAGCCACCCCGACTGAAGCCACCGCGATCACCGGAGTCACCACGGCTGAAGCCACCGCGCTCGCCCGAGCCACCGCGGCCATAGCCGCCACGATCACCCGAATCACCACGGCTGAAACCGCCACGATCACCAGAGCTACCCCGGCCCGAATCGCCTCGCTCCCCCGAGCTGCGACGGTAACCACGGTCACCGGAGTCACTGCGCTGACCGGCATCACCACCGCGTTTGAAGCCACCGCGCTCACCGGAACCACCGCCACGCTGTCCCGAGTCCTCACGGCGACTGAAGCCGCCGCGGTCCTGGGATCCACCGCGGTCACCCGCGTCACTACGGCCGAATCCGCCCCGCTCACCAGAATCGCCACTTCGCTTGAAGCCACCGCGCTCACCGGAACCGCCGCGAGCAAAGCCGCGGTCGCCGGAATCGCCGCGCTGGTCGGAGTCACCGCGATTGAAGCTGCTGCGGCCACCGGTGCCGCCACGTTTGAAGCCGCCACGGTCATCGGAGTCGCCGCGTTTGAAGCCACCGCGCTCGCCCGAGCCGCTGCGGTTGAAACTGCCACGGTCACCCGAGCTTCGAGCGCTCGAGTCGCCGCTGCGTTTGAAGCCAGCGCGTTCGTCGGAATTACCTCGGTCGGTGGAGTCGCCGCGAGAAGCACTGCCTCGATCGCGGTCAGGACCCTCGTTGCGCTGGCCGAAGCCGCGCTCGGGACCGCCCCGCCGGAAGGACTTCCGGCCGTCGTTCTGTTCCGACACGGTGGCCCCCTTTCTAGGTTCTGCCAGAGGTAGTCGAACCCCTGAATTCAATCACGTGTCGGCGGTCGGACCCCGAGCACGGCTTAGATTTAGGTGCATAAACGACGATAGGGGACCCAAGTTTGGGTCCCCTATCGTGAAGGATGTTCCGGCGGTGTCCTACTCTCCCACACCCTGTCGAGTGCAGTACCATCGGCGCTGGTGGCCTTAGCTTCCGGGTTCGGAATGGGACCGGGCGTTTCCCCACCGCTATAGCCGCCGTAACTCTATGAAACTATCCACAGAGAGCCAGAAAACCACAACCCTCCAGGGGTCGAACGGTTTCTGTCTACCTGTATCTGTGTGTTGTTTCAGATACCGCACAGTGGACGCGTAGCTTCTTTGTTGGTAAGTCCTCGGCCGATTAGTACCAGTCACCTACACCCGTTACCGGGCTTTCAGTTCTGGCCTATCAACCCCATGGTCTGTGGGGGGCCTTAACCACTCAAAGGTGGTGAGAAACCTCATCTTGGAACAGGCTTCCCGCTTAGATG
>NZ_JBEXUI010000015.1:91216-195088 GCF_040614395.1 Nocardia sp. NPDC005998 | reverse complement strand
ATCGCCCGCGAACTCTACCGAATCATCACCGCAAACCAGCCTCAGCCGACCACTTGACATCCATAGGAGCATCTACGCTCGGCGAGCAGTCGGAGTGGGGTGGCGCAGCAATCTGTGTGGACGGGGTACTAGCTCTTCACGCCGCCCGCGGTGAGGCCGGAGATGATGCGGCGCTGGAACAGCAGCACCATGATGACCAGCGGGATCGTAACCATCGTGCCCGCCGCCATGATCGCCGCATAGGGCTGCACGAGCGGGTTGTTGCCGGAGAAGCGCGCGATCGCGACGGTCACCGGTTCGGTCCGGTCGCTGGAGAGCAGCCGGGCTAGCAGGTATTCGTTGACCGAGGCGATGAAGGCCAGGATCGCGGTGGTGAAGACCGCTGGCGCGGCCAGCGGCAGCATGACCAGTCGGAACGCCTGCATCTTGGTCGCGCCGTCGATGCGCGCGGCTTCTTCGAGCTCCCAAGGCAATTCGGCGAAGAACGAGGCCAGGATGTAGACGGTCATCGGCAGCACGAACGAGATGTTCGGGATGATCATCGCCTGGTATTCACCGATCCAGCCGAGATTGGTGAACAGCTGGAACAGCGGGGTGACCAGCACCACCACCGGGAACATCGATGCGGACAGGATCAGTCCGGAGACCAGGTACTTGCCCTTGAAGGTCAGCCGCGCCAGCGCGTACGCGGCGAGTACGCCGAGCACCAGCGCGGCGGCCGTCGTCACCGCGCCGATGATCACGCTATTGGTCAGCGCCTTGCCGAAGTCGTTGCCGCGACTGGTGTCGAAGGCATTGCGGAAGTTCTCGAGCGTGACGTGGGTGGGCCACGGGGTGTTGTCGAAGGTGTAGTCCGGATCGCGGAACGCCGTGACGGCCATCCAATAGAACGGGGCAAGGCCCCATACGAGCACGATCAGCGCACCCAGGTACAGCCGCACCGGACCCAGTCGCTTGGTCCAGGGTGTGGGTGCCGCATTCTTTTGGGCCGCAGGCTTTTCGGTGATCACCGTGGTCATCAGTGCGCCTCCCGCTGTTCTTCCTGGGTCCGAACGGCATTGGCGCCCAAGACCTTTACCAGCAGGAACGCCACCGCGAAGATCAGCAGGAAGGTGATCGTCGAGAGGGCGGCCGCACTATTGGGGCCCTGGCGAACCTGTTCGACCACCAGCGCCGAAATCGGGCGGGTGGACGGATTGCCCAGCGTCATGATCGCGGGCAGATCGTAGAGGCGCAGGCCGTCCATGGTGCGGAATAGCACCGCGACCAGCAGCGCGGGCTTGAGCAGCGGCAGGGTGATCTGGGTGAAGCGCTGCCAGGCCGACGCGCCGTCAACCCGCGCCGCCTCGTACACATCGGCCGGAATCACCTGCAGACCGGCCAGCAGCAGCAATGCCATGAACGGCGTGGTCTTCCAGACGTCGGCGGCGATCACCGCGAACCGCGCGGGCCAGGCCTCCGAGGTCCACAGGATGTGGGTGCCGAAGACCCGGTTCACCACGCCGTCGTACTGGAACATGAACTCCCACAACCGGGCGGTGACCGCGGTCGGAATCGCCCACGGCACCAGCACCGCGGCACGCAGCAGGGCGCGGCCCTTGAAGGTCTTGCCCATCACCATGGCCATGCCGAGGCCGAGGGTCGCCTCCAGGGTCACCGTGATCACCGTGAAGAACAGCGTCACACCGATGGCCAGCCAGAACTGCGAGCCGAGGTTGCCGGTCGGGCAGGAGACCGTCTCGCCTGCCGCCTGACACTGCTGCAGCAGCCAGTGCGTGTAGTTCGAGAAGCCGGCGCTGCCGCCCTCGACGAACATGCCGGTCGCCGGGTCGAGCCCGGGGTCCTTCTGGAACGACATGTACAGCGCGCGGAAGACCGGATAGCCGACGACCACCGCGAGGGTGATCAGCACGGGCGTGACGAATAGCCACGCCTTACCGGAACGCCGCAGCTCCAACGCCAATGTTCCACCGAATCCGCGCTTGTTCGGCACGGGAGTGGCCGTTCCCGAAGGATCCGACACCGTTTCTACTCTCCTACAAGGTGGTCGGGTCCGCTGCTCTTATGCCTACGACCCGGCTGTCTCGATGCCCTTTTGCATACCGGTGATCGCGTCGTCGACGGACTTGGTTCCGTTCAACGCAGCATAGGCGTTGTCCTGGATGGCCTTCGACACCGCCGGGTAGAACGGGGTAACCGGACGCGGCACCGCATTGGCGATCGAATCCTTGAGCGCGGGCAGGTATGGCATCTTCGCGATGAGCGCCGGATCGTCGTACATCGACGCGCGCACCGACGGCAGCGCACCGGCCGCGACGATGTGCTGCGCGTCCTCGCTGATCAGGTAGCGCAGGAAGTCCAGCGCGGTGGCCTTGTTCTTGGAGAACGCGCTGATGGCCGCGTTGTAGCCGCCCAGCGTCGAGGCGCCGACGCCGTTCTCACCCGGCAGCGGCGCGACCCCGAACTTGTCCTTGACCGCGGAGGATTCCGAACCGGCGTCACCGAAGGTGGACGGCCAGTTGCGCATGAACAGCAATTTGCCGGTGTTGAAGGCGTTGGCGCTCTCCGGCTCCTTGAAGGTGATGGCTTCCTTCGGGATATCGCCGTTGCGGTACGCGTCGACCAGCACCTTCAGTCCGGCGCGCGCCTGCGGGGTATTGACGGTCGGGGTCTTGCCGTCCGCGCCGACGAAGGTGCCGCCGTAGGCGTTGATGGCCTCGGCGGCGTTCACCGTCAGGCCCTCGTACGGTGCGAGTTGGCCTGCGTAGCAGCCGATGTTGTTCTGCTTGGCGATCGGGCACTGCGCCAGCATCTCGCTCCAGGTCTTGGGCGGATTCGGCACCAGGTCCTTGCGGTAGAACAGCAAGCCGCCGTTGGTGTTTCGCGGCGCGGCGTAGAGCGTGTTGTTGTAGGTGGCGCTGGCGACCGTCGGGGAGAGCAGGGCGGAGGTGTCGATCTTGAAGGTGTCCTTCAGCGGCTGGATCCAGCCCTTCGCGGCGAATTCCGCGGTCCACGGCACGTCGAGGGCGACCACGTCATAGCTGGACTGCTTGGAGCGCATGTGTTCGACCAGGTCGTCGTACTGCTGCGAGGCGTCGTTGGACTGCTCTTTGAACGTCACCTGCTCGTCTGGGTGCGAGGCATTCCAGCGCTCGATCAGCTGCTTGACCGCGCCGGTCTCGGTGGTGTCCTTGCCCTCCACATAGGTGATCGGGCCGCGACCGGTGAGGTTCTGGCTGGACGGATTACCGCCGTTATCGCTGGAGCAGGCACTGGTGAACGTCGCCATGAGCAGCGCCGCAGAGGCGGCCGCCACCGTCGCGCGGGGCACGAGCGACGAACGTAGGGACGACACCTTCTTCAAAGCCATCGCGAACACTCCAAGGTCGAGACGTGAGCAGCAGCACACCTTGCAGGTGCACAAGGCAAGATACATGGTTGTTATATGTGACGCAGCGATTGCGCCCGTAAACGGGCCGGGTCCGACGTCACGGCCGCGCTGTCGCAGCTGCTCGTTAGGCTGACCGTGATGACTTCGCCGAATGCGGTTCCCGACCGGATGCTGACCCGGATCGGTGGGTTGCTGCGCCAAGCCGAATCGACCGATAACGAACACGAGGCCGAGGCGTTTCTCGCCGCGGCCCAGCGGTTGGCGACCAGATCCTCGATCGATCTCGCGGTGGCCCGCGCGCATATCGCCGGACGTGAGCGCAGGCCGACCCCGGTGCAGCGGATGATTCCGATCGGCGAACCGGGTAAGAAGGGGCTGCGCACATATGTGCAGCTGTTCGTGGCGATCGCGGCGGCCAATGATGTGCGCTGCGATGTTGCGCGCACCTCGACCCAGGTCTACGCGTACGGCTTCGATTCCGATATCGATGCGTGTGAAGCCCTCTACACGAGCCTGCTCGTGCAGATGGTGCGTGCGTCGGATCAGTACATCAAGTCGGGCCGATACCGTTCGGCCACTGTGGAAAAGATCGTCACGGAGAAGCGCTGGGGCCGCCAGGTGCAGCGCCGGATCCAGGCCCCGGTCGCCCCGGTGACCGCCCGCCTGAACTTCCAGATGGCCTTCGCCGCGCGAATCGGCCGCCGCCTGGCCGAGGTGAAGGCGGAGGTAGAGGCCGAGGTGGTCCCCGCCACCGCTGCCGCAGGTACCGCACTTGCCCTGCGCAATAAGGAAATCGAGCTCACCGATTTCTACAAGCGGACCTCGGAAGCCCGGGGCACCTGGCGCGGGCCGCAGGCTTCGGCCGGACATTCGGCGGCGGCCCGGCGGGCTGGTGATCGTGCGGGTCGGGCGGCGCGGTTGGGGACGTCGCTGGAACTGGGGGCTGCGCGTGGGGAATTGCCTGGGGGGCGGGGTGAGTGAGTTGGGGCGGTCGAGTGCCGCGCGGTTGGGTAGGTTTTCCGAACTCGGTGGCACGCGTGGGCGATTGCCCAGAGGTGAGTTGGGTGAGCTGGCGGTTTCGTTGAGTATGGGGGCGGGTTGCTTCCGGACTGGGCGCCGCATGGGCAATCTGCCAGGATTGCGGGTCGAAGTGAGTTGGGTGCGCCGGTGAGGTTTTGTTGTGCGTGGGGCGTGCCGCGCGGGTGGGTGGGTCTTCTGAACTCGGTGGCGCGCGAGTGCCCGGGATGTGGGGCGACATGAGGGCATCGAGCGTATGAGCGAGACGGAGCGCCAGGAGTTTCGTTGCGTGTGGGTTAGCGGGCTTGGACTCGGCGGGCTGGGTGGGGCGAGGTGGGTGGCTCGGGCGATACCGGATCAGCCGCGTGGTGAGCGCATGAGCTGGGTACGGTGAGTGCGCGAGATGGCCAGCGCGCCAAGGTGTATGACGCCGAGCAGCTGGTGCGAGGGGTCTTCGATCGGGCGGATGAGTACGGTAATCGCACGGTGGAGATCTACGGTTCGCACCTCACGCTGCCGATCGAGCGTCGCTTCGCGTCGGTTGAGTCGGTGCAGGTCTATGCCGATAAAGTGCTGAGTCTCAATTGGGTTCGGGCGCAATGGGAGCGCGCCGCCACGCCGGTGCGGGTCCGGTCCCGCGCCGGAACCTCCGCCGCCCACTATGAGGCCGCGGAAGCGGTGCTTGCGGTCCCCCTGCACACCGGCGCGACCGCGTGGGCACTGCGCGAGCTGGTGATCCTCCACGAACTCGCCCACCACCTCGAACCAGCGGCCGCATCCGTCGCGCCCCACGGCCCCGAATTCTGTAGTCGCTACCTCGAACTCGTCGACGGCATCATCGGGCCCGAAGCAGGTCTGGTCCTCCGCTCGTCCATGCTCAGCTGTGGCGTCCGCCTGAGTTGACGCCTGACGTGTTTCCATCGCGGCCCCGCGGGCAGCCGCCCGTGATGTCGGCAATGCCGGGTCGACACGGGCACCGATCGTTGAGGCGAGTGGAATGGCGGTGCGAATGTGCCAGCCGCTGTTTCGTTGGCCTCGATCAGCGGGGCGGGGGAAGTGCGCGGACTCGGGTTAGGCGGTCTTCCCACCAGCGGATTCGTGCAGGGTCGGGGTGGCGGTAGCGCTCGAGTCGGGCGGGGTCGGGAGTCGGGGGAGTTTTCGGGACGGGCATGAAGCCGTCGACCGGGCGGAGGGAGTCGGCAACGAGGTCGCCGTCGAGGAGGGACAAAGTGCCGAGGCCGCAGGCGAATTCGAGGGTGGGCAACGCGGCGGCAAGGGCGAGTTGGGCGGCCAGGCCGACGCTGGTCTCGAGGGCCGAGGACACCACGCAGGGCAGTCCGGCGGCCTCGGCGACCCGGAGTGCGCGGCGCACCCCGCCCAAAGGCGTGCATTTGAGTACCGCGATATCGGCCGCTCCGGCCACCGCCACGCGCAGCGGATCCTCGGCGCGGCGGATGGATTCGTCGGCGGCGATCCGCACATCGACCCGCCGCCGCACCGCCGCCAGTTCCTCGATGGTGCGGCACGGTTGTTCGACGTACTCCAAACCGCCTGCGGCACGGTCGATCTGCTCGATATGCGCAACGGCGGTCTCGACATCCCAGACCGCATTGGCATCCACGCGAACGGATCCATCCGGCCCCAGCGCATCCCGGACTGCCTCGACCCGTGCCAGATCCTCGTGCAGTGAATCGGCGTGGTCGGCGACCTTCACCTTCGCCGTCCGGCACCCTGATCCGGCCACGATCGCATGCGCCCGTTCCGGATCAACCGCTGGCACCGTGCAATTGATCGGAATCCGTTCGCGCACCGGCTCCGGCCACCCGACCGTCACCTGCTCGACGGCAGTCGCCAGCCACCCCGCCGCCTCCCGATCGTCGTACTCGGGAAACGGACAGAACTCCCCCCACCCCAACGCCCCCCTGATCAACATCCCCTCGCGCACCGTAATACCGCGGAACCTGGTCCGCATCGGAATGGCGTATACAAAGCTATCGCTCATCACCTCCAGCCTAGAGGCCACCAACACCGCCCGTTAGACGGCATCGACTCACCACCGGCGCCCCCCCAGCCACCCGGCCCTCTTCACCCCCACTCCCAGGAGATCCCGCCCAGCATCGCCACACTGCCAACCCCCCAAACCCCATGTCAGCCGAGAATGCGCTGGTGCAGGGGTGCTCTCGACGTTTACCTGCATGAGCGCATGGTGATCGTTTGTCCAGGGGGTTGGGGCAGGCTGAGAGGGGGCGGGGAGGCGAGGGGGATTGTGTCAGCGGGGCTGGGGTGGAGTGGCCTGTGTGGGACGTCGGCCATGGTGTGCGGGTGTTTTGGTGCGGCGGAGGGGGTGTGCTGGGGGTGGAGCGGCGGTCATGCTGGGGGTATGGGATCGGGGCATTGGGGGGTGCGGGTGGCGAATGCCGTTCGGGTGGTGGTCGGGGCGGTTATTGCGGTTGGGTTTTCTTGGGTGGTGGCTGCGTTCGTGCCGTTGTACGAATTGCTTGGGCGGGGGGCGGATCCGGCGGGCGGTGTGCGGTATCTGCCGGTGGCGTATTGCGTTGCGTGGGTTGGTATCGCGCTGTCTGTGGTGGTGGTTGGGGTTATGGTGCTCGGGAAGATTCGGTATCGCCGTCGGATCGCGTGGGTGCCGTTGGTTGCGGTGCCGTTGGTTGCCGAGTCGTGGTTGCTCGGGTTTCTGATTGCGGTGGTGTTGGTTTCGATCTGAGCTCGGGTGGTTGTCCTTGCTGTGAGCCGGGCACCGAATCGTCATAGCCCGCCTTGAACTTCCAGCCCACCGCGACAGACGCTGGTCACCTGGTTCGATCTGAGCTCGGCCGGTTACTCTTGCTGTGAGCCGGGCACCCGCATGCGGGCTACCCGGCTCAGCGGAACGCCGTGGTCAGAGGCGTTCGAGGATGGTGGCGTTCGCCAGACCGCCTGCCTCACACATGGTTTGCAGGCCGTAGCGGGCGCCTCGCTCCTGCATGGCGTGCACCAGTGTGGTCATCAGGCGGGCGCCGGAGGCGCCGAGTGGATGTCCGATGGCGATGGCGCCGCCATTGACGTTCACCCGGGACAGATCCGCCCCGGTGTCGTGGGCCCAGGCCAGCACCACCGGCGAGAACGCCTCGTTGATCTCGACCAGATCGATATCCGAGAGTTGCAACCCGGCGCGCTGCAAGACCTTTCGCGTGGCTGGGATCACCGCGGTCAGCATGAGCAGCGGATCGTCACCGGCCACCGCGAAGCTGTGCAGCCGGGCCAGCGGCTTCAGGCCGAGTTCCTTGGCGCGCTCGCTGGTCATGATCAGCACCGCGGCACTGCCGTCGCTGACCTGGCTCGCGGTCGCCGCGGTGATCTGCCAGCCGATTTCCGGGAAGCGCGCGGCCATGGCCTCGTCGTAGTAGGCGGGGCGCAGTTTGCCGAGGGTCTCGAGGGTGCTGCCGACCCGGATGCCCTCGTCGGTTTCCAATCCGGCGATGGGTGCGAGCTGACCGGTGAACGCGCCGTTCTTCGTGGCCAGCGCGGCCTTTTCGTGGCTGCCGAGGGCGAATTCGTCGAGCTGGGCGCGGGTCAGCCCCCAGCGCGCCGCGATCAGTTCGGCGCTGATGCCCTGTGGCACCAAACCCTCCGGGTAGCGCTCGGCGAAGCCGACGCCGGAGATGTCCTTGGACCCGATCAGGTTGGCGCCCATCGGAATTCGGCCCATCGACTCGACACCCGCCGCGACCACGATGTCGTAGGCGCCGGCGATCACGCCCTGTGCGGCGAAGTGAATGGCCTGCTGGCTGCTGCCGCACTGGCGGTCGACCGTGGTCGCGGGAACGGATTCCGGATAGCCCGCGGCCAGCGCGGCGCGCCTGGTCATATTGGCGCCCTGCTCGCCGACCTGGGTGACGATGCCGCCGATCACATCGTCGATGAGCGCCGGATCGATGCCGCTGCGGTCGACGACCGCGCGCAGGCTGTGCGCCAGCAGGTCCACCGCGTTGACGTTATGCAGCGCCCCGTTCGGCTTGCCCTTGCCGATCGGCGTGCGTACCGCTTCGACAATCACCGCGTCTCTCATGGTGGTTCCTTTCGAACCGCGAGCCAGACCCCTTTGCCTGGCTCTATTGCCTTATAGTCAAATTAACGTCTGGATATAGTCACCTCAAGTCAGATATCGCTATGATGTTCGTCATGGCAGCCGTAATGGAAGGATCGCTGGCCGATCTGAGCGCGTGGAAACCCACGGAATGCTCGATCGCGAAGGCAATGGACATCGTCGGCACCCGCTCGGCGATCCTGATCCTGCGCGAGGCCTACTACGGCACCACGCGCTTCGACGGCTTCGCGGCGCGCGTCGGCATTACCGACGCGGCGGCCTCCGGCCAGCTCCGCAGGCTCACCGAGGCGGGCCTGCTCACCAAACGGCCGTACCAGGAGGAGGGCAAGCGCACCCGACACGAGTACGTGCTCACCGATATGGGCCGCGACCTGCTGCCCGCTGTGCTCGCGCTGATGCAGTGGGGCGATACGTACCTGCAGCCGGGACCCGCACCGCTACTGCTGGTCGAGGAGTCGAGCGGCGCGCCGGTCCGGGTTGAGGTCCGCAGTGATGAGGGTCGTGAGATCGACCTGGAAGAACTCGGGATCAGGCTCAACCCCGACTATGCACGCGCCCGATCAGCGAAGTGATCGCGCGGATGTCGTCCGAGCGTCGAGCGCAGCCCGTCGGCCCACACCGCCGATCCACGTTGGTGCCGCACCACTGGCCCGTGCTGGTGCTGCATCGCCGCCCCGTCTTGGTGCCGCGCGGCTTACCGCGCTGGTCCCATACCGCCGATCCGCGCTGGCGCTGTACTACCGACTCGCGTTGGCGCTGCACCGCTGATCCGCGCTTGGTCCCGTTCTGCTGATCGCGTTGGCGCCGCTGCGTCGATCCGTGCAGGCGCCGAACCGTTCGTTGATCCGCGTTGGTCCCGTACCGCCCGTGGTGCTGCGCACTGCCGATTCGCGTTCGTGCTGCACCGCTGGCTTGTGTTGGTGCTGCGCGGCTGATCACGTTGGTGCTGTACCGCCGATTCGCGTTGGCGCTGCACCGCTGATCCGCGCTTGGTGGCCGCGCACTGCCGATTCGCGTTCGTGCTGCACCGCTGTCTGTGTTGGTGCCGCGCGGCAGACCGCGTTGGTGCCGCGCACCGCCGATTCGCGTTCGTGCCGCACCGCTGACTGTGTTGGCGCCGGAGCGTCGTTCCGTGCTGGCGCCTTCCACGCCCCGCAGTGGTCCCGTACCGCCCGTTGATGTCGCGTACCGCGGATCCGCATTCGCGCGGCATCGCTGGCTTGTGTTGGTGCTGCGCGGCTGATCACGTTGGTGCTGTACCGCCGATTCGCGTTGGCGCTGCACCGCTGATCCGCGCTTGGTGGCCGCGTACCGCGGATCCGCATTCGCGCGGCACCGCTGGCCTGTGTTGGTGCTGTATCGCTGATCTGTGTTGGTGCCATTGCGCTGGCCCGGGCTGGTGCTGTACCGCCCGCCCGCGTACCGCGCGATCCGCGCTGACGCCGTACCGCTGATCAGCAGAAGACGCCCTCAGCCGGTGACAACCGCGTAGTTGATGTCCTCGGTGCCGAGCTTGTTGTAGAGGTGGACCCACAGTAGGACGAGGGGTTCGGTGCTGCGGGCGGTTACTACGCCGCCGAGGTCGATGATCTGCTCGTCGGTCCAACCGAAGGATTTCAGGAGGTCGGCGACCTCGGATTTGGCGGACTCGTCGTCGCCGCTGAGGAAGACGTTGTGCCGACCCGGGATTCGGGACGGGTCGACCATGAGTTGATTGTTCATGGTGTTGAGGGTTTTCACCACGCGCGCGGCGGGGAAAGCCTGTTGGATCTGCTCGGCGACGCTGCCTGCCTCGGGGGTGGCCAGCTTCGGTGGGAATCCGGCGGAGAAATCCAGTGCGTTCGATACGTCCACAATGACTTTCCCGCTCAGATTCGCCGCACCGGCGGCGGTGAGCGCGGCCAGTGAGACGGTGCCGGACGTCGCATTGATCACCAGTTCGGCATCGGCGGCGGCATCGGCGAAAGTGCCATGGGCGCTACCGGTCTCGCGCGCCCACTCGGTCGCTGCCGCATTGTCGGCGGTGCGCGAGCCGAGCGTCACCGCATGCCCGAGTTCGACCAACTTGCTCGCCAGCCTGCGTCCGACCTGCCCGGTCCCCAGCACCGCTACCTTCAACGTCCGCTCCTCGCGTCGATCCTCGTTCGAGCGTCGAGTTTAGGAACACGGGGTGGTCTTCGCGTGGCCTTCCGCCGTGGGCGAACGCCACCGGCGTTGTCTCGGCGAGCGCGCCGATGCATGCCGACTCGCTCGAAAATTCAAGGGGGAAGCATGTCGTCCGCATCGCCGCGCCGGTGGGACTGCCTGTTGCCATTGGCTGTCGACGTTCTCATGTTCGGGGGCTTCGCGCTCTACATGAAACCCCTGTCCATGTACGAGGACTCGTATCCAGCCGCCGCTCCGCCCGGCTTGTGCGCCGCGACCGGTACCAGCCTGTTCCAGCGTTTGGTGCAAGACGGCGTGCCGAAAGGCGATCTACTCATCGGGTTCCGGCGAGGCTTGCCAGTACCGCACCGCCGAAGACCGTCGGATCGACTCCGATACGTATGGCTTCTTGGATGTGCGGCTACGGCGTCATGACCAGGTCAGCCGGGACTCGGGTGCCGACCGTGCCGCCGACGCGCTCGCCTCATCCTGTGCGAACACCGCGCTCGCCGGGTCGCTTCAGACTGCGACCAGTCTCCGGGACGCGGCCTGTACCGCCTACAACGACGGGCGCAAGGACGGCACCGCATACGGTTCGGCCGTGGTCCGACGCGGTGCGGACCTGCTCTGGGTGGAGTACTACACGCACCCCGGCGCCGCCGGACAAGCTCAGCAGGCGGTCACCGAGACAACGCTAGCGGCCCCAGCGGGCGTCCAATGATCGTAATCTGTTCTGCGCGTGCACTTTTCGCCCTTTACGGATCGGCAAAAGTACACGCGCAGGGCAGTTCAGGCCAGGCGACGACCGTCGACAGCGGAGAAGAAGTACGTGTGCTCGGACGTGGCCGTCAACTGCACCCGAGTGCCCTTCGCCGGCGGGTTACGCCAATCCGCCCGCGCCACGATGGTTTCGCCAGCACCGTTCGTCGCGCCCTCGGCGATGGTGCGGCCGTAGATGTACGCGTCGGAGCCCAGCTCCTCCACCACATCGACCTCCATCTGAATGCCCGACTTGTCCACCGCCGCGCCGAACTCCAGGTGCTCCGGCCGGACACCGACCACCACCGAACCCTCGGCCGCATCCGCGACCGACCGCGGTACCGGCAGCGCGGCCCCGCCGAGTTCCACCGCGCCGTCGGCGACCGGCAGCGTGAACAGATTCATCGCGGGCGACCCCATGAATCCGGCGACGAATACATTCGCCGGATTCCGGTACAGATCGCGCGGTGTCGCGCACTGCTGCAGCAGCCCGTCCTTGAGCACCGCGACCCGATCGCCCATGGTCATCGCCTCGACCTGGTCGTGCGTGACGTACACGGTGGTGGTGCCGAGGCGACGCTGCAGCTGCGCGATCTGCGTGCGGGTCTGCACCCGCAGCTTGGCGTCCAGATTCGACAGCGGCTCGTCCATGAGGAATACCTGCGGCTGGCGCACGATCGCCCGGCCCATCGCGACGCGCTGGCGCTGACCGCCGGACAGCGCCTTCGGCTTGCGGTCCAGATACGGCTCGAGGTCGAGCAGTTTGGCCGCCTCCAGCACCCGCCGCTCCTTCTCCGCCTTGGCGACCTTGGCGAGTTTGAGCGCGAAGCCCATATTCTCCGCGACCGTCATATGCGGATAGAGCGCGTAATTCTGGAACACCATCGCGATATCGCGTTCCTTGGGTTCGGCATGTGTGACGTCGTTCTCGCCGATCAGAATGCGTCCGTCATCGACGTCCTCGAGTCCGGCGAGCATGCGCAGCGAGGTCGACTTACCGCAGCCGGACGGACCGACCAGAACGAGGAATTCCCCGTCGGCGATCTCCAGATTCAGCTTGTCGACGGCGGGTTTGGACGAGCCCGGGTACAGCCGGGTCGCGCTATCGAAGGTCACGGTGGCCATGACAGATCACATCCCATCACCGGCAGGAACGTGCCGGACGATCCGAGTAAGGGTTGACCGGCGATACTACTGGATGTGCTCGCTTCGCACACGATGTGCTCGAGTTCGCGCAGGAATCGGGTCGGATCCCGCATCGACGGTGAAATGGTAAGCGCTCGAAGATCGGCGACTTCTTATCGGTCGCTCGCCGGGGTCAGCCGGTAGCCTCGATCGGGGAACCAGTTCGAGCGACGAGGAGCAGGCTCATGACCCGACCGGTTCGAATCGGAGTACAGCTACAGCCTCAGCACGCGCCCGACTACGGACTGCTGCGCGATGCCGTACTGCGCGCGGAGGACGCGGGCGTCGATATCGCCTTCAACTGGGATCACTTCTACCCGCTGGCCGGCGATCCCGACGGCGCGCATTTCGAATGCTGGACCATGCTCGGCGCCTGGGCCGAGCAGACCGAACGGATCGAAATCGGCGCGCTGGTCACCGGCGGCGGCTATCGCAATCCCGATCTGCTCGCCGATATGGCGCGCACGGTGGACCACATCAGCGCCGGCCGACTCATTCTCGGCATCGGCGCGGGATGGTTCCAGAAGGACTACGACCAGTACGGCTATGAATTCGGTACGGCGGGAACCCGGCTGGCGCTGCTGAAGGAGAATATGGCCCGGCTCAGCGCCCGGCTGAAGAAGCTGAACCCGCGGCCGACCCGTGATATCCCGATCTTGATCGGCGGCGGTGGCGAGCGCAAGACGCTGCGGCTGGTCGCGGAATACGCCGATATCTGGCACACCTTCGCCGATCTCGAGGCGATCACGCACAAGAACAAGGTGCTCGCCGACCACTGCGCGGCCGTCGGCACCGATCAGGCGAAGATCGAGCGCTCGGTGCAGTGGCCGGGTGCGGAGCAGGCCGCGACCTTCGTCCAGGCCGGGGTGACCCTGTTCACCGTCGGGGTCAGCGGGCCGAAGTTCGAGCTCAGCGAGGTCGAGCGGGCGATCCGGTGGCGTGATGAGTTCAATCCGGAGCCGGTCAGCGGTTTGGCGTAGGCGGCGCGGAACTCCGGTCGATGGCCGGATTCGAATCACCGTGATCCGAATCCCGGGATCGGGCGGTGGTGCCCTGTCCGCGCACGCCCGGCGGCCGTGAGCTGGGACGGTGTGCTGCGACCGACTGCGAGCGCTCCGGGGTAGCTGCGGATTAGCGCCGATCGGACGCTAGGGTTACGCGTCATGGCTGGTCTGCCCGCTGTGCGGTCTCGTGCGCTGATCGCCGTGATATTGCTTGCCGTCGGCCTAGCCGCCACGGCCTGCGGTTCCGGCGACCATTCAACCGATCGAAATCAATGCACACCACCCGGGCTGAGTGCGGCATCGGCCGCACCGACGAATCTGGGCTCGGCCGCCTCGGCGGGTGCGGACAAATACACCACCGCGAGCACCCTGCCGCTGTCGGCAATCGATGCCAGCAAACTGCGGCTGAGCACGCCGGGCAAACTCACCGTCGGCACGCTTTCGGACGCACCGCCGAGCATCTGCTTGAATTCGGCGGGCTCGTTCACCGGCTTCGACAATGAGCTTTTGCGCGCGATCGGTGCGAAACTCGGCCTCCAGGTGGAGTTTTCGGGCACCGAATTCGCGCCGCTGCTCTCGCAGGTCTCCGGCGGTCGCTTCGATATCGGTTCGTCGAATATCACCACCACTGCCGAGCGCCGCGAGCGCGTCGGCTTCACCAATGGCTACGACTTCGGCTATTTCTCCCTGGTCGTCCCGAACGGCAGTGCCATCAAGGGCTTTTCGGATCTGGGGCGCGGCACCAGAATCGCCGTTGTGCAGGGCACGGTGCAGGACGATTACGTGGTCAACCAGCTGCATCTGGATCCGGTGAAATTTCCGGACTACGCCACCGCGTACGCAAATCTGAAGACCGGTCAGGTCGACGCCTGGGTCGCGCCATCGGCGCAGGCCGAGGGCCAGGTGAAGCCGGGCGATGGCACCTCGATCATCCAGAACACCTTCAGTCTGGACAATTTCGTCGGCTATGCGGTCGCCAAGAACAACCAGCCGCTGATCGATGCGCTCAATAGCGGTCTGGACGCCGTGATCGCCGATGGCACCTACGCCAAGCTCTACACCGAATGGGTGCCGCGGCAGCTGCCGCCCGGATGGAAGCCCGGTTCGAAAGCCGCACCCGCACCGCAACTTCCGGACTTCGCCGCCATTGCGGCCGAGAAGAAGCCGACCGACGCTGGGGCGAACGCGCCGAAATCCACACTGACGCAGTTGAAGGAGACCTTCTTCGACTGGTCGCTGTACCGCAAGGCATTTCCCGACCTGTTCAAGACCGGTCTGCCGAATACCCTCATCCTGGCCGTGGTTTCGGGTGTTCTCGGTACCGTTCTCGGCATGCTGCTCGCGGTGGCGGGCATTTCCCGGACCCGCTGGCTGCGCTGGCCCGCCCGCGTCTACACCGATATTTTCCGCGGCCTGCCCGCCGTCGTGATCATCCTGATCATCGGCCTCGGCATCGGCCCGGTGGTACGAAATATCACCGGCAACAACCCGTATTGGCTCGGCGCTATCGCACTCGCCCTGCTGGCCTCGGCGTATATCGGTGAAATCTTCCGCTCCGGAATCCAATCCGTGGAGCCGGGGCAGCTGGAGGCCGCGCGTGCCATCGGCTTCGGCTACCGCCAGGCAATGACATTGGTGGTGATCCCGCAGGGTGTGCGCCGGGTGCTGCCCGCGCTGATGAACCAATTCATCGCGCTGATCAAGGATTCGTCGCTGATCTACTTCCTCGGCCTGCTCGCCACCCAGCGCGAACTGTTCGCGGTCGGCCGAGATCTCAACGCGCAGACCGGAAATCTCTCGCCGCTGGTCGCCGCGGGCCTGGTCTACCTGCTGTTGACCATTCCGCTCACGCACCTGGTCAACTACATCGACCGCCGCATGCGCACCGGCCGACCCGACCAACCCATCGACCAGGTCGAGGCGGCCACGATTACGGAAGGGCGCGGATAGATACATGAGCGAGCGAAGCGAGCGAATCGAAAACACAGCGCCTAGAGGCGGTCATGCCGGAACCGAGCGCCAGCGAGGTGGAGGCATGAGTGCCTCCCTGACCGGAACCGGCCTGCATCTGACGCTCGGCCACAACCATGTGCTGCGCGGCATCGATATCCACGTCGACGCGGGGAAAACCACCACCGTCATCGGGCCGTCCGGCTCCGGCAAGTCGACGCTGCTGCGCGTGCTGAACCGCCTGCACGAACCCGATCAGGGCGACGTGCTGCTGGACGGCAGATCGGTGCTCACCGAGGACCCGGATGAGCTGCGCCAGCGCATCGGCATGGTGTTCCAGCACTTCAATCTGTTCCCGCACAAGACGGTCGCCGAA
This sequence comes from Nocardia sp. NPDC005998, assembly GCF_040614395.1. Lineage (NCBI taxonomy): Bacteria > Bacillati > Actinomycetota > Actinomycetes > Mycobacteriales > Nocardiaceae > Nocardia > Nocardia sp. NPDC005998. Next base: position 179,156 of record NZ_JBEXUI010000015.1, on the reverse strand, counting down.
AATGTGGCGCTCGGGCCGCGCAAGTTACGTGGGCTGTCCAAGGATGCGGCACGTGCGCTGGCCGTCGAACAGCTGGAGGTGGTCGGCCTGGCCGCGAAGGCCGATACGCGTCCGGCGAATCTGTCCGGCGGTCAGCAGCAGCGCGTCGCGATCGCCCGCGCGCTGGCCATGCAGCCGGAAATCATGTTCTTCGACGAGGCCACCTCGGCGCTGGATCCGGAACTGGTGAAAGGCATTCTCGCGCTGATGGCCGATCTGGCAACCGAGGGCATGTCGATGATCGTGGTGACCCACGAAATGGGTTTCGCGCGCAGCGTCTCCGACAGTGTGCTGTTCATGGACGCAGGTCAGGTCGTCGAAACCGGCACACCCGACGCGCTGTTCGACAATCCGCAGACCCCACGCCTGCAGCGCTTTCTCGCTCAGGTTCTGTGACCTACAGCACACTCCTAGTAAACTCAATAGATGCGCACCTGCTAATGTGTCGACGCTCTCGGCGCTATACGTCCAGCGATGGAAACGAGGAGGTCTGATGGCCACAGCGCATATCGAGCACACCGAACACCAGCACGTCCACGGCCCGGATTGCGGCCATACCAAGGTGGTCCACGGTGACCACGTCGAATACGCCCACGACGGCCATCTGCACCGCGAACACGCCGGCCACTACGACGAATGCGAACCGACCGCACACGTCGAACACCCGGGTCACGACCACGTCCACGGTCCCAACTGCGGCCACGAAGCCGTACAACACGGTGACCACGTCGACTATCTGCACGACGGTCACCGCCACGCCGCCCACAACGGCCACTACGACGACCACTGAGTTCGATCGCTGCACACCGGGGCTGGTGGCGCTCGCACGGCACGATTGTGCTGTGCGAGCGAGTGTGGGGGCGGATCAACACCAGTGGAGCCGGAGCAGGTCAAGGGCGCGATCGAGGAGCGCCTCGGTACGTGGTCCGATACCGCACGGCGCAGGTCGCCCGAAACTGCCTCGCCAGCAGACGCGGGCTCGCGTAGACATGGCGGATGGGTGATTCAGGGGTCCGAGTGCGGCTGCTGACCGCCGACGACTGGTCTGCATTCCGGAGTATTCGGCTGCGTGCCTTGGCCGACGCGCCGCAGGCATTCGGGTCGACACTCGAGCACGCGCGGGCCAGGACCGATCAGGATTGGCGGGAGCTGCTGGCCCATCGAGCGCAGTTCGTGGCCAGTGTCGACGGCAGCGACGTCGGGACGGCTGCGGGGCTGGATGATCCCGAACGGTCAGGAGCGCACCTGATTTCGATGTGGGTTGCTGGAAAGGCACGGGGAACAGGGGTTTCGGATCGCCTCGTGCGAGCTGTGGTCGACTGGGCGGTCGATACGGGGCATCGCAAGGTGTGGTTGGAGGTTGCGGCGGGCAACACGGCGGCCGAGCGGTTGTATCTGCGACACGGGTTCGTGCGCACGGGAATACAGGGGATGATCGGGCCCGCAGATCCACGGCCGGAATTCGAGATGCTGTTGGAGCTGTGATGACGACCCGCCTGAAAACCGGTGCCGCACTGCTGATTCTGTCGATCTCGTACTACGTCATCGAGCTGATCGTGGCCGCACGCTGGCCCGCGCCGCATGACTACAGCTGGTCGCGCAATATGATCAGCGATCTCGGTGTCCCCGAATGTCTCGGTGAAATGCACCGATACGGCACCCCGCGGGACAGGTTCATCTGCTCGCCCTGGCACGCACTGATGTCCGCAGAATTCGTGCTGCTCGGCATCCTCGTGCTCGCCGCCGCGGTGCTGCTGTCGCCGATGCTTCCGAAAAGGCCACTGGCCAGGTCGATTCCGTATCTGGCCATGATCAATTGCCTCGGCAATGTGTTGGTCGGCGTCTTCCCTGGCAGTGCGGGCGAGGTGCCCGATGGCAATCACCTTCGCGCCGTGCTGCATCCCACCGGCGCATACCTGGAACTGTTCTCCGGCATCGCGATCATGGCGATCATCGCCTGGCTGTACCGGCCGCATCGCGGTTACACCGCATTGACTCTCGCCCTGCTGGCCGTGAGCATCTTCGGCATGGTCGCCGCGCTGACCAGCGAGAACTTCGCGCCGGGTGCGGCCGAACGCCTGGCCATCGACCCCTTCGTCTGGTGGCGAATCGGCACCGGTGTCGTGCTGCTCGCGATGGCTCGACGCGGCACCGCGCCGATCACATACGTATAGGTCGGCGAAAAGTACTTATAGATGACTGATTCGGCGCACCCTGCTCTGCCCATAACGTAGTTCCTGTCAGCAAGAACGACAGAAACCGCAGATCAGAAGCCTAGGAGGCCATCATGAACGAGCTCGTCGCACAGTACCTGGAAGTCTGGAACACCACCGATGCCGCCGCACGCAAGGCTGGAATCGAAGCCGTGTTCACCGCCGACGCCACCTACACCGACCCGCTGGCCGCGGTCGCCGGACACGACCAGCTCGACGCGGCCATCGCCGGAGTCCAGGCCCAGTTCCCGGGTTGGGTGTTCACCCTCGCCGGACCGGTCGACGCCCACCACGACCAGGTGCGATTCACCTGGGAACTCGGCCCCGCGGACGCACCTGCCGTCGTGATCGGCTTCGATGTCGCGGTCGTCGAGGACGGGCGCATCGCCAACGTCTACGGCTTCCTCGACAAGGTTCCCGCCGCCGCCTGACCTGCTCCCCGCCGCCGCCATCGGGTCTACCGATGGCCGCGGCCCCCGATCATCCGAAATCGTTACCCCAGAAGGAAATACAGCCATGACCACCACCGCCCCCGCCTACATGTCCACCCTGCTCGCCCCCGGCCAGAACCTGCTGCGCGCCGCCCTGCGGCTGGATGCCGTCATCACCGGCGTCAACGGCCTTGCCTACCTGGCACTTTCGGGCCCGCTGGAATCGCTGCTCGGCCTCGACCGCGAGATCGGTATCCCGATCGGCATCTTCTTGACCCTCTACGGCATCGGCGTCGCCCTGGTCGGCATGGCCAAGACCATCAATACCAAGGCCGCGGCTGTCGCCGCCACCGCCAATGCCGCCTGGGTCGTGGTCAGTCTCGCCGCGCTCGTCGAAGGCGTGCTCGAACTGAACCTGGTCGGCTCGATCTGGACCGTCATGCAGGCGGCCACCGTCGGCGGCTTCGCGGCCCTGCAGTACCTCGGCATCCGCAAGGCCCGCTGAATCTTGGAACCAACCGACCAACTCCGCGAAACGCGGCATCGGCAGTGCTTACCCACCCCGCCGGCTCCGCCGGCTGCCGTCCCCATAAGCCGATGCCGCGTTCGGCGTTTGTGGTCGGTACCGCCCTCTAGAGTCGAGCCCGTGCTCGAGGCAACCACGATTCCCACCGAGTTCGGCACCTTCGACGCGTTGACCAGCGGCGCACCCGGTGGCCGCGAAGTCATGCTGCTGCACGGCTTTCCGGAGGCCGCCATCGCATGGGAATTCCAGCTCACCGCGCTCGGCGGCGGGGGCTGTCATGTCGTCGCACCTGATCAGCGCGGCTATTCGCCCGGCGTGCGCCCCGATAAGGTCGCCGACTATCGCGTGGTAGAGCTTATCGGCGATGTCATCGCCATTGCCGACCAATTGGGTTGGCAGCGTTTCGATCTCGTCGGCCACGACTTGGGTGCGCACGTCGCGTGGGCGGTTGCGGCCGAATTCCCGGGACGGATCCGCACCCTGACCGCCATATCGCAGCCACACCCCGCCGCCTTCCTACAGGCCATGGCCGAGGACGAGGACCAGGCCCAGCGCGCCCAGCACTTCTCCTACTTCCGCCAGCCCCGCACCCCCGAACGCGCCCTACTCGCCGATGACGCCGCCGCCCTGCGCAAGATCTTCGACTGGAAGATCCCGCAGGAGCGCATCGACGACTACATCCGCCGCCTCACCCGCCCCGATGCCCTCACCGCGGCCCTGAACTGGTACCGAGCCCTCCCGCTCGCCGGTCCAACCGCCCCGATAGCCGTCCCGACCCTCTATGTCTGGAGCACCGAGGACACCGCCATCGGCTCCACCGCCGCCCTCGGCACCGCCAACCACGTCACCGCCCCCTACCGCTTCGAAATGCTCGAAGACATCTCCCACTGGATCCCCGAAGAAGCCCCCGAATCCCTCACCCGGCTACTCATGCAACACCTGCTCACCCACCGCTCGTAAGGCGCGTTGAAATGTCTCTACCTGGTGACTCGTTCCCTCGACCCGACCGGTGCCGGTCGGGCACGATGGACCATGCGATGGAAGCCCGCGGTCAACGCGTTCGCGATCACCTTCGCCGACCGCTGGCCACGCCCGAACCTACTGAGAGAAACCGCCGGAAACACCTTTAGCGAGATAGACCCTCGAGATCGGGTGCCGTGCGGGATGGTGCTAGTTACGATCCGCTCGCTGCGGTGTCGCAGCGCTTTATGAACGAGTCTCCGGTAGGCGTGTCGTCGATCAAGATGACGTTCACCTGCCCGGAGACCTCGCGTGGAGACGACATCGGCTTGCGCACGTCACGACCTGACCGACGGCCAATGGGTGGTGCTCGAACCGCTGCTGCCGAGTGCTGGAAAGCCTGGTTGCTCGGCGGTGCATGCCAAGCGGAGGCTGATCGACGGCATTCGGTGGCGTACCCGGGCCGGGGTGCGGTGGCAGGACGTGCCGCCGTTATACGGGCCTTGGCAGTGTGTGCTGGCTGTACTGCCGCTGGCCGCAGGGCTGATCAGCTGGGACGTGTCGGTCGACGCCGGCTTCTGAGCCGTGATTCGAACAGATCCCAGGCCGGGTCAGTATCCGATGGCCTCGCGGAGAAGCAGCACGGTGCCGCGCCCCGGTCGGGGTTCCGCGTTGAGGATGAGCAGGCGGTTCACGGCGCTCGGCATCCCGTACACCGCCTGGGCGCGGGCGCTCTCCAGCGGGAGAGCGTGCTCCTCGACGCGGCGCAGCGCCGTGCTCAGGTCGGGCACCAGCTTCTGCGCGCCGACGATCCAGACCGCATGGGCGGCGCCGCCCGCGTTGGCGGGGATCTGGCTACCGCTGCCCGAGGCGAGGACGAGCGAGCCGGTCTCGGTGACTGCGGCGACGCTGTTCACGACGAAGTCGGGGCTGGCGGCCAGCCTTCGGATCTCGTCGGCGCCGGTGGCACGGTCGATGGCCAGGACGCGCGGCCTGATGGCGTCGTATCGGCCGCCGGCGTTGATGTCCTCGTCGATGCCGGACAGGCGGAGGGTCTCGCTTGCCCCGGTGAACACGCTGGCGCCCTCGGGGATCAGGTCCTTGATTCGGGCGCGCGCGGCCGCGGCGTCATCGAGGATCTCGGCGGCGAAGCCGTTGGCACGCAGCGCGCTGGCTGCCCGCTCTAGTCGTTCGGCGGATGCCGGTTCGGCGAAGGATGCGGTCGGAGCTGGGCTGGCCGTGGCGTCTTCCGGATCGGCCACGGAACCCTGTGCCGCGCGGGGCGCCGAGCCCGCCAGCGGGGAGGTGTCGAGGTACCTGACCTCGTACACCCGCTCGGCGAACTTCCAGCCTTCCGCGGTGCGCTGGTAACGGTCGTGGTAGACGGCGTAATTCAGCCCTTGCCGCCGGTCGAGCGTGCGCGCGAGCTCCTGGATGTAGGCGCGGCCGGTCGCGGTATCGCCGTCGAGCTGGATTGTGCCGGGGTGTGTGGTTTGCACGAAGAAGTCCCACTGGCTCTGTAGCCGCTCGCCAACGACGCGGATCTCCTCGCGGCCGACCAGCTCGGCGGGGATGTTGGGCATGCGCAGCGCGCCGTCGGGCGTGAACAGCGACGCCAGGCGGGCTCGGTCGCGCATCATCGCCGCGTCGCTGAACTCGCCGCGCAGTGCCTCGATCTCGACGCGGTCCGCGATGTCCTGAAAGTCGGTCATCGGAGTCCCCTCTCTGTAGTGATGTCGTCCTCGCCAGTACGACAACGCAGCCCTTCGGAATGTGAGGCGGCGCGTCGACCTCACATTTCGATGCGCTGTCCTGTCGTAACGGATAGCTGCACAGATATGAGCGAGGGAGACGGCGACACGATGACCACCCGATCCGAGCCGGGCGACGACCAGACCGATCCGGGCCTGAGCGCGATCATGAGCGAGCGGCGCCAGCTGATCAACCTCGCCTATCGACTCCTCGGGTCCCTCGCCGACGCCGAGGACGTCGTGCAGGAGACCTACGCCCGCTGGTACGCCATGTCCGCAGCGGAGCAGCAGGCCATCGACTCACCTGGTGCCTGGCTGAGGACGGTCGCCAGCCGCGTCTGTCTGAACCTGCTGGGCTCGGCGCGGGCCAGGCGGGAGACGTACGTGGGCGACTGGATCCCGGAGCCGCTGCCCGAGCCGACTGAGTGGATCACTGGGCGCCACGGCGTCGGCGGGATCGACCCAGCCGATCGGGTCACCCTCGACGAATCGGTGACGATGGCCTTCCTGGTCGTCCTCGATTCGATGACCCCGGCTGAGCGCGTCGCGTTCGTCCTGCACGACGTCTTCCGCTACCCCTTCGGCGAGGTCGCCGAGATCGTCGGCCGCACTCCGACGGCGTGCCGCCAGCTCGCCTCGTCCGCCCGCCGCCGCATCCGCACGGCACAGGCCCCGGCGGGCCCGAGTGCCGAGCAGGCCGGCATAGTCCGGGACTTCAAGGTGGCGTGGGAGACCAAGGACATCGACACCCTGATCAGCCTGCTCGACCCCGACGCCACCGCGACCGCCGACGGCGGCGGGCTGGCCGTCACCCATCTGCACCCGATCGTGGGCGGAGCTCAGATCGCACATGCCTACGCCGAGATCGCCCGGGTGTCGGGCCATCGCACGACGTTCCTGGAACGCACGGTCAACGGCCTGCCCGGCTTGGTAGCGCAGCAGGACGGCAGCATCGCGACCGTGTTCGCGTTCGAGATCGCGGGCGACCGGATCAGGCACATCTGGGCGGTGCGCAACCCCGAGAAGCTACGTCCCTGGCAGATCGGCTGAGGAGCGATCCGAAACACCGCATCGTGGCGCGAAAAAGCTTGTCGGATACGGCCCAAGGGGGCCAGTGAGGTGAAAAGTCGCGCTTACGGCCATCAGGTCGGTGTCGCACGGACCGAGATCGCGTTCTACGAGTGGTCGGGTCGTACGAATACGTTCCACCGCAATCAGATTCGCGGTTCGCTGGGATTTCGTGAGTGCAGCGTCGCGGACGCGGACGCGGTAACCGATTGGCTGGTCGCGCAAGTCACTCAGAGCGAGAGGTCGGCCGATCAGGTCCGTGCGCGGCTGCTTGCGCATCTGCGTGCCGAGTGGATCGAGCCGCCTACCGGCGGCCGGATTGATCGCGTGGTCCGGTCGGCGTTGAGCCGCGGGGAGGAGCTGCTGTTCGAGCGGGTTGCGTCCCGGTTACCGGATGAGGCAGCTGGCCGGATGGTCGCGTTGATCGGCGTCGGCGGCAACGAAGCCGAGACCGAGGACGGCCCGACGGTGTTCGCCGCGATCCGATCCGACCCTGGCGCGGTCAGCTTGAATACGATGACCAGCCAAACTGTACCCACGGCAGCGCCGGAGGATTCTGCTGCGTGCACCCGGATGTGCAGGGATGGCCGGTACAGAGCGGTCGCGTGCCTGCGGCTCTTGGGCGGAGAGACGTCCGGCAAGATATTCCCAACCGTGGGATTCAACATGCTCCGAACTACAGTTCGAACACCCCGAATCCGATGAGGTTTGTCGATGACCCGCACCACACCACCCCGAGTTGTCGACGCCGCAGCCGCGTGTCCCGCACTGGCGCCGCTGGCTCGTCCCGCGACCCGGCTACACCCGCGCAGCGGCGCACCATCGGTATACGACAGTTCGATCGGCGGCCCTTTGCTGTGGCCGACCGATGAACCGTGGCCACACTGTCACGGGCCTCACTACTGGGACTCCTTAACCAACGCGTGGAATCCCCACGAGCTCAACCCGTTACAGTCGTTGGCGGATGCCAAGCTGACGCGACACAACCCCGAACCGTGGCCGTCGATGGCCGATGTCCCGAATGCCATGTTGCCGGTGGCGCAACTGTATACGCGTGACGTCCCCGGGCTACGTCCGCCACCGGGCAAGGATCTGCTGCAGATACTCTGGTGCCCGTTGGACAACGCCGACGCCATGCCCGAGACCGCGCTGGTGTGGCGCACCGCCGCCGACGTCACCGACATCCTGAACACCCCACCGATACCGGCAGCGGTGGAATACGGCTACGACTACATACCCTTGCCGTGCACGCTGGAGCCGGAACGCATCATCGAATACCCGAGCGATTTCAAAGAACTCGGCGGCGAGCCGCTGGAGCAAATGCGACAGTGGGCGAGCCAGCAGCACACCGGGATCGATCCGGATGACATCGAGCGCTGGTACATCGACAACATATGCGTTGCACCCGGGTGGAAGGTCGGCGGCCATATCCGGTGGGGCACCACGGACCCCTTTCCACAGCCATGCCCCACCTGTGGTTCTGAGACCGAACCGCTGCTCACCGTCGCCTCGTGCGAATGGGACGCCGGAACCCACAGCTGGATACCCTACGAAGATCAGGCCCTCGCAGATGATTACAGCACGACCACAGGCCCCGACGTCACAATTGCTCGCGGTTACAACATGATCCTTCGCGTCTGCCCAACGTCACCCGATCACCCCCACATCCAACTGATGCAATAGGCCCGTATCAATGGCCAACCAGTCAGCCTGCGATGGCCACTGACACGGATGTGGTGTCGCGGGCCGGCGTCGCCGCCGCCATCTGGCGGCTGCGCTCATCCAGCAGCGGCTCGGCCGCGGGCATCTGCTGTCGGTACCCGAACTCGCCGGACTCGCCCACGATTTGGGACACGCATCCAAAGTTGTTGGCACACAGTCCAATATGACAAATGGCCGCAGTGCGTCGTTCAGCTGATCACCCTGCGGCACTGTCGAATCCGCGCTGGCCAGAGATCGCTAACGCGACTTTTCTCCTCACTGGACCCCTCGTGCCGATACCAGGACTGGCACATTCGGATCGGTCAGTACCGCATCGTCCACGGGGTCGACGATCAGGTGGTGACCGTCTGCATCGTCGCGAAGCGCTCGGACGCCTACCGATAGGCGCTGGTCACGTTCGGACGGTGGCGAAGGCGGACCAGAGGAGGGGGGAGTGTTCGATGGTGCGTTCGGTGCGCCAGGTAGTCAGGCGGGTGCGTTGCCAGGTGGCGAGGGTGGTTATGGGGTCGGGGTGTTCGTGGGCGGCGTCGATGGCGCAGATGGCGTCTTGTAGGGGGTGGGCTTCGGGGGGTGCTCCGGCCAGGCGTTGGAAGGCGAGGTCGGTGGGGAGGGGCCAGCGGCTGGCGGTGACCAGTTCGGCGCCTCCGTTGATCATGGCGGCCACCAGGCCGAGGGCCTCGCTGAAGCGCATATCGCCGCCGCTTTCGCAGGCGATCAACGCGACCCGGCTGGGGATCGGCCAGAGTTGCGGTCCGGCACTGGGTTCCGTGGTGAGGGTGTGGGTGCCGAGTAGCAGGTCCTTGGCCGAGAGCGGGCGGTGCGCTCGAATGGGTGTGGCGAAGCCGATGGCCTCGGCGGCGCAGGCCAGATGTAGTTCGGAGGCCTCGCTCTGGCCGGATTCGGGGGCTGCCGCGGTCACATGCCCCACATAGGTGAGGCGGCTGGCGCCACTGCGCAGCGCCTCGCTCAACCAGCTCCGATCGATATCGGTGCGCCGGAATACTTCGATCGGATCGTCGACCGCGGGTACCAGCCTGCCTTGGTCGCGGTATTCGGCGACACGTTGGGCAAGTGGCGCTTCGGGATCCATCCGCCCGAGCACCGACCCGAGTGCGGAGTCGGCGCGGAAGCCGGGGACGCGCGGGTCGAGGACCGCCACTACCGGCAGCGCCCGCGTCTCGGACCAGGTGCGCGCCGTCCGGTCCGGGCCGTACACAATGCTGGCCGGGGCGAGCAAGCTGATATCGGCGATATCCACCAGGCGCAGCTCCGGATCGGGAGCGATGATCTCCCAGGGGATCTGGGCCACGCGGGGCGAGGGCTGCAACCGAATATGCGGGCGTATGCCACGCACATACAGCTCGTACAGTTGCGCGGCCAAACCGTAGGGCAGAAGTGCGCGAGAAAGCGCCTGCGCGACGAGATATTCCGAGTCATATGACGCGAAAGCGCCCGTCGTCATGGCGCGTTCGAGTCCGCCGGGTTCCGCGGGGTGGGGCAGCGCCGCCACCAGCTGGGTGACGGCCTCGCCGACCGCCGTACCGGGCAACATGCTCGCGCCCCGGTCATAGCTGTTTCCGAGCCAGCGCCAGGACATGTACAGATCGCCCGCGTCCGCCATCCGCACGATGACGGTGGGTTGTTCCGGTGCGGTCATGCGGGCAATACCCGGCTGTCGCGCACCCGCTGTCCGTAGCGTCGCTCGGCGGCATCGATAAAGGCGGCCAATGCGATATGGCCATCCGGTGCCACGGCCACCCGCGGCGGCGGCGCCACCGGAAGTCCGGCACCGGCCGCGACCTCGGCCAGCGCCGTGCCGAGCTGCGGTGCCGATCCACTCTGCGGCCCGGTCCCGACCTGCACACTCGGCATCTCCTCGACCGAAACCGCTGGCGGATCGAATAATTCCAGGGGCAGCCGGGGCGGCGCACCGGCCGTTGATCTAGCGATATCCAATGTCGTACCCGCGCACTGAGTTTCGATGAGATCCACGATCAGCGGACCATTGCCGGACAGATAGGCGAACCGGAATGCCAGCCGCACCGCCGGATCGGCGATCTGACGGTTCCACTGCTCGCGTTGATTGCCATTGGGCAGCGTGTGGCGCACGGCATCGATGGCCAGCGCCGACGGAACCGCGAGTTCGATCGCCCGCGCCAACAGCGCGCCATCCGGCGCTTCCGCCGCCTCGATAACCGATTCCAGCAGCGTCGCATGCCAGAAATCGATTTGGGCGCAATGCAATCCGAGTCCGCGCTCGGCATAGGCGGCGAATGCCTCGGCGATGAGCACTTCGCCCGCGTCGTAGCGACCGGTCGCGTAGGCCACCGTGGCCAGGCGCACGCGCACATCGGCGGCATCGAGCACCGCGCCCGATTCATGGAAGTACCGCAGGCTGCTGCGGTAGCGCAGCTCCGCCGCGTCGATGTCATCGCGTCGCTCGGCGAGAAAGCCCATGGTCTTCAGGCCGACACCGGCCCGATAGCCGAGTCCGGCCCGCTCGAAATACTCCTGGCTGGACCGCAGCGGCGGTTCGGCCGCGTCGAACCGATCCGATCTGACGTACATGACGGCCAGATTCTGTTCCGTCTCGGCGACGGCATTGCGGTCACCGGCCGCGTCGAATGCCGCGAGCGCCTGGCGCATGAAGTCGACGGCGAGTTCGCGCCGTCCGGTCTCGAAGTAGATCCCGCCGAGTGTCGAAAGCGGATGTCCGGCCAGATGCGGTGCGAAACGCACTGCGGCGTCCAGTGATTCGGTGGCAAGCTCGATGGCGTAGGCCCAGCTCTGGCGGTGGAACGCCACCGCGGTCAGCGAGAGCAGACAGGCCACTCGCTGCATGCTCTCGTCATTGTGTTCGGTGAGCAGCGCCCGCGCCTTTTCCAGCGCCTGCTGCGCACCGTCGAGATCGCCGATGTGCTGTAGCGCCTGGGAGAGATTGATCAGTGCGGCGGTTCGCTTTTCGATCGCATCGTCGGGCATCTCCGCGAGCGCGGCGCGGAACATCACGATCGCCTCGGCATGATCGCCGAGTTCATCGCACATGCTCGCGGCATTGATCAGCGCGCTGATCCGCAGGCCATTCGTGCTCGTCCGGGCTATCTCCTCGAACAGCCGCCTGGCCGCGCCGACATCGCCGCGCTGGTAGGCGGCGGCTCCTTCGGCCAGTCGCGCACGGCCGTCATCCTCGGACATCTCAGAAGTCCGAATCCGATGCGGCGGCGGCGATCTCGGCCAGGAGCGGTGCGTCGACGGCATCATCGGAGCCGGTGGCCCGACGTAGCCGCGCCGCCGCGAGTTCGCGGATCCGCCGACGCATTTCCGGGCCGCCCAACTCCGGATCCGGGGTCGCACCGACGCCTGGCACGTAGACATCCACCGCCGAGACCGAATCCGATGGCGTGGTCGTCGCACCGGTCCAGAGATCGCCGATCAGGTTCAACTCCGCCTCCGCGGTACCGACCGGCGTGGTGATGAATGCCCGCGGGTGCAGATGTGCCGGTGCGGCCGAATCCAATTGGGGTGCGGCAACCGCGGTAATGCGAACCGTCGTGGTCCCCGAATCCCGTATAGATTCCCACGACACCGCCCGCTCGGATGCATCGATGAGCCCCGGCGGGCACCGCCGCCAATCCCAGCCACCGGTGCCGCGTCCGAGCGACAGCGCACCGGCCGGACGGTCCGTGCCGCCACCGGCCGCCAGCGCGTAATCTGCTGCGCGAGCAGATACTTCGACGGCTGCGGTGATATCCACAGCCTCACCGTCCGATGCGGTCTCGTCATCGATGAGCAATTCGCACTCCGCGCGCAAGGCGGTGATCTCCTGGTCGAGCAGCCGGTCGTCGAGCGGGGTGATGCCATCGATCGTCGATGCGGGCCACCAGCGTGTGGCCCAATACGCGAATCCGAGCCGCCAGGCGGCGGTTACGAGTTCAGGCACCGCTGGTTCGGCCGTGAATTCGGCTCCGTCGGTGAATTCGGTATCGGCGATGGCCACGGCGATCCGTTCGCCGTACACCGCCCACAGCCAGTCGTGTGCCAACTCGACATTGTCGATAACGGCGGCCGGAATCGTCTGTCCGGCAAGCAGACTCCAGGACAGATGCCCGCCGACCACCTCCAACACCATGGCATCGATCGCCGCCGCGGCATCGAGTACGGTCGGCGCACCCTCGGGCACGACGGTCCAGATGCCGTCCGCGGTCCGTCCGATCCGCACGGTCGCGCTCATCAGCTCGCCCTCGATTCCGCCGGATCCGGCTCGGTGACCAGGGAACTCGCGCTCAGCGCCTGTTTGACCCGCATCCGGTGGTCCAGCATTACCGAGCGGGCCACGCCGTCGAGCAGATCCCACAGCTCGTCCGGCTCGTAGACGCCGACCTCCCGGACATCGCGGCCGTGCAGCCGGACCCACAGTCGTCGCAGATAGGGCCGCCATGGCGTGCGCAGTTCGGCAGCAATGGCGGCCAGCGGGCCATCGAGCAGGTCGATATCGGCGCGCACCGCGAGCCGCCGGGCCTGCAATACATATGCCTCCCGCTGCCAGCGGCCATTGATCAGCCGATGCGCCGCCGTTTCGGCCGCCTCCGACCCGGCCGGGCTCACGCCATCGGTACTCGCCAGCGCGGCGATCGGCCGCAGCCCGCGTGCGAGCGTCGCTCCGGCCGTGGCCGCGACCCGCAGTGATTCGTCCAAAAGCGCCCATGGCGCACAGCTTCGGGCGATTTCGGCGGTCACCAGTTCCGGAATGGGCGGCAGTTCGGCCCGTTCACTCGACGCCTGCAGCACGGTGAATACGCGTTCGTAGATGCTGCGATCGAATGGCAGCCCCAGACTGGCCTTCGAGGCCGAGGAACCGAGCGCGGGTGATTGTGGCAGCGGGTGCGCGGTGAGACCGAGTTGCTGTGCGGTCGGCGCGGATATGCTGTCCCACAGCCGAATTCCCCCGTGCGTTCCGGCGTGGGTGGCGACCAGCTGATCGAATGTCGGCTGCCCGTCGGCCTGCCCACCGCCGCGGGCCGCCGCACACGCGTCGAGCAGCACCGTGAAGATTTCGGCGTGATCGCCGGTCGGTCCGCCCACCGGACGGCGTCGCCACGCGATATCGATCAACCCGGTGAGTTCGGTGATCCGCGCACCCGCGGTGATGTACTCCTTGAGCGCCTGCGTGGTGCGTCCCGCCGCGAATTCGTGCACATCGCGCAGCGTCGCCTCGGCGATGGCCCGGTCGCGGTGCGGATCCGGCATACCCGATGTGGTGGCGAGTTCGAATGACCGCTGGAAGTACAGATCCTGCGGATTGCCCTCGGTGATCCGCAGCGCCCGCCGGACCTGTTTGAGCAGGGAGAACCAGGCGGCCGTCGCGCGGAGCACATCGGCGGCGGCGTGTATCCGGGTGGCGAGCAGGGTCGCGCCGTCGGCGGTGAGGATCGGCCCCGCACACGTCGGATGTTGAACCGGACGGATAACCAGCGGATCCAGAATCAGTTTCACCGTCCGCCGCAGCGGCCCGCCGTGGGGGCCACTGAGCGGTTCGACGCCGTCGAGTCGGCGCCAAACCTCGTCCAGCACCATCGCGCGCGGCCGTCGCATTCGACCAGGTTAACGGAAGTTTGTCCGTTTCAGACTCCGAAAAACCTGGGATCGGTAGGGCGCGTTCGATTTCTACCTTTCTCGTATCGGCCCAACACCGGGACCGAACGAAGCAAAGGAACAAGTCATGAACACCAAGTCGGTCCGCATCTCCGCCGCCCTCACCGCAGCCGCCGCCGCTCTCGCCCTCTTCGTCACCGGGTGCAGCGACAACTCCAGCAGCTCGTCGCCCACCTCGGCCAAGCCGGGCACCTCGGCCGCCCCGGCCCCCGCACCGGCCCCGGCACCGGGCAAATCGGTCGCCTTGGTCGACGGCAAGGCGCTCGACGGCAAGTTCGAGACCACCTGCGCCAAGCAGGGCGACACCATCGCCCTCGCGCTCAGCGACACCAATAACGCCACCTACGGCACCCTGAGCGTCAGCGCCTCCATCACCGGCACCGATAACGTCCAGGCCGTCGCGGTCGCGGGCAGCAAGGGCGGCTCCAATGGCCTGCCCTACGCCCTGGGCTTCGGCAATGGCATGCCCGGCGGGTCGGCCAAGGTCGTCAAGGACGGCAATACCTACAAGGTCACCGGCGAGGGCGTCGGCGCGCCCGACCTCACCAATCCGACCGCGGGGCCGAAGACCTCGAAATTCGACATCACCTTCGCCTGCTCGACCGTGGTCGGCGGCTGATCCGGACGAAGCACCCCGGCCCGCTCACGCCCCACAGCCACCGGGCGTGAGCGGGCCGAGCAATCCAAATCCATTCACACACAGGGGAATACCATGAAGAACATCGCCCGCTCGCTCGCCCTCGGCTTCCTCGTCCTTTCGATCGGCTACTACCTCTGGCACGGCCTCACCTACACCAGCTCGGGCCCCTTCGACGACGGCACCCTGGCCTGGGTCGGACCACAGATGGCGCTGCCGATCATCGCCGTCACCATCGTCCCGCTGGTCTTCGCCTTCACCGGCGAGGGCATCATGGCGGCCTTCACCGGCAACAACAGCTCGGCCTTCCGCAATGGCCTGGTCGGCATCGGCACCGTCAAGTCCTTCCGACAGACCGGTCTGACCGTCAACGACCAGCCGCAGATCCGCATCGACTTCAGCGTCGAGGGCGTCGACGGCAAGATCTTCGACTCGCACGCCAAGATGATCGTGCCGCTCACCGAACTCGCCCTGCTGCAACCCGGCGTCGTCCTGCCGGTGCGCTATCTTCCCGATCGCACCGATAAGGTCGAGGTCGACCGCTCCGGCGATATGTCTGCCGCGCAGCACGCCATGAACGAGTCCATGATCCGAAAGGGCTTCACTACCAAGGCCAAACTCGATATCGCCGAGCGCGGTATCGCCGCCCAGGCCGTGGTGCGATCGCTGTCGGTTCCCGGCGAAATTCGCAACGGGCACTCCAAAATCGAGCTCGGACTTGTCGTAACCCGCCCGGACGGAACGACTTTCACGACCGGTGTGGAGAAGTTTCTGCCGCCCGCCAGCGTCGGCCAAGTCCAAGTCGGCCGCATACTACGGGTGCACTATCTGCCGGAGAACGAACAAGAGGTCGTAATCGCCCTGCAAATCAATGCCTAGCCCGCGCGGCAAATGTTGCCCTCGCTCACCCGGAGCGGGGGCAATATTCGTTTGTGCACAACCCTAGAAGATCCGGTGGCTGAAAAAGCTGTGGTGGCAGGTCGGGCGCTTGCACATCGCGCCGCCGCCCGCAATGAAGCCGACACAGGTGGGATGGGTACACCTGTTGCAGCCGCCGTCGCCCTCTGTGGACAAATCGTCGTGGTCGATGAGTACGAGGCGGGCCTCGTCCATCGCGCCCGCGAGAATCCAATCGAGATAGTCGAGGGCTGCTGGGCTGAGATGGATTTTTCCTGCGGACCGAGTCATCGCACTGCTCCTGACTTGATACCTAACTCCAAGTTAATCGATCCTCAGGGCGGAAACGCAACGGCAGCCGTAAGCGCTACGCGACCGGGTCGGAAGTTGAGGGTTACCTAATTGGTCGGACGTTCATCTGAGCGTTTCCTGTGGATTGCCTGAGAGGCTTACCGTGCGGTCGTGACTCCCAAGCCCATCGCCTTGTTCGTGAAGAGGGACGGCCAGCCGAAGCGGTCGGCCATCACCTGCCAGTACAAGTGCGGTAACGCCTGCTTCCACGAGGTGCCCAACACCTCGGACAACGAATACTTCGGTGATGTGGTGCGCGCGGCGCTGTCGCGGCGCGGTCTGCTCAAGGGCAGCGCTGGTGTGGTGGTCGCGGTCGGCGCCGCCGGTGTGCTCGCGGCCTGCGGTGACGACGATAAGGTCGAATTGGCGGCGGGCGGCTCGCTGGTCGACGGCGTGCCGGTGGGCACCAATTTCAAGCCGGTCGCGGCGAATTCCGATGACGCCCTGGTCATTCCGGAGGGCTACGAGCACAATGTCGTGATCCGCTGGGGCGATCCGCTTTTCGCGGACGCACCGAAATTCGACCCGGACAAGCAAACTGCGGCCGCACAAAGCAAGCAGTTCGGCTTCAACAACGATTTCGCGGCGCTGCTGCCCATCGAAGGCCAGGCGAACACATATCTGCTGGTGGTGAATCACGAGTACACCACCGAGCCGCAGATGTTCAAGGGCTACGACAAGGCGAACCCGTCACTGGAGCACTACCAGACCGCGCTTGCCGCGCACGGACTCTCGGTGGTCCAGGTCAAGGGCGAATCCGAAACCGGAAAGCTGACACCGGAATTCGGCAAGTACAACCGCCGCATCACCGGCACTACCGAGTTCACCGTCACCGGCCCCGCGGCGGGCAGCGTCTTCCTGAAGACGTCCGCCGACCCGACCGGCGCCAAGGTGCTCGGCACCCTGAACAACTGTTCCGGCGGTATGACTCCCTGGGGCACTGTGCTTTCCGGTGAAGAGAACATCAACCAGTACTTCGCGAACGCGGACAAGGTCACTGACGAGGCCGCGAAGGCCGGGCTGAAGCGCTACGGTTTCGCGAATACCTCGGAGCGCAAGTGGGAGATCCACGAGCCCCGCTTCGATCTGGCCAAGGAACCCAATGAGGCCAACCGATTCGGCTGGGTCGTCGAGGTGAATCCGTGGGACGCCACGGCCGCACCGATCAAGCACACCGCGCTGGGCCGGTTCAAGCACGAGGCCGCGACCATTCACGTCGCCAAGGACGGCACCGTGGTCGCCTATATGGGCGACGATGAGCGCTTCGACTACATGTACAAGTTCGTATCCTCGCGAAAGGTGCAGTCCGGCACCGGCCAGGCGAGCATGCGGCACAATCTGACGATCCTGGATGCGGGCACGCTCTACGTCGCCAAATTCACTGGCGACCACCCGGACAAGATCGACGGCAATGGCGCCGTGCCATCGGATAAAGGCTTCACCGGTACCGGCCAATGGATTCCGCTGCTGGTCACCGGCGAAGACGGCAAGGCGACGTCGAAGGTCGACGGCTTCACCGCCGAACAGGTTTCGGTGTTCACCCGATTGGCGGCCGATAAGGTCGGCGCCACCAAGATGGACCGTCCCGAGGACTTCGAGGCGAATCCCAAGTCCGGCAAGGTCTATGTCGCGCTGACCTATAACGAGCAGCGTGGCAAGGAGGGCAAGCCCGGCGTCGACGAGGCGAATCCGCGCAATATCAACAAGTTCGGACAGGTCCTCGAAATCGACGACGACCACGCGGGTACCAAATTCACCTGGAATATCCTGATGCTGTGCGGTGATCCGAAGACCACCGACACCTATTTCGCCGGATTCGACAAGGGCAAGGTCAGCCCGATCGCCGCACCGGACAACCTGGCCTTCGACGACTACGGCAACCTGTGGATCTCCACCGATGCCTCACGCGCCAACGGCGCGAATGACGGTCTGTTCTCGGTGGTGCTGGACGGGCCGAATCGCGGTGAGACCAAACAATTCCTGACCGTTCCGTTCGGCGCGGAGACCTGCGGCCCGACGGTTTCGGAGCATCGGGTCACCGTCTGCGTCCAGCATCCGGGCGAGCGCGATGATGCGACCGCCGAAAAGCCCGCCTCGCATTGGCCCGATGGCGGCGATAGTCTGCCCCGACCCGCCGTAGTTTCGGTGTGGAAGAAGGGTGGCGGCCGGATCGGCACCTAGCCGAGGGCCGCGCAGCACACGAAACCGCTACTCGAACCTGCAGGGAGTAGCGGTTTCGTGCTGCGGCGTGAGCGACGGGCCCGGAGGCGGTAGCTTGCGTAACCACGGAGGGCCCCGGGAGCGCCGCGAATTGGATACAGCTCAGCCCGCCATATTCGCGTAGCGTGCGAAATCGCCTTGGGCACCGCTGTACACATTGACATCGGTGCGGCCGGCAATACCGGGAATGCTGCCGCCATCGGTGGTTTGCCAGAACGTCCAGGTCGGCCAGCCACCGGGCACCTCGGGTTGTTCATTGCCGCGGTAATCGGCGATCCAGAGCGGATACCGGGTGAATTCATTGGTATTCGCCATAGCTGTCTTCCAGAAATTCGGATACGTGTAGACGATCGGCACTCGCCCGGTCAGCGCCTGCACGGTATTCAGATACCGCCGTGTCCAGTCGATCAGCCCGGCCGGATTCAGCCCGCCCGTACTCTCCAGATCGAGTACCGGCGGCAGATCCAGTGGTCCGTTCTGTCCGAGCACAACCGTCGCATACAGCGCCGCCTGCGGCTCCGGCGGCAGATTCGGGCGTGCGTAGTGATATGTCCCGCGCGCGACGCCGGCCGCCCGCATCAGCAAGCTGTCCGGCACGAAATACGGATTGAGGTAGCTCAATCCCTCGGTCGCCTTGACCATGGCGAAATCGTGTCCCGCCCGCTTCACGGCGAACCAGTCGATGAACCGCCCGTCCACATGCTGCCATGACGACACATCCGGCCCGGTTCGGTCGGCCTCCGCTGTTCCGGCGGAGGTTGCGACAAGGATGCTGCCCAAAGTGATCGCGGACAGCGCCACAGCGCGAGTCGATCTCCAACGAGTGCTATCCATGCCATTCGACGATAGCGACTGGCGCTCCATGTGACCAGTGTTACGTATGGGGTATTTGCGCAGTATTGACTAGATAGCGTTGCTCGATGTCACGTTGGCAGCGCCCGTGCCGAGCCATTGCCCGTCGTCCGTGGCCGGGCCAGTGTCCGTGCGCGAACCGTTCGCGGCGTCAGCCGAGCCAGTCCAGCACCGAGGCCGCGGTCCAGGACTGCTGCATGCTGCCGAGCGGTTCGCCGGTGAAGGGTTCGTAGTATTCGGCGAAGCTGCCGTCGCTGGCCTGACGCAGCCCCTCGGCGCGGAGCATGAAGGAGCGCTCGGCCCAGCCGCGGCGGGCGAAGACCCAGGAGAACAGCCAGCTCATGACCGGCCAGACCGGGCCGCGCCAGTATTCGCGCGGACGGAAATCCTTGGAGACCGGCGAGGTCGACGGCGGCAGGGCGTAGCGCAGGTCCGGGTGGCCGCAGAAGCGCGGTCCCTCGAACAGGCGCAGCAGGCTGCGCTCGGTATCGCGGGGCAGCCCGCCGCACAGCAATGGGGCGAACATGGCGAGGGTTTCGGTGTTGATCCAGCGTTGCAGGCGCACGTCGAAGTCGCGCGCCGCGCCGGTGCGGGCGTCGGTGGTCGCGACCACGCCAGCGCGGAAGCGCTCCGCCCACGAATACAGATCGCGGACATCGGCATGGGGCTGCTTGTACTCCTCGCCGATGTTGGCGAGTACCTCACAGGCCAGCGCGAAGATCGCGGTGACGAAGACATCCTCGACCGCGAAGCTCATGGTCGATGCGAGCAGATAGTCGTCGTATCCGGCGCGGCGCATCTGCTCGACCAGCCACAGGTAGCGGTCGTATTCGCGATCGCTTGGCCGCTGCGAGGGGTCGGAGACGACCAGCACGTCCTCGCGCTGGTACGCCGGCAGGTCGCCGGGGACCACATTCGCATAGGCGCGGTCCCAGCGCGGCGAATTGTCCATCCCGGATTCCCAGCCGTGGTACAGCGTGATCCGGCCGCTCTCCTTGGGATCGCGGGCATGGGCCAGCCAGCGATGCCAGCGCACCAGATCCGGCCAGCGCCGGTTCAGGAATTCCTCGGCCACCGCGCGGGTGCTGCGGCCGTGGCGGCGGGAATGGTCCAGGATGCGCTGCACCGCGATGGCGTGCACCGGCGGCTGGGTGATGCCGGAGGTGTCCGGACCGTCCGGGGCATTGGCGGCCAGTCTGCGGCACTCCCAGCGGGCCGGGCCGGGAAAGTAGCCGTCCACGCCATTGGCGAAGACGATGTGCGGGATCATCCCGTTCTTCCACTGCGCCGAGAGCAGGGTGTCCAGTTCGATGACCGCGCGCTCGACACTCAGCGGGGCGAGGCCGACCGCGACGAAGGCGGCGTCCCAACTCCACATGTGCGGATACAGTCGGGGCGCGGCACTGGTCATGGTGCCCAGATCGTTGCCCCGTAGCAGATAGGCGGCGCGGGCCGCGAGCTGTGTTGGGGTGAAACCCGGGTGTGCCATCCCTTTATTCTGCGATGACACCCGCAGATACGCGCGCTCAGTGACGTCCGTCTCGGGCTGGGTGTCGCGGGCCACCGGCAGATAGTCGGCAGTGGTCTGCGATCGGCTCATCGTCGACTGGTGTGCGGCGGATCTCACTCTGGCATGCCCCGTCCGTGAATCTCTGTGTTCCCGATATGCGTCCATCGCCACCCGCGCTGGCCGTGCCACCGCCCCTGACGGGTTTTCGGCACGCCGGATACGGTGAGCCCCATGATCTCCGCTGTGACCAGCACACCGAAGCCGACCGCGCTGATCACCGGCGCCAGCCGCGGGCTCGGCGCCGCGATCGCTCGCGAACTCGCACCGACCCACGATCTTTTGCTCGGCGCCCGCTCGGCCGAGGCGCTGCGCGCGATATTAGGCGAACTGCCCGGAGCCACCGGATGGCCGGTCGAGTTGACCGACTATTCCGCAGTGGCCGAAGCGGTTTCGCCGATTCGGCGGCTGGATGTGTTGGTACACAATGCCGGTGTCGCCGAACTCGGTTCGATCGCCGATTCGTCGGTGCAGCAGTGGCGAAACACCTTGGAAGCCAACGTAATCGCGGTCGCGGAGTTGACCCGTCTGTTGCTGCCCGCCCTGCGCGCGGCCAATGGTCATGTGGTGCTGATCAATTCGGGTGCGGGCTTGCGGGCCAATCCGGGCTGGGCCTCTTATGCGGCGAGCAAGTTCGGACTGCGCGCCTTCGGTGACGCGCTGCGGCTGGAGGAGCCGACACTGCGGGTGACCTCGATTCATCCCGGCCGCATCGATACCGATATGCAGCGCGAGATCATCGCGGGCGAGGGCCGCGAATACCGCCCGGAGGAGTTCCTGCGCCCGGAGACCGTCGCGGGTACCGTCCGTGCCGCCATCGACACACCGCGCGACGGCCATCCCACCGAGATCGTGCTGCGACCCTACTGATTCGGCGCACCGTGCTTCCGGCGGGTGCTCACCACGGACAAAACGGCAAAATGATGTCACTTTGTCGACTTGTTGTTCCGAGGTTCAGCTCGCGGACAGTTTCGCTCGGTACAGTGTGAATTGTTACCTGCGCGTTACGCCGATGGGCGGCGGGGTGCTGTTCGAGTGAAGTAAAAGGGTTTGGATCGTGGATAGACGTCGGCTGCTGACGCTGCTTGCTACGGGGACCGCGGCGGCATTGACCGGCTGCGTGAAGGCGGAGGGGGAGCCGTTCAACAGCGGTTCGGCGGGCGGCGGGCCCATTCTGCCCGCACCGGCGCCGCTGCTGCCGCCGCCCCCGATCGGACCGAAGACGCCGATTCCGGCGCAGACGATCACCGCGCTGCCCGGTACGGGCACCAGCATGGCGCTCACGGTCGATGACGGCGCGAGTCCGGAAGTGGTCGGTGCCTATATCAAGTTCGCCAGGGATACCGGCGCCCGATTCACCTTCTTCGTTACCGCGTACTACGACTCCTGGGCGATTCACCGAGATGCGTTGCGGCCCTTGGTCGATTCCGGTCAGATCCAGCTCGGCAACCACACCTGGGACCATGCCGATCTGACCAAGCAGTCCGCATCGGGCATCTCCTCCCAATTGGAGCGGGCGAAGTCCTATCTGCGGAACAACTTCGGCGTGGACGGCACGCCGTACTACCGCCCGCCCTTCGGCCGCCACAATGCCACGGTCGACAAGGTGGCGGCGGATCTCGGCTATACGGTGCCGACCATGTGGTACGGGTCGCTGTCGGACTCCGGTGTGATCACCGAGGAGTACCTGTTGCAGTGCGCGCGTAAGTATTTCAATCCGCAGACGATCATTATCGGGCACGCGAACGCACCTGCGGTTACCCATGTCTATGGACAGCTGGTGGACATCATCAAGGAGCGCAATCTGTCCATGGTGACCCTCAACGACGTCCTGCTGCCGCCGCGCTGACTGTTTCCTGGAGCACCGAAACTCCGACAAGTCATCTGGGGGCAACTCACAGCGGTTTTGCTCCGAGACATCTTCGCCCAGAGACACTTTCGCCCGGGCATGCGAACGATGCCCGGGCGAAAGCGTGACTCAGGCGACGATATTGATCAACCGTCCCGGCACCACGATCAGCTTGCGCGGCGCGCTGCCACCGAGCGCGGCCACGATCTTCTCATCGGCCAGCGCCGCCGCCTCGATGGTCGCGTTATCGGCGTCGGCGGGCACCTGAATTCGGCTGCGCACCTTGCCGTTCACCTGGATCGGGTACTCCACCGACTCCTCGACCAGCAGCGCCGGATCCGCCACCGGGAAGGGACCGTGCGCGAGGGATTGTTCGTGCCCCAGCCGTTCCCACAGTTCCTCGGCGATATGCGGCGCCATCGGGGCCAGCATCAGCACCACCGGCTCCACTACCGTGCGCGGCGCACCCGTGGGATAGCTCTTGGTCAGATGGTTGGTCAGCTCGATCAGCTTGGCGCCCGCGGTGTTATCGCGCAGCGCGGCGTAATCGTCGTCCACACCGGCGATCGTCTTGTGCAGCAGGCGCAGTGTCTGCTCCGACGGCTTCTCGTCGGTGACCCGCGTCGTGCCGGACTCCTCGTCCACCACCAGTCGCCAGACCCGCTGCAAGAACCGGTGCGCACCGACGACATCCTTGGTCGCCCACGGCCGTGAGGTGTCCAGCGGCCCCATCGACATCTCGTAGAGGCGGAAGGTGTCGGCGCCGTACATATCGCACATCTCGTCCGGCGAGATGGCGTTCTTCAACGACTTTCCGATCTTGCCGTACTCCTGGAACGCCTCGATCTCGATGCCGGTGGTCGGATCCGGGAAGTAGTGCTTGCCGTCGCGCTCGATGATCTCGGCGGCGGGCAGATACGCGCCACGTGCGTCCTTGTAGGCGTGCGCCTGGATGTAGCCCTGGTTGAACAGGCGCCGGTACGGCTCGTAACCGCTCACATCGCCGAGATCGAACAGCACCTTCTGCCAGAACCGCGCGTAGAGCAGATGCAGCACCGCGTGCTCGACACCACCGACGTACAGGTCGACACCGCCCGGATCGTGCGGGCCGTGCTCCCCGGTGCGCGGGCCGAGCCAGTACTGCTCGTTTTCCTTGGCGCAGAACGCGTCCGGATTGGTCGGGTCGGCATAGCGCAGCTGATACCAGGAGCTGCCCGCCCAGTTCGGCATGACATTGGTGTCGCGCCGGTACTGCTTGGGTCCGTCACCCAGATCCAGTTCGACATGCACCCAATCGGTCGCCTTGGCCAGCGGCGGCGACGGCTCGGAGTCGGCGTCCTCGGGATCGAAGGTCACCGGCGCGAAGTCGTCCAGCTCCGGAAGTTCGACCGGCAGCATGGACTCCGGCAGCGCGTGCGGTGCGCCGTCCTCGTCGTAGACGATCGGGAACGGCTCGCCCCAGTAGCGCTGGCGGGCGAACAGCCAGTCGCGCAGCTTGTACTGGACGGTGCCCTTGCCGTGGCCGTCGGCCTCCAGGCGGGCGATCACCGTCGCCTTGGCCTCCTCGACGGACCGGCCGTTGAGGTAGTCGGAGTTCACCAGTGTGCCGTCGCCGGTGTAGGCCGCGGTCGCAATGTCGCCGCCGGAAATGACTTGCACGATCGGCAGACCGAATACCGAGGCGAATTCCCAGTCGCGCTGATCGTGTCCGGGCACCGCCATGATCGCGCCGGTGCCGTATCCGGACAGCACATAGTCGGCGATGAAGACCGGCACCTGGGCGCCGTTCACCGGGTTGGTCGCATAGGCCCCCAGAAAGACGCCGGACTTCTCCTTGTTCTCCTGACGTTCCAGATCCGATTTGGCCGCGATCGCCTTGCGGTATGCCGCAACGGCTTCCGCGGGAGTTCCGGCGTCATCGAAGGTCCAGCGCGGATCGACACCAGCGGGCCATTCCGCGGCGGTCAGCCGGTCGACCAGCTCGTGTTCGGGCGCCAACACCACATAGGTGGAACCGAACAGGGTGTCGGGTCGGGTGGTGAAGACCTCGATGTGCTGACCGTCGGCGGTGAACTTGACCTGTGCGCCACGGGATCGGCCGATCCAGTTGCGCTGCATGGCCTTGACGTTCTCCGGCCAGTCCAGTCGATCGAGATCATCGACCAGCCGGTCGGAGTAGGCGGTGATGCGCATCATCCACTGCCACAGCCGCCTGCGGAACACCGGGAAGTTGCCGCGCTCACTGCGGCCGTCGGCGGTGACCTCCTCATTGGACAGCACCGTGCCGAGGCCGGGGCACCAGTTGACCACCGAATCGGTCTGGTACACCAGGCGATACGAGTCGAGCACCGCCGCGCGCTGGGCAGCGGGCAGATCGTTCCAGGCCCGACCGTTGGGGGTCGGCCGGGCACCGGAGGCGAACTGCGCCTCCAGTTCGGCGATCGGGCGGGCGCGGTCCAGCTCCTCGTCGTACCAGGCGTTGTAGATGCGCAGGAAGATCCACTGCGTCCACTTGTAGTACTCCGGATCGGTGGTCGCGAACGAGCGCCGACGGTCATGGCCCAGACCCAGCCGGTCCAGCTGGCGTTGCATGGTGGCGATATTCGCCTCGGTGGTCTCGCGCGGATGCGCGCCGGTCTGCACCGCGTACTGCTCGGCGGGCAGGCCGAACGCGTCGTAGCCGAGCGCGTGCAGCACATTGCGTCCGTGCATCCGGTGATAGCGGGCGAAGACGTCGGTCGCGATATAGCCGAGCGGATGTCCGACATGCAGACCCGCACCGGAGGGGTACGGGAACATGTCCTGAACGAACAGTTTGTCCGCCGGAGTGGTGCCCGCGAGCGGGCCTACCGGGTTCGGCGCGTGGAAGGTTCCGCGCTCATCCCAGGTCCGCTGCCACCGGCGCTCGATGCGGCCGGCAAGGCCAGCGCTGTACCTGTGCTCCGGTACATCGCTTTCGGTTGCACGAGTGTCCGCCACGGTCCTGCCTTCTTGTTCTCGCCGATCCCGTCATAAATGTGTCTATCAGGGTAGAACGTCCGGGCCCGGGCACCGAAAATCGGGCCGGGCTCGACCCGTCGGCGCGGTGCGCTAGCCTTCTTGGGTGTTCGTCGTCGCTCTCACCCTGTTCGTGCTGGCCTTCGTGGCCATCGCAACCGGCGTGCTCGGACTGACCGGCCGTCTGCCCCGCAATCGCTTCATCGGAGTGCATACCGAAGCGGCACTGCACGACGATGACACCTTCCGCATTGCCAACCGCGTCGCCGCCCCCACCTCCGTGGCCGCGGGCGCACTGCTGTTCGCGGGCGGACTCGTCGCCCTCGCCGCAGGCGGCCTTCCTGCGATCATCGTCGCGGTGGTCACAGCGACGGTGGCGCTGTTCACCCTCGGCGCGGGTGCGAATGCCGCAGCTCGCGCGGTCGAGGCGCTGGTTCCGGCCGAGCAGATCGGCGGCTGCGGTTCCTCTTGCGGTGCGTGCTCGTTGCGTGACACCTGCGCCCCGGCCAACTAACGCGCGGTCGCGACCAGCGCAGACCCCGATCACGACGTCATGCGTGCTGCTATTCGACCCATTTTCGGAGGTGCTCGGCAATCTCGGGCACGTCCATGTCCCCGACTGCGACGGCAATCATGACCGATTCCTGTTCGTCAGGGAGCGCGACCAGCACGACGCCGTTACGTTCGAGCATGAGCGCCGCCGCAAGGAACGCGGTGCGTTTGTTGCCGTCGATCAGCGCGTGATTGCGAGCAAGCGAATGCAGCAATGCAGCGGCCTTGTCGAACAATTCCGGATATGGATCGACGCCGAAAACCCTGGTGGACGGACGCGCGGCGGCGGAGGCTAGCAATCCGTAATCCCGGATCGCGTCGGTACCGCGGTTCACGGCCCGCGCGATCAGGAGAAGTTCGTGGACCGTCAGGTATCGGATCACGCGAGCCGTTCCAGCAATTCGGCATGCCGTTCCATGGTGCGCGCCAGCATCGCCTCGAACACTTCCTGGTTCGCGGTGAGATGTAGGTGGATCGCTTCCTTCGCGATCTCTTGCTTCGAGCGGCCGGTGCGCGCGGCTTCCTCGCTCAGCATGCGGTCGTCGTCATCATCGAGTCGCAAGGTCATCGCCATAACATGCATGATACCTGCCAGATACCACGTTAATCGATCGCATACCAGTCGACCTGCCGGTAGTTGAGCGCCAACACGCGATGTGAGCGAGGGGCGGGGGCGGGGGCGGCGCAGTCGAAACCACACAGGTCCGGCGAACGCCGCCGATCCAACACCACCTAGCGCAGTGACTCCAGTGCCTTCAGCACCGCGTAGTCCGCCTCGGGATCCCCGACGGCGATGCGGGCGCTGCCGTCGGGATATGCCTTGGCCGCGATGCCCCCCCGGCGTAGCGCCGTTGCCACGCCCGGCCCGGGCAGGTACAGGAAATTGGCGTTGCTGCGGGGGACCTCGATATGCCTGCTCCGCAGTGCGCTGCGCAGGGCCTCGCGCTGGGTGGTGATGCGCAGGATGCGCTCGGCGAGTTCGGGTTCGGCGGCGTAGGACGCGGCGACCGCGGCGACCGCCGCCGAACTCATCCCGAACGGCAATTGCAGCCTGCGCACCCGCCCGATCAATTCGGGTCCGCCGAAGGTGTAGCCGATGCGCAGTCCGGCCAGCCCGTACGCCTTCGAAAAGGTGCGCAGCACCAGCAGATTCGGATGCCGATCCAGCAGTGCCACGGTGTCGACCTGATCCGTGAGATCGAGGAATTCGGCATAGGCCTCATCGAGGATGACCGGCACCCGGCGCGGCACCGAGCACAGAAACGCCTTCAACTCACTGGCCGGAATCACCGTGCCGGTCGGATTGTGCGGACGGCAGACCACCACCAGACCCGTCCGCTTGTCAATGGCCCTTGCCATCGCCCAGAGATCCTGATTGCCCGCGGCATCCAGGGGCACCGGGACGACCTCCAGATCGGCCATCTCCGCCATGATCGGATAGCCGTCGAAGGTCGGTGCCCCGTAGACCATTCCGGCCCCGCGCGTGGTCAATGCCTGAATGATCTGCATGGCCACCCCGGTCGCGCCGGACCCGACGACCACCTGATCCGAATGCACGCCGATATGCCCCGCGATCAGTCTGGGCAGCCGTCGCGGCAGGAATTCCGGATAGCGGTTGGCATGGGCCAGTACGCCGTTCACCGCGTGCAGCACCGAAGGCAATGGCGGAAAAGGGTTTTCGCTCAGGCTCAGATCGAACCGCAGCTGCGGCCGCTGACTCTGACTCCGGCGCTGCTGCGAGGGCCGCGACTCATCGGCCAGCCGCATACTCATCCGGCCGCACCCCAGCGCACCGCCGCGGCTCCGGCGAAGTCACCGGCATGTGCGAAGGCCGACAGCAGCACAACCGATCCATTGCGCAGCCGACCCGCCCGGTTCTCGGTATCGAGCGTGACGGGAATGCCCGCGGCGAAAAGGTTTCCGCACTGGTCGAAGGTATCGGGATGGCGCTCAGGGGGCAGTTCCAGCGCATCGTGCCAGTTGCGCAGGAACAGCCGGTTCGGCTGATTGGTGACGAAGGTGTCGATATCGCGGCCCTTGACCCCGATCCGCTCGCACACCGCCAACGCCACCTCCGGCACCAGGCGATTGCCGCGCGCGAACACCTTGGTGATCTTGGATTCGGTGAAGCTGACGCAGCCCTCCCCCTCGCCCGGCTGCCAGTACTTGCGCTCGCCGTTGGTCGAGAACTCCATATCCCCGGCGAATTCGGGATAGGTGCGGCATTCGATATCGAGGATCGGCGCGGAATCGTCCTTGACCAGCAGTCCGACCCCGCATCCGTCGCCGGGTACCGGGGCCTGGGCGAGTTTGCGGATCTCGGTCTGGGTGAAGACCGGGCCCGCGCAGTTCTGCGCTGCCACGATGAGTGCGGTGCGCGCGTCGGTGGTCTGCAGAATCATCCTGGCCATCGCCATCATGTGCACGAACGCCGCGCAACCGCCGTTGTGTATGTCGTAGACGAATCGGGGCTTCATACCGAGTCGTCGGGCGACTTCCGGACCGCAGCCCATGACCGGATTGTCCGGCAGCTGGGTGTGGGTGATCAGCACATCGATATCGGTGATCGCTTTTGCGCCGTGGCGTTCGATCAGCGGCGCGACGGCGCGCTCGACCATATCCACCGCGGTCTCGTCCTCGGCCACGTGGTGGCGCGCCTTGGGCGAGCGGAACATGACGTTCTTGGCCATCCGATCGGATCGGCTGTACTGCGTGAAGTATTCGGTGCCGACCGGTGCGCCCGGCAGATAGCTCGCCACATCGACCAGGCTGACCGTCGGCAGTCCGGTGGCCTCGGGGGCAGCGGGTCCGTCATAGTTCGAGATCATGGTGTGGCCTCACTTCATCCAGTCGGGCTTGATCGGAAGGCCGTGTGCGGCACGGTATTCGCAGATCGCCTTGAGGTTGTCCATCTCGAGCTGGTGCCCGGCGGAGAACATGTCCCAGAAGTCGCCCACCCACACCGGCCGCTTTTCGGGAGCCGTTTCGGGATAGGGGTTTTCCTCGTAGAACGGGTGACGGCAGTTGACCCACAGCACCACCGACCCCGGCTTGTTGAACACCACCTGGGCATCGATCACCCGCAGCAGGTAGATCATCCACAGGTGCTTGCTCTGGTCCCAGGCACAGTGGTAGTCGACGGTCATGGCGTCGCGGTGCGCGACGGTGCGGGTGAAGATCTTGGTCTCCGGGCCGAGCCGGTCCCAGGCCAGCCACAGCCCCGGTTCCTCGGTTTCGACGAATCCGCGCAGGCTGTAGGTCCATTCCTCCAGGCAGCGGGTATCGGCGAGGTACTCGAACACATCCTGCGGCGGTGCGGCGATATACGCCTGCACCGGACAGTATTCGCCGAAGACCTGGTCGTGCGGATACACCGACCGCAACATGTCCATGATGATCGGGGTGGTGGCGTCCTTATCGGAGTTCTCGATCCGCAGTACTCCGGGGATGACGGCGTCGGGGATATCGCTGAGGGCGGGCAGGGCGCTGGTCGTCACTGCATCTTCTCCAATGTGGCGAGGAACGGGATGAAGGGTGGAACTTCGTCGGGGTCGACGTCGATGGAAATGAACGACGGCCCTTCGGTTTCGACACATCGCCCCAATGCGATGGCCAGGTCTTCGGTGGTACGTACGGAGTACGCGGGAAGTTCAGGGAACATCGCGTCGATGCCCGCGCCCAGGTGCGTGGGCCGAAATCGGTTGAAGCTGTAGCGATCCTGGTAATAGAGCTGTTCACGGGTGACACACATGGCGTGCGCGTTGTTGTTGAGCACGATGAACGTGACCGGCAGATCGTGTTCGATCGCGGTGTGCAATTCCATGCCGTGCATGTAGAACGAGCCGTCACCGGCCACGACAACGGTGCGCCTGGTCCCGGAGGGGCCGCGATGGCGCGCGAATGTCGAACCTATTGCGGCGCCGAAGGCGTAGCCCATCCCGCCCATCCCGAGCGCGACCACGAATCGGCCGCCGCGCGGCACCCGCAAGTGGTGCACCACCGCAGCACCGGTATTGCCCGCATCGGCGAATACGTCTGTGCCCTCGGGCAATAGCGCTTCGATGGTTTCGACCAACTCGCGATAGCGCACACCGGGACCGGTCGCCTCGGGCACGCACAGCGGTGTCAACGGGGTATGCGGGCGCTCGTGGCGCGACATCCTCATGTCGCCGCTGAATTCATCGGCGAGCGCGGCCAGATCGAGCGCGAGATCGGTGCTGGCGGCGTGGATTGCGGTCACGTACGGCGCGGTGACTCCGATATGCGCGACGGTGCCCTCGGCCAGCAGCTCGTCCAATCCGGTACGCGCGGTGACCGGCATCGGGGTCCCGACGATCAGGCACAGGGCCGCGGAGCGCAGCGCCGCCGAAAGCTCGGCATGCCCCATGCTCCCGGCGACACCGCAGTACGCGGGATCGGCATTGTCGTAGGTGTCCTTCGCATCCGGTGCGACGCCGACCGCGGCATCCAATGCCCTTGCCAGCCAGGCGAGTTCGGCACGGGCGTCGTCGCGGGCCACCTGGTCGCCGGCGATGATCACGATCTTGCCCACCTTGCGGGCCGCGATCAGCGCCGCGCGCACCCGGGCCAGTCCGCCGTCATCGCGCCGGTACCGCGGCGCTGTCAACCGGAACGGCGGGATATCGCCGATATCGCTGCGCTGCACGTCCTTGGGCAGCAGCAGTACGGCGGGCCCGCCGCGCCGGGCGCCGTCGACCGCCCTGGCCACCATGTCGGGAAGGTCGGCGGCGGTCTCCACGCGGGCGCAGAACTGGGTGATCTCGGCGAACATCCGGGTCGCGTCGATGCTGCCGGCGAGTCCGCTGGTGTCCTGGAACGCGCCGCGCCCTGCCGATGCGGTCGGCGGCTGCCCGACCAGCGCCAGCACCGGCACCCGCGATGCGTACGATTCGGCAAGTCCGGCAACGAGATTCATCGCACCGCCGCCGGAGGTGGCGGCGACGACGCCGAGCCCGCCGGTCGAGCGAGCATAGCCGTCGGCCATGGTCGCGGCCGAAAACTCGTGTTTGGCAACGATTCCGGTGACGTCGTAGGGCGTGTCGAAGAGCGCGTCGTAGAGATCCTCGATGTTCGCGCCGTCGACACCGAAGATATGTCGCACGCCCAGGGTCGAAACCGCTCGAACCAGATAATCCACGACCCTGCTCGGCATCGGCACTCCTCTCGCACAGGCGCGATCGCACATCGCGTACAGGTGAACTACGAGTCGGACTGCGGAGCGGTTCAATGACTCGCGCAAGATGTACCTCGAAAAAATCCCGATGTGGGCGGCGCTTGTGTGTACGTATACATCTACGTATAGTGATGGCATGCCCAACAAGACGATCTATGTTGCCGATGACGATCTGCCCCTGTTCCAGCGTGCGCAGGAGCTGGTCGGCGGCAATCTCTCGGGAGCGGTGACCACCGCGCTGCGGCGGTTCATCGAGCTGGAGGAGGGCAGGCTGGAGGGCTACGACGAGGTAGTGCTGCGGGTCGGCCACAACGGTGTGCGTCAGGTCCGCTTCTCCGGCGCCCTGCTCGGCGAATACCGTGACGTGAACGAAGAGCGCATCGAACACGTCCGGGTATTTCGCAGTCGGAAGGGCAAATTCGTCATGCACGCCCAGTATTCGAACTGGGACGAATACCCGCAGAATTCCAATTGGATCAAGGATCTGACGAACTGGCGTCGCATGCTCGGCGTGGGCGATCAGGACTGGGGCGACTTCATCTTCGAGGTCGTCGATTCGCTGGGTGAATTGAAGGGGAAGATTCCGGACAAGCTCTATGAGCGGGTGGCCCGGATCGCCGACCGTCCACCGGTCGAGGAACTCGACATCTAGCCGAATCATTCGGCCGAACAACCGAATACCACCACGAATCGCCGCACCGGACTCCGGGCGCGGTGTGGGTAACCCATGCTGTCATTCGCATTATTTAATGAAATTTTCCACGAAAGGACGACCATGACCAACGGTCATCGCGCCCCGGCCATTTCGGCGCTGGGTCTGCGTAAATCGTTCGGTGAGCAGGTGGTGCTCGATGGCATCGACATCACCGTCCCGGCGGGCACGATCTATTCGCTGCTCGGTCCGAACGGTGCGGGCAAGACCACCACCGTGCAGATCCTCACCACCCTGCTGCGCCCCGATGCGGGCGAAGTCCGGGTCGACGGCCATGATCTGAGCACCGAACCCGATGCCGTGCGCAGCGCGATCGGTGTCACCGGTCAGTTCTCCGCGGTCGACGAATTGCTGACCGGTCGCGAAAACCTGATTCTCATGGCCGATCTGCACCATCTGCCGCGCCGGGAGAGCAAGCGCCTTGCCGCCGAACTGCTCGAGCGCTTCGATCTGGTGGCGGCGGGCGATAAGACCGCGGCCACCTATTCCGGCGGTATGGTCCGGCGGCTGGATCTGGCCATGACGCTGGTCGGCGATCCGCGCATCATCTTCCTCGACGAGCCGACCACCGGCCTGGATCCGCGCAGTAGGCGGGCCATTTGGGAGATGATCCGCACACTCGTCGACGACTACAGCGTGACCGTCTTCCTCACCACCCAATACCTGGAGGAGGCCGATCAGCTGGCCGACCGGATCGCCGTACTCGATCACGGCCGGATCGTCGCCGAGGGGACAGCCGCCGAATTGAAGCGGCGGGTACCCGGCGGGCATATCCGACTCGAGTTCGCCGACCAGATCGGACTCAGCGCCGCGGCGACGGCATTGGGGCCGGAGGCGCGCGTTGTCGATGACGCGGGCGAGGCGGAGTTCACCCTCGCGGTCCCGAGTGACGGCGGCGTCAAATCGCTGCGCGCGGTACTCGACCGGCTCGACTACGAGCAGATCGAGGTCGCCGGACTTTCGGTGCACACCCCCACCCTCGACGACGTATTCCTCACCCTCACCGGACATCCCACCGCGGAAAAGGAGACCGTGCGATGAGCACGACGGCCTACGCACTTGCCGATTCGAAGACGATGTTGCGGCGCAATCTGCTGCATGCGAAGCGGTACCCGAGCATGACCATCAGCATCATCGTCATGCCGATCCTGCTGCTGCTCATCTTCAACTTCGTGTTCGGTGGCGCATTGGAGAAGTCGTCCGGCGGCAACTACATCGACTACCTGGCCCCGGGCATGCTGCTGTTGATCCCGGCCTATATGACCGCGGGTGTGGCGGTCTCGGTCTGCACCGATACCACCAAGGGTATTGTGAATCGCTTTCGCACGATGGCGATTTCGCAGCCCGCGTTCCTCGCCGGACATGTGGTGGGCGCATTGATCCAGGCCCTGCTCGGCATCGCCGCGATGGTCGGTGTCGCACTGCTCGTCGGCTTCCGGCCGTCGGCGAATGTGATCGAGTGGATCGCCGCATTCGGACTGCTCGCCATGCTCGTACTCGCGCTCACCTGGCTCGCGGTCGGGATGGGTCTGGTCGCGTCGACTCCGGAGACTGCGAGCAATATGCCCTTCCCGCTGATCATGCTGCCATTCCTGGGCAGCGGCCTGGTCGGTACCGACACCATGCCGGTCGGCCTGCGTCAGTTCGCCGAGTACCAGCCGTTCACCCCGATCACCGAAACCATCCGCGGCCTGCTCATGGGCACGGAGATCGGCAATAGTGGCATCATCTCCGTCGCCTGGTGCATCGGCCTCGGGCTGGTCGGATACTTCTGGTCGACCTCGGTCTTCCGCAAGTCGGGACAGCGCTGAATCGCATTGCGCCCGAATATGTTCGATCCCCTCGCCGAGTTCGGCGAGGGGATCGAATCGCGTCAGACCGTGCCGGAGAGCAGCGTTTCGCCCGTCGACGCCAACCGGATCTCCACCGCCTGGATCTGGTCCGGTGCCTTATCGACGGTCCGGTCGATCGTCAGCTCGGTCCCCGGCCCGGCGGGCCACTGATCGAGTTTGCTCTGACTGCCGTCGGTGCCGATGACGTACAGGTCGAGATTCCAGCTGTAGCGCTGATCGCTCGGCCCATAGCTACAGGTCATCACGATCCGCGCCTTGCTATCGGCGCGAAGGACTTTGAAGCTGGCCGTCACCGGATTCGGCTTGATCGATTGCATACTGCGTTCGGCCACAACCTGTTCGGTGGTCGTCGTTTGCGTCGCGGTCATCGAGGTGACCACCGGAATCGCGATGGCCACCGCCGCGGCGGCCGCCGCGAGCGCGGTGCCGACGGTAACCCACCGACCGCGCCGTCTGCGCCTTTCGGCCACCGCGGCGAGCCGGGGCAGCAGCTGCGCGGGCGGCTCGGCCTCGGCCGCAGGGGCCTCCAGCGGCTCGATCATCGCGAGCGCGGTCTCGGGTTCGACCAGGGCGAGCAGACCGGGTAGTCCGGCGAGATCGGATACCGCGGCCTGGCAGACCGGGCAGCCAGCCAGATGCTCCTCGTACTCCTGCCGCTCGAGTCGGGTCAGGGAGCCGAGTACATAGGGTGCGTCCCACGTCGAGTAGTCGTCGGCGATATCCGTCATCGGTTCGTCACCCCCATCTCCTGTAGTGCCAGCCGTAGCGCCCGCATGCCGTAGTGCAACCGGGATTTCACCGTGCCCGCCGGGATATCGAGTTCCTCGGCGATCTGGTGCGTGGAAAGACCTCGATAGTAGGCACGCACGATCACCTCGCGATGATCGGCGCTGAGCCGACCCAACGCGTCCGCGACCAGCCAGCCGTCCAGGGCCCGATCGGCCTGATCCGGTGCGGCCCGCTCGGGCGGGTTGTCGGTGCGGAACTCGCGGCGGCTGCGCGCGCTGCGATGCTCATCCACGGCGAGATTCCGCGCGACGGTGAACAACCATGCACGCGCCGACGTGGTCGATTGATCGAGCACATTCGGGCGCTGCCAGGCCCGCAACAAGGTCTCCTGCACGATGTCCTCGGCCCGACCCGGGTCGCGAACCAAACCGAGCGTGTAGCGCCACAGCGCCGCGGCATGTTCCTGATAGAGCGCCCGCATGAGCTCGGCTTGTTCTTCGGGCATTTGTCACGTGCTCCTCCGCTGCCTCGCGCCTTTTGCCGGTTTTGGTGTGTTCGGTTGGCTTTGTAGTCGGCCGGCGGCTGTTGGGGTGATCGGCTGTTGGACGTCCCCGACGAGTTATCCATGTGTCGCCCGATCAAGTGTCGTGTCGCATGTCGGTATTGCCTCCTCCATGCAGACCACGTGCCTAGTTGCGTTCTAGTTCAATCGGGTGTGTCGCGAGCAGCGACAGCGGAAGCGGCTGGCGGCGCAGGACGTGGGCCCACAGGTCCGGGCGGCCGGTGCTGATCGGATCCGAGGGCAGGGCGGAGAGCACGATCCAATCGTTGTTCTGCAGTTCGCCTTCGAGCTGGCCGAAGGTCCAGCCCGCGTAGCCGGCGAATATGCGCAGCCCCTCGATCAGCGGGGTGATCTGATCCGGGTCCGCGTCGAGGTCGATGAGCACCACGCGGCCGTCGATCCGGCGCAGGCCGGAGACACCGTCGATCGAGGCGCCGACCCGAACGGTGCCGAGGCAGAGGGCCGCGTCCCGTTTGACCGGGCCGCCGATGAACAGCGTGCGCGGCGCGGCCGCCGCCTCGGTCCAGCGTGGCAGTACATCGTGCACCGCGGTATCGCTCGGGCGGTTGAGCACCACACCGAGACTGCCCGCCTCGTTGTGTTCGATGATGTAGACGACGGTACGCCGAAATGTCGGCTCGACCAGGTCGGTCGCCGACACCAGCAGGGTGCCGGCGCGCACCACCTGCTCGCCGTGCCGGGAATCGCGTCGCCGACGGTCACCGTGTCCGCCGCGAGTCTTCCGATCGTCCGGGTCATCTCCGCGTGCCACTCCGACATCATCGCACCGTCGCGGGCCGTTCGTCGGTCAAGCGGCGTGGCGGATTCCGTTACTGTGTGGCCATGGAACGGCCCGAGGTTCTCCTCGACAATGCGGACACTGTGTACGACTTCTATCGCGAACACCAGCAGAACCGGCTGAAGGCGTGGGGTGCCTATGCCATTCTCGGACGTCGATACCATCCACGCGTCGCCTACGCCGAGGGCGCGCGCAAGCTACTGCACGAGGTGATCGGCCAGCGCAGGCCGCTGCTCCTCGCGATCAACCACCTCTCCGAATCCGATCCCTACACCGTCGCCGCGGCGGCCTGGCACAGCGAATTGCGCCCGGTGATCGGGCGGGTGCGGGTACTGGCCAAGGACGAGCTGTTCCTCGATGACAAGCAGCGCCGCAGGATCGACATGATGGGTGGGATCCCGGTGTTCCGCGGCAAGGACCACGGTCTGCGGGCGGTGAACGCGGCCGGTCAGCGAATGATGGACATCTGTGCCGAGCGGATGGCCGATGGCGATGGGATCGCGGTCTTTCCGGAGGGCACCTGCAATGAGATCGATCACACCGAGGTACAGCCGGTGGGCAGCGGGATCGGTCACATCGCGTTCCGTGCGATGAAGCTGGGTGCGCGGCCCGTGCTGGTCAGCATGGCTTTGAACTATGGACCCCGAGCGGATCCGACGGTGCCGGTCACCAAGGAAGAGGCCAAGGCGGCCAGCGTCTACTTCGGGGTTCCGGTCACCGAGCTGCCCGCCAAGCCCGCGGAGATCGCCCGGCTGGTCCGCACCGATCTGCAGCAGGCACTCGACGGGGCCGTCGCCGCGTACTGAACCCCTGCCTACTGGGGCAGGCCCAGCTTCTCGCGCGCCCACTGCGGGACCAGCGCGATGTACTCCGGTCGCGACTCGATGAAGTGATAGACCATCGGGCACATCGGCAGGATGCCGAAACCCTCCCGACGCGAGGCGTTCAGTGCCGCCTGCACCAGCACCCGGCCATAGCCCTGGCCTTCGTGCTGCGGATAGATCTCGGTGTGGACGAAGGCGCGTTCGGAGGCCGTGTCCTGGTATTCGGTGTATCCGGCGATCGCACCGTCGACATAGATCTCGAAGCGTTCCAGCATGGCGTTGTTACGGACCTCAGTCGACATGGCTCGACGCTACTCGGTGTGGGTGGGTGACGGTGTACCGCAACACTAATCGGCTCCGATCCGGTGCTCGACTTGTCTACCGGTGCCGGGCTGGCAAGAATGCTCTTGGTCGCGCCGAACGCCTCCACCGGGAGTGAGGAACGGCCGGGCGGAGGTACGAAACATGATGAGGGTGCTGGGCAGTTCGCAAGTACTGGGCAGTTCGCAAGTACTGGGCAGTTCGCAGGTACCGGGTATTTCCCGGGTACTGGTCGCGGTGGCAGCCGCCGGCCTGATCAGCGGATCGATCATCACGGCCCAGGCCGCGGCCACACCCGGTGCCGCCTTCGGCGCCTGCCCGGACTCATCGGTGACCGAGGGACGCGGCGTGCAATGCGCGGTGATATCCGTTCCGATGAATTACGCCGAACCCGACGGCGCGCGTATCGAACTCACCGTCAGCCGGATCGCCGCCACCGCGCAGCGCCGTGGCGTCATCGTCGCCAATCCGGGTGGACCCGGCGCGGACGCGCTGGACTACTGGGCGCGCCGGATCGACTCGCTGCCCGCCGAACTCAACGAGCACTACGACCGGGTCGCGGTGCAGCCGCGTGGACTGCGCTGGGCCACGCCGCTGCGCTGTGCTACCCAGGCCGTCGATACCTCGAAATCGGCTGATGGTGAACAGGTTTCACTCGGCGGCGGTAACCGCAACGATATCAAGAAGGCCTGCGACGCCGCACTGCCCGGCTACCTCGACACCATCACCACCGAGAGCACCGCGCGCGATCTGGACCAGGTGCGCGCCGCGCTCGGCGTCGACCGGATCAGCTATCTCGGCACCTCCTATGGCACCTATCTCGGCGCGGTGTACGCATCGCTGTTCCCGAACCGGGTGGATCGTATGGTGCTGGATTCCAATGTCAATCCCGATTGGGTGTGGACCGAGGAGTTCGCCCAGCAGCAGGTCGCTGGCAAGCAGCGGCTCGATGATCTGTTCGCCTGGATCGCCGAGCACGACGGCGAATACCGGCTCGGGGATACGGCACTGCAGGTCTACCAGAATTGGGTGCGGCTGGTCGCGGACCAGGGCGGCGGCTGGTATGCCAATCTGACCCCGCCACCGGCCAGTGTCGCCGATCTGCCGGGAGCGCTGCCCGAACCGCTCGCCGAGATCGCCCGCGACGGCTTCAACGGCAGCGTGGAGCAGGCGGGCAAGGTGCAGAATCTGGTGCGCCTCATGCTCACCGGCGGTGCGTCCGCGCAGGTGCCGCTGGTCGGTGCGACCGCGGTCGCCACCTACACCCGCACGTTCTGGCCGACCTTCGCCAGGGCGATGGCCGATGCCAATATTGATCCGAAGAACGTCCGCCAGCTGCTCGCCATCGAGGGTGCCACCAGCACCGATCCCACCGGCCGCTTCGTCTTCTCCGCCATAACCTGCAATGAGAACGCGGTGCGCGGCCGGCTCGAGCTGATCGGCTCGGCCTTCGCAACCATCGCCTCGGGCGGCAATGCCATGGACGCCCGCGCCGATCTGGTCCGCTCCGGAACCGCCTGCGGTAGCTGGAAACCGGTGACCAAACCGGTGCCGATCAACGGCAAGGACCTGCGCACCCGCCCGCTGCTGCTGCAGAGCCGCCACGACGCGCTGACCACCTACGAGGGCGGCCCGGCCATGGCGCGTGCCATCGGCGGCTCGCTGATCACCGTCGAGGGCGGTGATCACGGTGCCTTCGGCCGCGGCAACACCGTCGTCGACGAGGCCGTGCTGACCTACCTGCGCACCGGCCAGGTCACCATCGACCACGCGGATCAAGCGCCGCTGCACTAGGCGGGTGGATATCACCCCGTCGGCGGGGTGCATGGAGCAGTGGCTGACCGGGGCACGTACTCGTGGTGGGTGGCGGCG
The DNA here is from genome assembly GCF_040614395.1 of Nocardia sp. NPDC005998. NCBI lineage: Bacteria > Bacillati > Actinomycetota > Actinomycetes > Mycobacteriales > Nocardiaceae > Nocardia > Nocardia sp. NPDC005998. The sequence continues at coordinate 140,006 of NZ_JBEXUI010000015.1, read as the reverse complement.
GGTATTTCGGCTGGCGCGCTGGGGGTTTCGGTGTGGCGAGACTGGTGGTGTCGCCTACTCGCGAAGTCGACGCCGACCGATAGCCCTGAGCGCGGCCACGACCAAGGGTGACCTGGGGCAGCGCCGCCCTCGGCGCGTGCCGCACCGACTGGATCGCACAGGGCTATCCACAGATCGCGCCTGAACGCGCAACGAGGGTGATGGAAGCACATTCGACCGGGCGCTGCTTTCGTGGCATAGCAGGTCGGCGATGGCCCGCGCACTGCCCGACGTGCGTCCGCCGGAGCCACCCCGGACAATGTGGGGATGACGTCCGCGCTTCGGGTGGTGATCGCCCCGGATAAGTTCAAGGGCTCGCTGACCGCGCCCGAGGTGGCGGCGGCGCTGGCGGCTGGCATCGCGCGCGCGTGCCCGGACGCCGAGATCCGGCAGGTGCCGGTCGCGGACGGCGGCGACGGAACCGTCGACGCATTCGTGGCGGCGGGCTGGGAGCGGATCGAGGTCGATGCGCCGGGGCCAACGGGAGCAGCCGACACCGCGGCCTATGCGGTGCAGGGGACCACGGCGGTAATCGAATTGGCCGCGGCGGTCGGACTGACGAAACTGCCAGGGGGACAACCCGATCCGCTCGGCGCGCACACCTACGGACTCGGTGTCGTCATTGCACACGCATTGGACCGCGGCGCCACCGATATCGTTCTCGGCCTGGGCGGCAGTGCCTCCACCGATGGTGGCGCGGGCATGCTGCAGGCCCTCGGTGCGCGCATCATGGACGATGACGGCAATGAATTGCCCACGGGCGGAGCCGCTTTGGTACATGTCGCGGGAGTGGATCGCACCCGATTGCATCCGGGCATTTCGGCTGCGAATTTCACCTTGGCCTGCGATGTCGACAACCCACTGCTCGGCCCGACCGGCGCGGTCGCGGTATACGCGCCCCAGAAGGGGGCGACGCCGCCGGATCTGCCCATCCTCGAGGCGGCACTGACGAACTGGGCGGCCGTCGTCGCACCGGAATTCGCGGATGTCCCCGGCGCGGGCGCGGCGGGCGGTACCGGCTTCGGCGCGCTGGCGGTGCTCGGCGCGCAGGTGCGCAGTGGCATCGAGGTGGTTCTCGAACTCCTCGATTTCCCAGCACTTCTCGACGGCGCCGCCCTTGTCGTCACCGGGGAGGGTGCCCTCGATGCGCAGAGTCTGCACGGCAAGGCCCCGATCGGCGTCTGCGAGGCGGCGCGCAAGGCGGGTGTCGCGGTGGTGGCCGCCGTCGGCAGAGCGCAGTTGACGCGTGATGAGATCCGAGCGGCGGGTTTCACCGCCTGCTACGCCCTGGCCGATCTGGAGTCGGATCCCGTCCGCTGCATTGCCGATGCGGCACAGTTGCTGGTCCGCGTCGGCGAGCGGATAGCCGTCGACAACATCGGAAATTGATCTGCTCGCAACCCGAATTCAGGCCGACTGCCAGTCCCCCTCCAGATCAATACCTGCCCTACCCACCCCAACTGCTCGCCGAGCGTCGTCGTGGCGGTCGAATACGGTCTGCGCGACCACCATTCGACTACGTTCTGCATAACCCGGTCCCAGGGCTCGATATGGCAGGAGTTGTCTGGACGCGGCACTAGCCCGCGGCGGCGAGCAGGTTGCCGAGGAGTTCGTCGCGGTGTGCATCGCCCCAGGTCTCGAGCGGGCGCAGGGCGACCGCGAGTTCTTCGCCGAGTGGGGTGAGCGAGTATTCGACGCGCGGGGGGACTTCGGGGAAGACCTCGCGGTGGACCACACCGCTGGCTTCGAGATGGCGCAGGTTTTCGGCGAGGACCTTTTCACTGACGCCGGTGAGCAGCTTGCGAATCCGACCGAAGCGCTGCGGGCCGGCCCCGAGCACCCACATCAGATGCAGCTTCCATTTGCCGCCGACGACATCGATCGCAATCGACATGCCGCACACATCGTGATCCGCGTCACTGCCCATATCCACCGCACTCCTTCTGAGCTGAATTCGAACCTCGAGGTAAGCAACCACACCTCAACGTTCGGTCTTCCCGACCCTACGTGCGAGAACGACCATGGATTCCGGCCGTAGCGACTGCTCGCAGGTCGCTCGAAAGGGTCAGCAGCGATTGCTTGCAGGTCGCTCGAAAGGGCCAGCCGACCGATCGAACGAGAACCGAAGGAACACAATGTCCGAACAGACCACCGCTGGATCCGTCTCCGTCCTCGGCCTCGGGCCGATGGGCCAGGCCATGGTCCGGGCCTTCCTGGACGCCGGTATCGAGGTGACGGTGTGGAACCGCAGCATCGACAAGGTCGATGCCATGGTCGAACTCGGCGCGAAGCGGGCCGCCACGGTCGCCGAGGCGCTGGACGCCAATTCGGTGAGCGTGCTCAGCCTTACCCACTACGCCGCCATGTATGACGTGCTCGGCCAGGCAACCGACCACCTGGAGGGCAAGGTGATCGCGAATCTGTCCTCGGATTCTCCGGAAAAGGCCCGCAAGGGTGCGGCCTGGGTGCGCGAGCACGGTGCGGAGTTCATCTCCGGCGGCGTCATGTCGGCGGGGGACAATATCGCGCATCCGGCGTCGTTCATCTTCTACAGCGGTCCCCAGCAGGTCTTCGACGCGCACGCCGAACTGCTGCGCCCGTTGAGCCCACAGGAATACCTCGGTGTGGACGACGGGCTCGCGCAGGTCTTCTACCAGGCCGGACTGATCATTTTCCAGCCGTGGATGCTCGCCTTCGATCAGGCGCTCGCGGTGATCGAAAAGTCCGGTCACAGCATCGACCAGTTCCTGCCCTTCGCGCTGCGCTCGGCCGCTGCTTACCCGTACTTCATCGAGGATTTCGCGACCGCGGCGAAGGCGGGCGGCTGGGGCACCCTGGCCAGCCTGAAGATGATGGACGCTGGCGCGCAGCACATTATCGAGGCCAGCGAGGAGGTCGGCGTCGACGCGACACTCTCGCACGCGTCGCAGGGGCTGTGGCGGCGTGCCATCGCGGCCAGCGAGCAGGCGGACAAGGCGGTTCCGGTGTACCAACTGTTCGTCGATCCGCGGGACTGAATCTCGGTGCTGCCGAGCCGGATCAGCGAACCGTCGGGCTATTCGCCGACGACCCGCGCCGATTCGGCGGTGGAACCGAGTCGAGGGAAGGGGCTGGTGGAGAAGATAACCTCCACCGCCACTTCGAAATACGCTGCGATCCGCAATGCGAGATGCAGGCTCGGACTGTATTCGCCGCGCTCGAGGTAACCGATCGTCTGATAGTGCACGCCGAGCGCCTCGGCCAACTCCCGCCGGGAGATGCCGCGCTCGGCCCGCAACATGGCGATGCGGTTGTAGATGACCTCAGTAGGCACGCTGAATCGCCCTCTCGCGGCGCGCCGCCACGCTCGACCCGGACTCGCGACGTGCCATCCTACGCAGCACCACCGGGGCCAGCAGCAATCCGGCCACCGCCCAAACGCCGAGCACGGCAATGGTTTCCAGATGCCGCCAGGAGTGGCCGAGTTCGATGGCGACCGCATCGCCGGGCAGCATCGCCGCGCGCATGCCGATGCCGACCCAGTAGATGGGGAACACCTGCGCAATGCCCTGTAGCCAGCCCGGCATCGAGGTGATCGGGTAGAAGATGCCGGAGATGGTGACAATGCCCATGACCGGCATCGCGAGGAACCCAATATTGCGGGGATTGCTGAACAGCGATCCGAGCACCGCGCCGGCCGGCATGGTCGCGATCATGCCGAGCGCGACAATGCCGATCAGGCTCAGCCAGGAGCCGACGCTGTCCATCGCGGTGCCGTCGACCAGGAAGAGCCCGGGTATCAATATCACCAGGAACGGGACGACCACCGAACCCGCGGTCGTAACGATCTTGCCGATCAGATAACCCACCATGCCGTTCGGTGTCGCCTTGGCGCGCAACAGTGTTCCGTCCTCGCGCTCCATGGTGAGCGCCTGGGCGATGCCGAACATGCCATTGAAGGCAACGAACATGCCGAGGATGCTCGGCAGGGCCAGTGATCCGAGCCCGAGGCCGCTCGCCTGGAATTTCGCATCGCGCATGAAGAACAGCACGACGATCATGGCGACCGGCCAGAACAGCATGCCCCACAGGTCCTGGGGCGTGGTGAGCATTTGCCGCAGCTCGATCAGTCCGCGCCGGGTTCCGGCCCGTACCGCGGTGTCGATCGGATTCATCGCGCGACCTCCTCCAATGAATGGATCTCGGTGTCGAGCCTGCCGGATTCGTATTGCTGCACGAGCTTCATGTAGGTGTCCTCGAGCGAGGCGCGCCGCACCTCCAGTTCGCCGATCTCCTCGCCGTGCTGCCCGAACAGCTCGTGGACGAATTTGGTCGACTCGGTGGTGGTGTGCACGAATCGCTGTCCATTGTGGGTCCACCGGATTTCGGCCTCACCCGCGATGCGACGCGCTAATTCGTCGGCCGAGCCATCGGCGATGATCCGGCCACCGGCCAGGATCATGATGCGGTCGGCGAGCTTCTCGGCCTCATCGAGATCGTGGGTGGTGAGCAGGATGGTGGTCCGGTCATCGGCGAGTTTATGGACCAGATCGTGGAATTCGCGTCGGGCCTGTGGATCGAAGCCCGCGGTCGGTTCATCGAGGAACAGCAGTTCGGGACGGCCGACGATGCCGATCGCGACATCCAAGCGGCGACGCTGTCCGCCGGACAGCGATCCGATCTTGCTGTTCGCCTGTTCGGTGAGACCGACGGCGGCGATGAGTTCGTCGGTGTCCCATGGCCGTTGGATCGTATCGGTGCGGTACGGCACGTAATAGGTGCCGAGATGCGAAAGTATTTCACGCACACGCCATTTCGCATGGTCGCGCCATGACTGCAGGACCACGCCGAGCCGGGCTCGCCAGGCTTCGTCAGCGCGTGCGGGATCCATGCCGAGCACCTCGACGCGGCCCGCGGAGCGCATGCGGAAGCCCTCCAGAATTTCGATGGTGGTGGTCTTGCCCGCGCCATTCGGTCCGAGTAGTACCAGCACCTCGCCCGGTCGCGCTTGGAACGTCACATTGTGCAGGACGTCGGTCGTGCCGTATCGCATGCGCAGTTTCTCGACGTCGATCGCGACGCCGTCACCCAGAGTCATCTCATCCTCCCGTTGTGAGATCGGGATGATTCGTAGCATACCTACTACATATCGCCATGACAATGCTGTTCTCATCCGTCGGCACGCGAGCACCGCCCGAAGGTCACCTTCGAACTCGAACCCGCCACAACCGATCTCGCAAAACTGACCGTCATCCACAACGGCTTCCCCGTTACCTTCTTCGTGGCCTTGACGCGGGGCCACGGTCGCCAGTCCCGGTATGACTTCTTCCCCCTGTCGCACTCATGATCCGGGGGGTGGTGTCGCCGGGTGCTGGTGGCGTCGACGGACCGCTGATGGGGACAGGGCTGCTCGTAGGTCTCTTCGTAACGTCGGTGCCGGGCGTTGACGCCAGATCGGGCGGCCGTTCTGGGTTTTCGACGCGATGAGGAACTGCGAAGTGGCACAGGCGTATGCCGTGTTCTGCGGCATTGACGTGGGAAAAGGCGAACACCACGCGGTCGGTCTCGATACCGGCGGCAAGCGGTTGTTCGACAAGGCACTGCCCAACGACGAAATCCGGCTACGGGCCGTGTTCGACCAGCTCGCCGCCCGCGGCCCGCTACTGATCGTGGTCGACCAACCCAACACCATCGGCGCCCTGCCGGTCACCGTCGCCCGCGCCTGCGGGCACGACGTCGCCTACCTGCCCGGCCTGTCGATGCGTCGCATCGCCGATCTCTATCCAGGACAAGCCAAAACCGACGCCCGCGACGCCTACATCATCGCCGATGCCGCCCGCACGATGCCGCACACACTGCGCCGCGTCGACACCGGCGACGAAACCCTCACCGAACTCGGTGTCCTGGTCGGCTTCGACGACGACCTCGCGGGCGAAGCGGCACGCACCAGCAACCGCATCCGCGGCCTGCTCACCAGCATCCACCCAGCCCTCGAACGCGTGCTGGGACCGCGGATCTCGCACTCAGCTGTCCTGGAAATCCTGTCACGTTGCGGTGGGCCGCAAGGAATCCGAGCTGCGGGCAAACGCAAACTCACCACGATCGCCACCAGACACGCCCCGCGCATGGGTGCACGTCTGGTTGAGGAGATCCTGGCCGGCGCTGCCCGCGCAAACTGTCACCGTTCCCGGCGCAAATGCCGCCGAGATCGTGCTGCCGAAACTCGCTGATTCATTGAAAACGGTTCTACTGCAACGCAAGAGCATCGCTGAAGATATCGAGAGGATGCTCGATGATCACCCTCTTGCCACGGTCCTGACCTCGATGCCCGGCGTCGGGGTCAGGACCGGAGCCCGCATCCTGCTAGAGCTCGGCGACGGCTCGGCGTTCGCCTCGGCCGGACACCTCGCCTCCTACGCCGGAATCGCACCGGTCACCCACCGATCCGGCAGCTCGATTCGCGGCGAACACCCCGCACGCTCGGGCAACCACAAACTCAAACGCGCCCTGTTCCTGTCCGCGTTCGCCGCCTTGCACGACCCGGCCAGCCGCGCCTACTACACACGAAAGCGTGACGAAGGAAAGAAACACAACGCCGCCCTCATCTGCCTGGCCCGCCGCCGCTGCGATGTCCTCTACGCCATGCTGAAAACCAAACAGCCCTACCGGAACTCGACTCCCCCACCGACCCTGAGCCGATACGGGCGCCTCAATAACGAGGAAAACCCGAACAGGCGGGTAGTGCCCCGCCGATGCGGTCGGCGACACGACGGCGCAGTAACTCGTACTCCCCGACCCTGCGCCGCAGCGGCCCCGAAGGACGGACAATCCTGCCGTTCGTGACGGTTTCCCCGAGCTTGAACTGCTCGAAAGTCAGATCCACTTCCACCCCATCGGGCAGCCGGTTCCACCAGTGATAACCACGCTGCTCACCGTCCAAATACACTTCGCCGAGCATCAGATCGCCGCCGAAAACGTCCTGCACGACCAGCGCGGTGATATCACAATGCCCCCATGCCGGATTGCTGAACTCCCATGCCGCCCTGGCCACATCGTCGGGCGAACACGTATCAGCAGCCCAACTGCCGCGCAGAGCCTGCTCGATCACAGTGAGCGTGAAGGAAGCCACACAGCCAGCCTGCCACCTCAATGGAGTTCGCCCCAGGCAAATGTTGACAAAGAACATAGGGACACCCCCCCGCAGCCAAGCCCTCTAAGGCATCAGCACCAACTGGCCCGCCATCCTCTCCAGCCTCAAAACCCCGGGCCTGGACAAGTGATCACCATGCGCTGGTGCAGGCAAACGCCGAGAACACCCCTGCATGAGCGCATTCTCGTAAGTTTCGAGGAAGGGAGAGCGGTGCTCTTGACTTGGAGAGGGGGGAGTGGAACACTGATCTCAATAGAGAGCGGTGCTCACGAGTAGGAGAGAACGATGGATGCCAGGACTCGTTACATTGGTCCCAGTGGGCTTGATCCGATCATGAATCGGGTTGCCAACTGGCTGCCTCGGCTTGGGATCAGTGTTATGGGGTCGCGGTTGTTGGCGGTGCGGGGGCGTAAGAGTGGGGAGTGGCGGACGACGATGGTGAATCTGTTGACCGATAGCGATGGCACTCGGTATCTGGTTGCGCCGCGGGGGCATACGCAGTGGGTACGGAATTTGCGGGTTGCGGGGGGTGGTGAGTTGCGGCTGGGGCGCAAAGTTGAGGCATTTGCCGCGACCGAGGTGGCGGATGCGGACAAGGTGCCGTTGTTGCGGCTGTACCTGCAGAAGTGGGGGTGGGAGGTGGGGAAGTTCTTCGAGGGGGTTACCAAGGATGCCAGCGATGCGCAGTTGGCCGAGATCGCGCCGGGGTTCCCGGTTTTCCGGCTTGCGTAGTGCGACAGAGCAATTCGGTTGAACTCGAAGCGTTCGATGGCGTGACGCCGGGTATGCGGAATGCGATGCGGCGTTGTGGGGGGCTATGCCGCTTGGCGGTCGGTCGAGCTGGTCCGGCCCAACTGCCGCCTAGCGCTTGATCAGGAATTCGATGGCGGCGGCATAGCCCTGGATTCCCATTCCGGCGACCACTGCGGTGGCGATGGGGGAGATGTAGGAGTGATGCCGAAACTCCTCGCGCGCATGCACATTGCTGATGTGCACCTCGACAATGGGGAGTTCCGGAATCACCAGCGCATCACGCAGCGCCACCGAAGTGTGCGTCAGCCCACCGGGATTGATGACAATGCCGGATTCGACGCCGCGCGCCCGATGGATCCGATCGATCAGCGCTCCTTCGGAATTCGACTGGAACGCATCGATCTCGCGGCCGTACCGCGCGGCGGTCTGCCGGCACAGCTCGATGACATCGTCGAGCGTGGCCGACCCGTAGACCTCCGGCTGGCGGGTGCCGAGCATATTGAGGTTGGGTCCGTTGAGAACCAGGATCGGACCAGGTGTCGACATGGACAAGACACTAGTCGCAGCGACCGCTAGCAGGTCGCTCGACGATCCGAACTAGAGTCCCTGCGGACCTTCCGACCGCAGGTCGTCCACCTTCCGCATGGCGGTGCGCAACTCCTCGAGCCAGGCCTCGGCGTGTTTGCCCGCCAACTTCACCGTCCAGGCCAGCGCATCCGCCCGCGATCGGGCCACGCCGGAATCGACGAGGGTGTCGAGCACCTTGCGCTCCGGCTGACGCAACCGGGTCATGACCGGAACGGCCAAGTGCGTGAACATGGTTCGTTCACCATCCACCGAGACGCCCCAGGCGACGCTGCGCCCGTAGCGGCGCTGGGCCTCATCCGCTATCCGCATCCGCGCCGGGCGGGTGGTCTCGCGGAATCGGGCGATGGCGCCCTCCTTCGTCGCGGCCGGAACCTCCTCGGCTGGCGCATCGGCGTCGGCCTGCTCCGCTACCGCGGGTTTTTCCGGCTGCGGGATCGGCAGTTCACCGATCACCACGATTTCGTCGCGGTCGATTTCGATGACGGGCTGTCCGGTGAACCAATCGCTTGGCAACCGGCCGGCGAACCAGTCGGGGGCATCCGCTGGGTCGGGTAGATCGGCCTGCTGCCAGCCGCCCGGTCGTCCGAAACCCCGTCCCCGATGATCGTGCCTCATTTGGGAATCACCTACTTACTGTCGCTCGTGTATTTCATTGATTACAAGATTACGTCGCAATTGGTGTCCGTGGTTCCGCTCTGTGCGAACGGTTTCGGCGAAGGGCGGCGCGGGTATGCCGCAGAGAGGGTGTGCGCTGGTCAACGGGGTCCTTCGCCCCCGAAACGCCGACGTACACCGTTTTCGTCCGACTTTGCGTTCCGGCCGGTACGGTTGCGGCGCCGGATGTCGCGGCGGGACCGGGGAACGCCTATGATCAGCCACTCGAAGCAAGGGTTTCGGGCACAATCGGAGATGCTGAGCATGGCTAACGTCCGGGCTGCGGCGGCACGGCGGACAACTAATTTCAGGTACGGTGGTCTTGTTACTGGAGTGACAAGAGTAAAGAGTGGGCGACATGGATGTGTGGGGATCCCGCCGCTATCGCGTCCGGGGCGCAATCGCACTCGCCGTGGCGGCGGCATTGGCTATCACGATCGGATCGTGTGGAACCGACCAGAAACGCAATGAGGCCGAAAGTGTCGTAGACCGCTTCACCGAACTGCTCGACAATCAGAACTATGCCAAGGCGGCGGAGCTGACCTCCTATCCCACCGCCGCGTCAGCAACGCTGAAGCAAATGTTCGCGGGTTTGCAGCCGGGCAAGGTCGACTACCAGAAGACCCAATTCATCGGTCTCGGCGCCGAGGGCGGACTGTTCAGCATGGACGTCGCCTGGGACTTCGGCGAGAACAAGACCTGGAAGTACAGCCTGCAGGGCAATGTGCGGAAGTTGGCGATCGGCTGGCGGATCTCCTGGGATCCCGCCGTCGTCATGCCGCAACTGGACCACAACCGCACGGTCCGCCTCGTGCGCACCACACCCACCCCGCCACCGCGGGTCACCGATATCGTCGGCGACGCGCTGATGACCGAACAGGTCATCAATGTGATCAAGCTCGATCCGGCCAAGACGACCGATCCGGTCGCCTCGACCGACGCACTGGCCAAGGCCATCGCACCGGTCGCGCCGCTGATCACCGGACCCTCGCTGCTGCAGCAACTGTCGTCCGCACAGGGCAAGCCGATCGTCGCGGTGAATCTGCGCGAACCCGATTTCGCGATCCTGGAGCCCGCGATGGCCCGGGTGCCCGGCGTGGTGATGGAGAAGCAGCCGCGGCTCATCTCCGCCGATCGCCGGACCTGGTCGCCGATGCTGGACGCGCTGCGCAAGGTGTGGCAGGACAGTCAGGATCAGCATTCCGGTTGGGGCGTGCAGATTTTCGAACAGGACGGTCGCTACGTCGGGCAGATCGCCGGATATCAGGGACCGCCCGGTCCGGACATCGCGGCCACCATGGATCAGCGCCTGCAGCGGGCCGCCGAGGATGCCGTGGTGAGCGTCGGTACGCCCGCCTCGATCGTGGCGATCCGGCCCTCCAGCGGCGCGGTCGTCGCGGTCGCGCAGAACACGCAGGCCAGCGAGCACGGCTCGGTCGCCTTCACCGGGCTGTATCCGGTCGGCACCAATATCGACCTGTTCCGCACGGTCGCCTCGGTCCTGAAGAACAAGGCACCGCAGGACGTTTCGGTGCCGGATGCGGCCGAGGCCGCGCCGAATCTCGGTGTTGGCGTCGATTACAAGGTGCCCGGACTGGATGAGGTCACCGGGCGGGTCGCGGTCGCGGGTCGCAGTGCCGAGCAGGTCCGTCAGGGCGGCGGCACGGATGCGGTACTGGCCAGCCCCTTCGGCATGGCGATCGCCGCGGCCGCCATCGCGCGCGGACAGGTGCCGCCGCCGATGATCGAGGCCGGACGGCCGAGCACCACCGACGCGCAGGTCGGCGGCATGCCACCGGAGCTGACCGACCGGCTGCGCGGACTGTTGCGCGATGGCGCGGGCCGACCGGAATTCGCGCCGCTGCGGCCGTTCCGCGATGTCACGGGATTCGTGGCCACCGCGGGCAATGATGGTTGGCTCATCGCGAATGCGGGGGATCTGGCCTTCGCGATCCATATCAATGACGCCGACAGCGGCGATGCGACCGCGCGGATGGCCGCCAGGATGCTCCAGTACCTGGCGTCGCCGGAGCCCTGATGGCTCAGTTGACGGCCTTGATGGCCGCGCGCCAGCCGAGCAGGAACAGTGCGAGCACGCATGCCGCGACAATGATGAAACTGAATGCCGTGCCCTGACCGCTGATCACGCGCAGCACCATGCCGCCGCAGAGCGTGCCGAACCAGACCAGAACTCCGGTCGGCCACAGGGCGGTCCCGTCGAAGTGCGCGGCGCGCCCCGCTTCGTCACGCATCCGGCTCGCGACCGCGACGGCCGCCACCCAGCCGATTGCGAGTCCGATTCCGAACGGCCAGAACGTCTTCAGCAATCCGGTGAGTATCGCCTCATCATGACTGCGCCTGCCGATCGCGCAGAACAGGACCACCAGCAGTGCATCGACCAGCAACGGCACCAGTTTCTTCACGCGGGCCAGCGTAGTAGTGCCCGTTTCGGCCGCTCGGATGCGGCACCTGCCGGTCAACTCCGGTGCTATATGCCCGCACGGTCCGAGTCTTACGAGCGACCTTGGCGGCCCGGACCGCCGCCACGGTCATCGAACTCGGCCGAGTCGCACGAAGGGTAGGCGTCGAGTCTCGACGACTCGGACGCGAGGCCCACCCGCCGCCCGACCACCACCCCTCATCGAATCGCTACGCGATGCTGAATATTCGGAGGCGCGCACACGCAGCGTCGAAAGCGCTGCCGATGTCACAGCGTTCGGCGCTGCTCGAATTCCTTCTCGAGCTCCGCATCGTCGGCCTGTGGCGTGCGGAACAGGAAGGCGAAGACGATCCAGCCGATGATCGCGACCAGGATGAAGCTCACCAGGCGATAGACGAAGGCGGCGGCGACGGCCTGGGTGATGGGCAGGGCCGCGCCCGCCGTGAGGCCGTAGATGAGGGTCGCGTCGACGTAGACGATGCCGCCGGGCGCGAACGGGATGGAACCGACGGCCTTGCCCGCGGTGAACGCGATGAGCAGACCGGCCAGCTTCGGATCGGCGCCGACCGCGTAGCAGGCGGCGCCGAGGCAGGCGACATCGGCAAAGCGGTGCACCAGCGCCCAGCCCGCGACCAAGACACCGTCGCGCTTGCCCAGATCCACCGATTCCAGCTGCGAGAGCATATCGGCGACCTTGCTCATGCCCTGGTCGGCGGGCCTTTTGCGGATTCGATTGAGCAGCGCGAGGCCGCGGCGCAGTACGGCCTCCAGCGCGCCCGGATTCCTCGACAGGTAGTTGCCCGCCCACACCAGCGCGATCACGCCGACCACTGACAGGATGAGTTTGAACGGCCCGACCTGGTTGCCGACCAGCAGTGCGCCGCCGACGCCGAGCAGGGCGAGTCCGGCGGTGGCCACCACGCCGGAGATCACCAGCTGCCAGGAGGCAACGATCGGACTTGCGCCCCAGCGGCGGGTCTGGCGATAGGTGAAGGCGGTGGAAAACACCTGTCCGGCAGGCAAAGTCACCGACATTGCGGTGGCGCCGTAGACGACGGCGACGGATTTGTGCTGGCGGACATCGACACCGCCCGCGTGCAGCAGCTGTTTCTGAACCCGGCTGAATCCGCTCATCGACAGTGCCGCCATCCAGATACAGGCGGCGACCCAGCCCCAGTGAATTTCGGTGAGCTTATTCCAGGAATCGTGCAATCGTGGCCAGAGGTAGTAACCCTCGCCGATGAGCAATGCCAGCAATGCCATACCGGCGACCCATTTGACCCACCAGAATCTTCCCCGCTGGCCGCGCTTCGCTGGGCTGTCGGTCGGGTCCTCGGGCGGCGGCGGTGCCGGATCGCCTGCTAGTTCCCCGTTGGCCGTCACGCGGTCAGCCTAACTAACCGATCGTTCGGCTGTCTGCATCGACGTGCAGAGCCGGGATTCAATCGCCGGAGCTCTCCGGCGCAACCCAGGCCGGCTCGTCCGGTTCGGTCGCCCGCACCGCGGTGCTCTCCTGCGGCCAGGCCAACCTGGTCTTGCGCCGCCGCCCACGCAGCTGGACTTCGTCCCCGGTCAGCCAAAGGTCCTGCTCACTTTCATCGGCGAAATACAGCGCGCTGCCGGAGGCGAGTACGCGGCCGGGGCGATCCTTTGCCAGCTCGGTCAGCCGCGACGCCTCGTTCACCGGATCGCCGATCACGGTGTATTCGAAACGGTTTGCGGCGCCGATATTTCCGGCGACCGCCAGACCCGCCGATACCCCGATACCGATATCGAGTCCGGGCACCTCGCGCAGGGCTTCGCGCAATTCACGGGCGGCGGCCAGGGCGGCGGTCGGTGCGTCCGGCCGGTCCAGCGGAGCGCCGAAGATCGCCAGCGCGGCATCGCCGACGAATTTATTGACGAACCCGTGGTGCCGGTCGATGACATCGACGACGATGCGGAAGAACTCATTGAGCAGGCTGACCACCTCGGTCGGCGGACGCTCGGCCGCGGTCGCGGTCGACCCGACCATATCGACGAACAGCACGGCCACGAATCGGGTCTCCCCGCCGAGTTCGGTGCCGTAGTCGAGTGCGCGCTGCGCCACCTCCTCGCCGACATGCTGGCCGAAGAGTTCCTGCAGCTCGCGGCGCTTGGCGGCCTCTTCCATCATGCGGTTGAAGCCGACCTGTAGCAGTCCGATCTCGCTGCCGTCGAACACCTCGACCTGCACGTCACGGGCGCCCTCCTGCACCCGTTCGATGGCCTGGCTGAGCTGGCGCACCGGATCGGTGATGCTCGATCCGGTCAGCATGGACAGCGCGAGTGCCTGCATGATCACCACACCGCACAGCAGCAGAATGGAGATGGCCAGCGACTGCGCCGAGAACTTCACATCCGACGAGATCTGGGTGACGCACAGCAGCACAATGGCGATGGTGGGGGCGAATGTGCCCATACCCCAGGTCATCGCCATTCTGGTGCCGACGCCCGGGGTCAGCGAGCGGTCGAACGAACCCTCGGTCAGTGCCTCGGCGGCGACCGGGCGCAGAATCCGCTCGCCGAGCATATAGGTGAAGCCGAAGACGATCGTCGCGGCCATACATTCGGTGACGATGACCGCGCCCGCCAGTTCCGGCGCGTCCACGATGATGGTCGCCGCCAGGATGGCGCCGCCGATCAACCACAGCACCAGATGCAGGATCGCCTGTCGCAGCGGCGCGTGCAGTGCGGCCATCTGCTCCTGCCGGCTCGGCGGCCCGCCGCGCATCTGCCAGCGCATGACCGGCCGCAGCATCAGTGCCGCCGCGGCAAGGCTCAGCAAACCGCCGGTGGTGAATACCAGACCGGGAATCACCAGGCCAGTGCGTCGCGCACCGGCCGCCTCACCCTCGGGAACCGGGAGTCCATATTGGATGAACGCCCACACCAGGACCGCACCGAAGGCATTGGCCAACAGCATCGATGTCAGGTACAGCGGCCAGCGCGTTCGCATGGTCTGTTTGACCGCTTCCAAAGGCGCTGACACGTGACCAATCTAGCGTTTCGATCATGTGTGCATATCCGCGGCGGTCCGCGCCGATTAGGCTCGCGGAGGTGACCGACCAGAAGGTAAGTGCTACGGGGAAAGCCACTGCTGTGCGGTCGGCTGCTGATTCCGTCCACCCGTTTGTCCGGATCTCCGCGGAGTGGGCGTGGCGGCTGCTGGTGATGTTCGCCGCGCTGCTCGCGCTCTCGGCGGTGGTGCAGCGGTTGGCGACGGTGGTGATCCCGCTCGCCATCGGATTGCTGGCCGCCGCACTGCTGGCGCCGCTGGTGGATTGGCTGCAAGGGCTCGGGGTGCCGAGGTCGGTAGGGGTCTTCGTCGCGCTCGTCGGATCGATCGGCGTGGTCGCGGGCATCATGACCTTTGTCGTCGAACAGTTCGTCGAGGGTGTGCCGCAGCTGTCCGACGAGATCACCCACAGCATTCACGAGATTCAGGACTGGCTGATCAATGGTCCGCCGCATCTGAGCAATGAACAGATCCGCAATGCGGGCGACACGATCGTCAAGACGATCCAATCGAACCGGGAGGGTCTCACCAGCGGGGCGCTGACCACCGCGACGGTGATCGGGCACATGCTCACCGGCGCATTCCTGACGCTGTTCATTCTGATCTTCTTCCTCTACAGCGGCGATCAGATCTGGCACTTCGTCACCCGGATCGTGCCGACGCCGCATCGGGAAAAGGTGCGCACCGCAGGGCAACTCGGCTTCGGCACGTTGGTCGGATTCGTCCGCGCCACCGTGGTCGTCGCGCTCGTCGATGCCATCGGCATCGGTGCTGGCCTGGCGATTCTCGGGGTGCCACTGGCGCTGCCGCTGGCCTCGCTGGTGTTCATCAGTGCGTTCATTCCGATCGTCGGTGCATTTCTGGCCGGGACCATCGCGGTCTTCATCGCGCTGGTGACCAAGGGCTGGGTGACCGCACTGATCGTGCTCGGCATCATCATCGCGGTGATGCAGCTGGAGAGCCATGTGCTGCAGCCGTTGCTGCTCGGGCGGGCCGTGAGCATCCATCCGCTGGCGGTGGTGCTGGCGATTGCCGCTGGCATCGTGCTCGGCGGGATCGCTGGCGGTTTGCTGGCGGTGCCGTTCGTCGCGGTGATGAATACCGCGATCCGCTCACTGCTGTCCGAAAGCCCGGAGGAGGCGTTCGAGGAACTGCACACCGGCGAAGGGCACAGAATGTATTCGGCGGAGCCGGATAAACCGGAACCCGGCCGGTTCGACGTGGACGCGACATTGGCGCGGGAGGCGGCCAGGGAGCACCCGGGTGGGGACGAGACCGATGACGCGGCCGGACCGGACTGAGGTCCGACCTGCCGAACTGAGCGCGGCCGATGCGGCAACCGCGCCGCTGTGGCGGGCCGTACAGGCGTTGCGGCTGGTCACGCTGCTCTACGCGGTCGGCCAGCAGATCGCCTCGGTGCAGTACTACCAGCACCAGCAGCTGAGCTGGGTGCTGATCGCGGTAATGGCGGTGTGGTCGGGCACCTCGGCATTCATGTTGTCGCAGTGGCACTTTCCCGAGGTGGTGCGGTTGCGGTGGTGGGTGGTGATCGGCGACCACGTGGTGGTTGTCGCACTCATCGCCTCGACCCGACTGGTCGCCGATTACGGCTGGTACCACGGGCATCAGACGCTGCCGACCACACTGTGGGTCGCCAATGCCGTTGTCTCGGCAGCGATCCTGCGCGGGCCGGTGGCCGGTGTGCTCTCCGGAGTGCTCATCGCGGCGGTGATCGTGACGGTGCGCGAACAATGGGGGCAGGACGTGTGGGCCGATGCGACCGCGCCGGTGCTCGTCTCCATCGGTCTCGCGCTCGGTCTCGCGGCCGATACCGCGCGGCGCGCCCAAGGCCAGCTGGAACGGGCCGTGCGGCTGACCGCAGCCGCCGAGGAGCGGGAGCGGCTGGCCCGTGAGGTGCACGACGGTGTACTACAGGTGCTCAGCTACATCACACGGCGCGGCAACGAGATCGGCGGTTCCACCGAGGAATTGGCCCAGCGCGCCGCGGAACAGGAAGTGGCGCTGCGGGTACTGATCTCCGAACAGGGCAAACACGGGGATACCGGTGGCGCCGATGTCGATCTGCGACCGCTGCTGACCGCGTACGCGACGCCGTCGGTATTCGTTTCGACACCGGGTGGGCCCGTCCGGGTAGGGCGCTGGACGGCGGGGGAGATCGCGGCGGCGGTGGCGAACGCACTGTCCAATGTCGCGCTGCATGCCGGACCGGAAGCGAAAGCCTATGTGCTGCTGGAGGATACCGGCGACGAGCTGATCATCAGCGTGCGCGATGACGGCGTCGGCATTGCGCCGGGTCGCCTGGCCGAGGCGGAAGCCGAAGGGCGCATGGGTGTTTCGCGCTCCATTATCGGCCGGATCGAAACGATGGGCGGGACGGCGGTGCTGCTGACCGAGGCGGCGGGCGGTGTCGGATTCGGCACCGAATGGGAGTTCCGGGTACCACGTACAGGAGGTGCGGTGTGACCGATGTCGGTGCGGCCGAGGCGATTTCGGTCATGGTGGTCGATGACCATCCCATGTGGCGGGACGGTGTCTCGCGAGATCTGGCCGAGGCCGGATTCGAGGTGGCCGCCACCGCGGACGGGGTCGGATCGGCCACCCGGCGGGCGGCGGCGGCGCGGCCCGCGGTGGTGCTGATGGATATGCAGTTGCCCGATGGGAACGGGGCGCAGGCCACCGCGGAGGTGCTGCGGGTATCCCCGCAGAGTCGGGTGCTCGTCTTGTCCGCCTCGGCCGAGCGCGGTGATGTGCTGGACGCGATCAAGGCGGGGGCCTGCGGATATCTGGTGAAGAGCGCGTCGGTCAGCGAGCTGATCGAGGCCGTGCGGGCCACCGCGGCGGGACAGCCGGTGTTCACACCCGGGCTGGCCGGGTTGGTGCTCGGCGAGTATCGGCGGATGGCGACCGCGCCCGCGCAACCGGATGAACCGCATCGGCCCGCACTGACCGAGCGCGAGACCGAGGTGTTGCGGATGGTGGCGAAGGGCTTGTCCGCCAAGCAGATCGCCGCCCGGCTCGGGCTCAGTCATCGGACGGTGGAGAACCATGTGCAGGCCACATTGCGCAAGTTGCAGTTGGCCAATCGCGTCGAGCTGACCCGTTACGCGATCGAGCAAGGGCTCGAATAGCGCGATATCGGCTCGGCGGCGGTCACTGATTTCTTGCCCGCCACTCCCGGGATCCCTGGTGCTGGAAATACCGGAACTGCTCGGGCCGCAGACCCGGCCGATCTCGACGGCACTCGACAGGCCCATCGCCGCCAGCTCGTCGACCATCTCGATGGGCGCATGTCGCTGAGTGTCCGATTCGACCGGAGTCGATTCGGGGCTTGCCTTGCCCGAACGCATCTGTGGATTCACGTGACCACCTCGAACTCATATCGAAGGCATCGGGCGGCGGATGCCCGTGACGTGCACCGGTGCGAGAGGGGGCCGGGGATTCGGGTCGGGGGCCGCGCTGGAATCGGGGTTTGCCCTGATGCACCGAGCGCCCGGGGCTCGGTAATCTCGAATTCATGGGTGGCCCCGATTCGGTATCCAATAGTGTCGGCTCCGGTGACGTCGTCGGCGACCGTGCACTGCGCGTCTCCGACGCCGAACGCGAGCACGTCGGTCAACTGCTGCAGCGGGCCGTCGGGCTCGGCATGCTCTCGCTCGGGGAGTTCACCGAGCGGATGGATACCGCGCTCGCCGCCAAGACCCGCGGTGAGCTCAATGCGGTACTGGTCGATCTGCCCGGTGTCCGGCTCGTCGGCCAGCCCGCCGCACCGCCGTCGACATTCGTCAACGCCGCGCCCGGCGTCGCGAAGCGGCCGGTATCGCCGCCGCCGTCGGTTCCGGCGCATGCCACGCCCGGCAATGTGATCCGCAGCCGTCTGTCCGGCGTCAATCGCCGCGGCCCATGGCAGGTTGCGCCATCGCTGCACCTGAACAACTGGCTCTCCGGCGTCACCCTCGATTTCACCGAGGCGATCATGTCCACGCAGGTCGTCGAGGTGAATGTCGATGACTATCTGAGTTCGCTCACCCTGATCGTCCCCGCCGAGGCCACCGTCGACCTCAATGGCGTCGACCTGATCGGCTCCAGTGTCAACAACAAGGTTCGCACCGGCCCACCCTTCGGCCCGCTGCACCTGGTCGTCCAGGGCCGGATCCGCTTCGGCTCGGTGACCGCCAAACACACCCTGCGCGCCCAATGGCGCAGGTTGATGCGCAGCTGAACGCCGGACTAGTCGTTGACGCCGATGCGGCGGGCGAAGGCGCGCAGCGGGACTCGGCGGTCATGGTCGAGCAGTTCGGAGACGATATGCCTCGGCAGGGTCTGGTATTTGATCCAGTCGGCGCCGCCAACGCGTTCGGCATTGAGTAGTGCGTCGAGTGCGCGCTTGTGCTGGCCGGTTCGGGTCAGGGCGACGGCGGTGTCGGTGAGGTGGCGGGCCCGGGAGGCCTGCGGGAGACCGCAATTCGCGGGCATATCCTTCGCGGCGGCCAGCGCCTCCGGATAGCGTTCGGAGCTCACGTTCACATCGACCGTCTGCATGACGACTTGTGAAGGGCCGAAATAGGTTTCGTAGTCGTGCCGGTCGCTGCCGATGCGCAGTGCAACCTCACCGGCCGCTTGGACCAGCGACAGCGCTTCGGGCACATCCTGCGCGCGGCCCGCCGCGGTGGCGCCCTGCAACACCAGTGAGCCGTACGCGGACAGATGCGCGAGGGTTTCGTCGCCCTCGGGTTCCAGGCTCGCCGCCGCACGCAGCGCGACCTTGCGCGATTCGTCATAGCGGCCCTGCACCAGCAGCTGCCAGGCGACCGAGCCGCGGATGGTGGCCAGCAGCAGCGGATCGTTGCCGAGTTCGGCCGCGGCCAGTGCCTGCCGGATCGCCAGGAATGCCGGATCGGTCTGGCCGAGGTGCACCAGTGTGCAGCCGGTGACCCAATACATCCGGGCGAGTAGTTCATTCGCCGGGGCGACCGTGCCGTTGTGGGCGGCGTGCACCGTAGCCCGCAGTTGGGTGAGCCCCGACGGCAGGATCGTGGTCAGCAGTTCGTAGCGGCCCGTCCAGTAGGCGCCCCACGCGTAATCGACTGCGCGACTTGCCTCGTCGAGGCCGATCGCGTCCTCGTGGGGCATCTCGCCGAGCAGATCGTCGACCGGAGTCAGCGCGCGCCGGATCGCGACGATGCCCGCATCCGGATTGCCGGAGGGTATGCCGTGCCGCTTGCCCACCAGGTCCGAGATGTCGACATCCAGTGCGCGCGCGAGCTTTTGCAGGCTGGCTATGGATGCGGTCTGGCGGCCACCCTGTTCCAGTTTGCGCACCAGGTCCACGCTGACACCGGCTTGGTCGGCGAGTTGGCGCTGGGTCAGCGCCTTGCCGCGGAACAGCCGAATCCGCACGCCGATCGAGGAATCGTCCATCTAGCCAAGTCCTTTGTTACATCCTTGTTTCAGCGTACGACGTTAAGTGATTGCGCTCACCCAAAGTGGGACATTACGTACGACTCGTGCATGCTCAGTTGGAATACCGTTGCCTTTCTGCAACTTTGAGAATGCAAAGGGCGGCGGCAATGATCACCATGCCGATTACCACCGTGCGAGCTCTCCGCGCCGATCGCGCGCTCGAGCCAGGTGCACACACCAATCGATCCGCGCGCCACATCCAGCGCGTGCGCGAACAGCACGGCCCGCTACGCGCAGGGGGCTGCCCGGTCTGCTGGCGAGGTGAAGGGTAGGCCATGTTCGAGCGCTGTCACTCTCCCAATGAAGTCGCGCATATGCTGCGACATCGGTACGGGTTGCCGGTTCAGCTGCTGGCAGGTCGCCCGATGATCACCACCGGCTCCATCCTCGGCGCCCTGGTGATGCCACCAGATCTGGGCCGCAAGGTCCTCGCCACCTTGGAGCGGGGCTACACGGCCCCCGTGGTCGCCGATCCAGGCGAGCGCACCTGGACCTTCCTCGTCGCACCTCCGGGCTCGTCGAGCCCCGTCGATATCAGCGTGCGCCGCTGCCTGGCCGGACACCACGTGACCGTCATCCCCGGCGGCCGCTACGTCATGCTCCCCACCACCGACTCCCAACTCGGCTGGCACTGGGCAGGCGAACCGGCCCCCGGCGTTCTGCGCATGCCACCCCGTTCAGCGGTGATCAACGCGGTCCACCAGGTCACCACAATGCGAGCCCCGACCAAATGACCGCTGCGCCCCGGCTGACCCCACCTGCAATGCGGGTGCGGGTCGGTCGGAGTGTCACGCTGTAGCACCGTGCTACCGAAGCGGTAGGCGAAGCCGCGCAGGCGTCTTGCCGACTTGATGATCGCCTCGACGGCGATTGCCAATGAATTACCGCTGTTCACTATCAACCCCAATGGTTTCGTCGGCTTGGAGCGGCTGTTGACGGTGGTGCCGGTCGCACGACCCGCCGGGTAGATCTGTAGGACCCTTCGACCAACGCGGCGCCGCAAGTCGGGTAGATATCTGGGGTTCCCCGAGGATTTCTACTCATGTGTCGGCGTGGTGTGCGAATCAGCATTGGGGTATGACTACGTCTATCGATCCCGCGCTGATTTCGCGGTTGTCAGGGGAGTTCACGGCGTTGGGAACGCAAATGGGCGTTCTGGGCCGAGACCTGGATTTGCTGCGCTGCCAGATCGAGGCGAGTTCGGTTGCGGCATCTGAGGTTTCGAAATATGCGGCAGATGCACCGGCTGCCGTGGATTCGCCGCTCGATTCCGTTGACGTGCCATCCGGTTCGTCTGTTCCTGCGTCGACGCCGTCAGCGCAGCTCGGTTTCGAAGGCGCAGTCTCAGGGGACCTGGCGGGTCGCCGGAGGCAGTTGCCAGAGGCCGTGCCGCCGGGAGCATCCGGGATGGGTGCGATGCCTGATGCTCCAGCCGTACCCGCCGCCGGTGAGGTGCCTGGTGAGCCTGCGGCGGGTGCGGACCCCGGCGCTCCAGCCATGCTTGCTCAGGGGGCGGTGCCTGGCACACCCGCGGTGGGGGCGGAGGGGTCCGGATCGGATCCTGTCACGGGAACGGAGCGGATTCCGGTGCCGCCTGCTATGTCTTCGGGTTGGGCACAGCCGGTGCCCGCGTATGGGGTCGGCTATACGCAACCGGCTGCTACTGCGGTGTCCGGTTGGGCGGCCGTGGCAGCTCCGGCTGGGGTGGCGGGAGTTCCGGGTGGGTACGGGCAGCCGGTGGGTGTGCCGCCGGGAGCAACGGGAACTCACGGTGGGTACGGGCTGATCGGTGTGCCGCCGGGAGCAATGGGAACTCGTGGTGGGTACGCGCCGGTGGGTGTGCCGCCGGGAGCAACGGGAACTCACGGTGGGCACCGGCCGATGGGTGTGCCGCAGCGGACGGGGGTGGTACCGCCGGGGATGCGGCCGCCTGGGCCGCCGGTGCGGGGTGGGGCGCGTGCGCCGCGGACGCCCTGGTGGCAGCAGGAGGGGATGATCAGTCGGGTATTGGCGGTGGCCGGGGTGGCGGTGACGCTGATCGGGGTGGTGATGCTGTTGGTGCTCGCGGCGCAGGCCGGATTCTTCGGTCCGGTGCCGAGAGTTGTTGCGGGGGCGGTGTTCTCGGTGGCATTGGTTGGAGCCGGTGTGCGGGTGTTCGGGCGAGCCGGTGGACGGGTCGGTGGAATTGCGTTGGCGGCCACGGGTATTGCGGGGGCATATCTGGATGTGGTTGCGGTGACCGCGATCTATGGGTGGCTGCATCCGGTGGTCGGGCTCGGGGTGGCGTTGGCCGTTGCCGCGGGTGGGGTCGGGCTGGCGCTGCGCTGGCAGTCGCAGCCGCTCGCGGTGCTGGTGGTCGCGGGTGCGGCGGTGTTGTCGCCGTTCGTGACGTCGGAATTGGTACTGCTCGCCTTCCTGATCGTGCTGCAGTTGACCTGTGTGCCGGTGCAATTGGCGCGCGATTGGCCGTTCCTGCATGCGGTGCGTACGGTGCCGGTGACGTTGGCGACCTTGGTCGCCATTGCGGTGGCCGCCGTTGGCGATCCGGCACCTGGCCGGATCTACTGGCTGCTCACCGCCGCGGTGGCGATCGCATCGATCGGGCTGGTCGGCGGTTTCCTGGTGGTGCGCAAACGATCCGGGGATATTGTCGCCGCGCTGGCCTTCGCCCTGTCGGCGGTTCCGCTCTTGGCGGCACCCGCGCTGTTCGAGCGGCACTCGGCTGCCTTGGTCGCCGGGATCTACGCGGCGGTGCTCTTGGCCGTGGCGGCATTGTCAATGGCGCCGAAACTGCGTGAGCTGGTGCGGATTCCGGGTTCGATCGCACTCGTCACCGCAATAGCCGGTTCCTTCGCACTGCTCGAAGCCTGTGTCGGGATCACCCGGGTGTCGACCCTGCCGATCGCGCTGTTCCTGGTTGCGCTGGGCTTCCTTCGGGTGGCAGGTCAGCAATGCTCGCGTGTCACCGCCGCCTTCGGTGCGGCCTACACGATGGTCGGCGCCATGGCGTACTTCATCACTGTGACGCCGGAAGCGCTTGCGACACAACGGATCGCGCAGGAGCGCATGGGCATCTCCACCGCATTGGGGGCAGTCCTCGCACTGGCCGTAATCGCCGCGGGCGTCTGGTGTGCCCGGAGACTCCCCGGCATGACCAGGGGCGGCACCGATGAATCGACGCTATTCGTCGTCGCGAGCATCGCGGGCCTGTATGCCGTAACCGCCGCGACGGTCTCGATCGGCATCGCATCCGGTGCCGCCGACGGCTTCATCATCGGCCACAGCGCCGCCACCATTATCTGGATGGCCGCGGCCACCGCCGCGCTGCTCTTCGGTCTGCGCAACCTATCCCGCTCGGCCGCGGTGGCGAAACTCGCCCTCGGCTCCGGACTCCTCGTCACGGCCGCGGCATTGGCCAAACTGTTCCTATTCGACCTCGCCACCCTCGACGGCCTCGTCCGAGTGGCCGCCTTCCTGATAGTCGGCGTCCTGCTCCTGCTCGCGGGTACCCGCTACGCCCGAGCCTTCGCCGAAGCCGGTGCCTCGAAACGAAATTCAGACGACGCCCCAGCCAACTGACGGCGCCTTACATCGGCGGCGGCCTCCCGGCTACCCAGTCGCTGAATCGTGCATCCACGCCCGGAATCCGGTCGGCATTACCCTCCGCTGCCACAGCTGCACGGCCGCGACCCAAAGTTGCGGCCGCACAGTCATTTCTGTCGGCACCCGAGGCAATCTCGTGATCTGCGATTGCCGCACGGGACGGCGCACCGGACTACCCGAAGCCGACGGGGATGCGCTGGCCATCGATATCGCGCCCACCGTAGTGTCTGTCGGCTACCACTGACCACATGCCGCCGCTTTACCTGTCGACGGTCACGTGGCGCTCGGTCCTCTCGACGCACTGAACGTCGGCTACTCGTTCCCCTTGCGACGCAGCAGTTCGTTCACGCTGACGGTGCGGCCATCGGCGCTGTGGTGGCGGCCCCCATCGGGTTTGCCGATGCCGCGGCGGTTGGAGCGCAATTCGGCCATCCAGTTTTCGATGCTGCTCCGGTTCTGGTCCGGGACTTCGTCATTCGATGGCGGGGTGGCGGGTTGTTCGGGCGCCGCGTGGTGGGCCGGGTGGTCCGACGAAGCCGTCGGCAAAGGTGTGGGCTGGCCCGGCGGTGGCGGCATCGGCGCAGGCGTCGGCGGAATCGGATACGTCGGCTCGGACGCCCCTGGAATCCCCGGCAGCGGACGCGGCCGAACGACCGGTTCGGCCACCCGGCGTACCGGCGGCGCGGGCTGCACGGAAGGTATCGGAGGCGCAGACGGATTCGCCCGCGGCCGCGTCGGATCATGCGGCGCGGCAACCGGTCGCGGCGGCACCGGCGGATCCGCCGGGATCTTGGTCAGATGCTGCGTCGGCGCACCGGCCTCGATCTCCTCGATCGTGCGCGGACGGCGCGGGCTGCGGGCCCGGGTCGTGGCGTTATCGGAGAGCGCGGGCATCTGCATGGTCGGCGGATCGGTGATCGGGGTGGTCTTGACCAGGTCGACGAGCTCACCGCCACCGGGCCGCTCATCATCGAGAATCGGCTCGCCGAGTCCGACCTTCTGCTGCACCTTTTTCATCCACGTCGGTGCCCACCAGCAGTCATCACCGAGCAGTTTCATGGTGGCCGGGACGAGCAGCATGCGCAGGATGGTGGCGTCGATGAACAGCGCCGCGATCATGCCGTAGGCCAGGTACTGCATCATCACCAGATCGGAGAACGCGAACGCGCCGGTGACCACGAGCAGGATGAGCGCGGCGGCGGTGATGATCCGTCCGGTCTGCGCGGTACCGATGCGCACCGCCTCGGTGGTCGATGCCCCCTGGGCGCGCGCCTCGACCATGCGCGACAGGAGGAATACCTCATAGTCGGTCGACAGACCGTAGATGACCGCGATGATCAGCACCAGCACCGGCGACATGATCGGCTGCGGGGTGAAGTTCAGCAGGCTCGCGGCATGCCCGTCGACGAAGATCCACGTCAAAATGCCGAGTGTGGAACCCAATCCGAGCGCGCTCATCAATGCGGCCTTGATCGGCAGCACCAGTGAGCCGAAGGTGAGGAACATCAGCAGCGTGGTCACGAACAGGACCAGCGCGATCATCAACGGCATCCGATGCAGCAGCGCATCGATGCTGTCCTTCTGGATCGCGGGCTGACCGCCGACATACATCTGCACGTCGTCGGGCATGTCGAGGGAGCGCAGATAGTCGATGGTCGGATCCGGGTTTTCGGAGTCCTCGAGCGTCGCGCTGGTGCTGTAGACATCCGGGTCGGAGGTGGAGCGCGACGGCACATTGAAGGTGCCGTTCAAGCCGGGCGCCTGTTTGGCCGCGGCCCACACCTTGCCGACGTCATTGCTGTTATCGGAGACGAAGACCAGCTGGATCGGATCGGATTTGCGCAGCGGGAAGATCGAGTCGAACTTCGCCTGCGCCAGTCGAGTCGAATTGTCCGGCGGCAGATACCGCTCGTTGATACCGCCGAATGCCAGATTCTTGACCGGAATGATCAACAGCAGCAACAGGATGCAGATCGGGATGGCGATCTTGAGCGGATGCTGCATCACCCAGCGGGTCGACTTGCCCCAGAAGCCGTTCTCGACTTCCTCGGCGGTCTTGGTCTTGCGGAATCGCTTGAACCCGAGCATATCCACCCGCGACCCCAGGATGCTGAGCATCGCGGGCAGGATGGTGATGGCGGTCAGTGCGGCCAGCGAGACGGTCGCGATGGAGCCGTAGGCAATCGATTTGAGGAAGCCCTGCGGGAACAGCAGCATGCCGCCGAGGCTGGCGATGATCATGGTCGCGGAGAACACAACGGTACGACCCGCGGTCATCACCGACCGGCGCACGGCCGCGCGCGTGTCATAGCCCTCGGCGAGTTCCTCGCGGAACCGGCTCACGATGAACAGGCCGTAGTCGATGGCCAGACCGAGACCGATCATCGAAACGACCGGCGAGACAAACGAGTTGACCTCGGTGAACTCGGTGGCGAAGCGCACGATGCCCCAGGCGCCGATCACCGTGAGACCACCGACGATCAGCGGCAGCGCCGCCGCGACCACACCGCCGAAGATGAAGAACAGCAGCACCGCGACCGCGGGGATGGCCAGGATCTCCATCCGCTTCTGGTCGGCGGCCATGGTGTCGTTCAGCGTGCCCGCCACCGCCTGCAGACCCGCGACCTGCACATCGACGCCGGGAATGGCGAAGGCGTCCTTCACCTTCCGGAAGTTGCGCACCATGGCGGTGTCGTTATCGCCCTTGATGGCGATCGAGGCGAAGGTGTACTTCTTATCCTTCGAACCGAACGTCAACGGTGACGCCGGACCGGTTTCGGTCTGCCAGTAGGCGCCGTTGACCTTGGTGATCTCGTCCGGATGCTCGCGCGGCAGCTTGTTCAGGCTGTCGACGACCTGCTGCCGGAATGCGGAATCGTCGATCGTCTTACCGTCCGGCGCGGTGTACAGCACGATGACATCGCTCGTGTGATCGCGACCGAAGGCATCGTCGGACAGCTTCGCAGCTTTGGCCGACTCCGACGTCGGGTCATCCCATCCGCTGGAACTGAGATGGTCCTCCAGGCCGAGGCCATAGCCGCCAAGTGCCAAGAGTCCGGCCGCGACAATGCCGATGACGGCGAAGCGCAGTCGGTAGACCAGATCGCCCCAGCGTGTGAACACTAAGCGACTCCTTGAGCAGGGCGAGAGGTGAGCAGCGCCGACAGCGGCCGGAACGGCTGCAGCCAGGCACCCTCGTCGGGCAACGAGTCGAGGCTGACCCGGGGCAGCGGTTCACGGAACACGCCCGGGATGTCCTCGAGGTCGATGAATTCGAGGGTATCGGATGTGACGGCCCAACTCGCATGCTCACGGAAGCCGAGTATCTGAACAGGGATTCCGTTGGCGGCCAATTGTTCGAGTGGTTCGCGAAATGCCTGGCCGTCGGCGGAGGCGACCATGATGCCCGCCAGTCCGGCGCCGCGACTGCGTAGCTCGATGTGCGCGAGCATATCCGCGTCCACATCGGAGTCCTCGTCGATCTTGGGCTTGGCGAAGACCGCGTAGCCGACATTGCGCAGCGCCTCCACCCACGGCCGCACCACATCCGCGGTGCCCGGGGCGATATTGGTGAAGACGGTGGCTTCCGGCTCGACCCGGGTCACGCTGCCCACCGATAGCTCGGCGGTGCGCGCGAGCAGCCAGCGGCCGAGCGCGTCGAAGCGCGGTCGATAGGCAGCCGTCGGACGCCCGCCGAGGATGGCGCCGAGTCCCATATCGAGGTTCGGGGCGTCCCAGACCAGCAGCACCCGACGCACATCGGGCCCGGTGGCACCGATCACCTCGGTTCCGGTGCCGTGCATCTCCCCGGCAACCTCTACGACGTCACTGATGCTCATGCTTTCGCCTCGCTGGCGCTCGGCTCCGACATGGCCGTCATGACGGCTGAGCTAATCACTCGCTCGCTGGGCTCGCTCATCATCCGATCTTCCCCCATATGAACTCGTTGATGGCGCTTCCTGCGCGATGTGCCTTGCCTTCGAATTTGGTGACCGGCCTTTCGAAGCCGATCGGCGCGCTGTCGCGATGTTCCGCGCTGTGTCCGCCGGTGGTCTCGTTCAGGCCGATGAGCTGTGGTTCCGCCGCGCCGACCTCGGCGATGAATTCCGCGTAGTCGGCGTGGTCGGTCGCGACGTGCAATACCCCGCCCGGCCGTAGGCGATTCGCGATCAGCGCCACCGTCGATGGCTGCAGCAGCCGTCGCTTGTGGTGTCTGGCCTTCGGCCATGGGTCGGGAAAGAAGACTCGCACGCCGGTGAGCGACTGCTCAGCAATCATATTTTCCAGCACGTCGACGGCATCACCGCGCAGCAGGCGGATGTTGTCGATGTGCTCGCGCTCGACGCGCTGCACCAGTTGGGCGAGGCCGGGTTGGTAGACCTCGATGCCGATCAGGTTCAAATGGGGTTCGGCCTGTGCCATCGCCGCGGTGGCGGTGCCTGTGCCACAACCGATCTCGATGACCAGCGGGGCCTCCCGCCCGAACCAGGCCGTGGCGTCCAATGGCTCGTCGGCCACATCGCGGCCGATGCGCGGCCAGGTGCGATCCCAGGATTGCTGCTGGGTCGCGGTCAGTGCGCCCCGGCGCGAGCGGAAGCTCGTTACTCGGGGGTACAGGCGGGAGCCCGAGCCCTTTCGGGATCCACCGTCCGCCGGAGCCGAAGCTGTGGACGGCGGTCCGGGAACTGACTCGGCAGTGTGGTTCGCGGCGTCGTTCACGCGGTCCATTGTCCAGCATCGGATGATCAGGGCGGCAATCGGCCGCTGGCGATTGCCTGTGGGTCGCTCGAAAGGGGCCCTTGGCGACCTGGTCGCGAGGGCCGGCCGGCTGCTCGCGGCGGGCCCGCTCGCCCCGCTCAGGCGGCGCGTACGCGGCTGATTCGCTTCGTCGGCGCGGTCTCCTGACGCAGCGGCTTGCCCAGTGCCACTTTGAGCGCGGTCCCGAGCATCTCCAACAGCCCGCGCACCCCGGCGGGTGAGGCCGCGACCGACCACACCGTGCTGTCGCTCTCCTCGTGCACCGGCTGCCCGGCCAGCCGATCACTGAGCCAGTCCAGACTGATCGGGGTGGCCAGCGGAAGCAGCGAGAAGTGTTCGCTGAGCCGATCACGCACATAGGTGACCTGCGCACCGCCCCGCCGATACCGCTCGACCTGGCCGTCCACGCCATCCATATGAATGATCTGGTCGTGCACCGGCTGCACGATGAGCAGCGGACAGGTCGGGGTGGAGTGGCCGAGCCGCAGATCGGCGAGCATGACCTGCATATCGGGTGCGGCGAGCACCTCCTCGAGCGGTCGGGTCAGATGGTGGCCGACATCTCTATTGACGAGGCCGAGTATCGCCGAGAGCGGTGTCGCCCGTTCGGCGCGTTCGATCAGCCGATGCCCCTCGGCATCGCAGTCGCTGTCGAATACCGCGGCCAGCGCCGGATACAACCGGCGCAGCGCCGCGACCACGATCGCGGGCAGTCCGGCGTAATGTCCGCCGTTCAGCCGGGTGAAGACCTGTCCGGGATCGCCGACCGGCGCACCGAGCACGGCGCCGACGATATCGATCTCCGGTGCGTAGGTCGGCGCCATCTCGACCAGCCAAGAACTGGCCATGCCACCACCGGAATAACCCCACACCCCGACCCGGGTGTCGGGCCGCAGACCGAGCGGGGCGAAGCGCAGTGCCGCGCGGATCCCGTCGAGTCCGCGGTAGCCGGGCTCGCGCGGCGCGCCGAAGTTCCCGTGCGGACCCTCGTGATCGGCGATGCTCACCGCCCAACCCCGGCGCAGGGCATTGGCCACCAGCATCCATTCGAACTGGGTGACCGAGCCGAGCGCATGGGAACCGCGACGCAATGCGTAGGACGGCGAACACCGCTCGGCGACCGCATCCATGGCGGTCTGGAAGGCCAGCAGCGGGCGGTCCTCGTCCGGCTCGGCGTCCAGCGGCAACAGCACCGTGGTGATCGCCGCCTCCGGTGTGCCGTGCAGATCGCAGCTGCGGTAGAGCAGCTGCCATGCCGAGACCCGCTGCGGCACAAGGCCGAACAGTGCGAGTTCGACGCGGCGGCTGCGCAGGATGGTGCCGGGCGGACGGGACGCGAAGCCCTTCGGCGGCCGCAGGAACGGGTCGACACTGGGTAGCAGTGGTTCACCATCGCCGGACGCACCCGGCTCGCCAGCACCGATGACATCGATGTCCACGGCAACCTCCTCATCAGACCTGAACGGAACGCGTTCCGTTCAGGTCGGCAGGCTAACCGACTCGCGGAGCCCCTGGGGCCTCGCGTGGTTATGTAAGTTTTTTTCTTACGGACCGTCGTTCGTGCTGCGGGCTCGAAAAGTTAAGCCGCGCAGCGACTATCGTGCTGACCGTCAGGTCAGATTAGGTGACCGCGGGTATCTGTGGGAACCCCGAGGTAGGGGGCTTGCCGTCGCACTAGACTGCGCGCATGAGCAGACCGACTGTGTTCATTACCGGTGCGGCGGCGGGTATCGGCCGGGCCACGGCCCTACTTTTCGCTGCACAGGGGTACCACGTCGGCGCCTACGACATCGATGAGGTGGGCCTGACCAGGCTCGCCGCCGATATCCACGCCACCGACGGCAGCGTGCGGACCGGGGTGCTGGATGTGACGAACGACACGCACTGGACCGAACGTCTCGCCGAGTTCCACGCCGATGAGCAGCGGCTCGACATCCTCATCAATAACGCTGGCATCCTGCGTGCGGGTCCGTTCGAATCGATCGACCTCGCCACCCACCAGGCGATTGTCGATGTCAATCTCGGCGGGGTGATCGCGGGCACGCATGCGGCGTTCACCTATCTGCGCGATACGCCGGGTGCGCAGGTGGTGAATCTGTGCTCGGCCTCGGCGATCTACGGTCAGCCCGAACTGGCCAGCTACGGCGCGACCAAATCGGCGGTCAAAAGCCTCACCGAGGCACTGGATCTGGAATGGGAGCAGCACGATATCCGGGTGATCGCGGTGTGGCCGCTGTTCGTGTCGACCGCCATGGTGGACGGGGTGGAGACCGCCTCGACCAAATCGCTCGGCGTGCGCCTGACCGCCACCGATGTCGCGAACGGCATCTGGGACGCGACCCGCAAGCGCGGTCGGCTGCCGCGCGTGCACTACGAAATCGGTACGCAGGCAAAGGTACTGGCGACCGCCGCCAAATACGCGCCGAACTGGGCCGTGCGCACCGCGAATAAATACTTCAGCGGCAGCTGATCCTTTCGAGCCGTTCGCGAGGGTGTGCCGACCCTTTCGAGCGACCTGCGAGCAGTCGCTGCGTCCGGCCGATACCTCGGCCCGAAGTCTGCAAGAATTGCGCACCGAAAAGGGGGTGTGCAGCTTTGCCGACAGCCACCGAATCCGACGGGCCCCGGATCCGACCGGGCGGACCTGCGCGGGAACTCGACCAACTCGACCACCTGCTCGCCACGCTGCGTTCGGGTGCGGATCCGCGGATCGTGGGCCAGGTGGGGGCCGCCATCGCGCGGTGGCGGCGGCCGCCGCGCATTCAGGTGACCGGCCGCGCGCACACCGGCCGGACCACCGTGCTGCATGCGCTCGCGCTGATGTCGGCGGTGGAAACCGCGCCGGTGGACGAGCCGGGAGTAGCCGATCCCGAACTCGACGCCGACATCATCGTCTACGTCCTCTCGGGCGCGCCGCAGCCCGCGGACCGGCGGATACTCGCCCAACTGCCGCCGGAGCGCACGGTCGCGGTATTGAACAAGGCCGATGCGATCGGATCCCGGTGGGGCGATGCGGTGGCCGCCGCCGAGCAGTACAGCGGCGGCCTCGGTACCGTCACACTGCCGGTGGTCGCCTCGCTGGCCGTGCGCACCAGGGCCGGTGCGCTGACCGAGGCCGATATGGTCACGCTGCGCCGCCTCGCCGAGACCGCGGATCCCGCGCTGACGCTCTCGCCCGATCTGTTCGTCGCGGCCTCGGCCGGGCCCGATGTCGCCGAGCGCGAGCAGTTGCTGCAGCGCTGGGACCTCTACGGCATCACCTGTGCGCTCGCCGCGCTGCGCCGGGACCCCGATCTCGGCTCGCACGCACTGCTGCAGACCATGCATGCGGCCAGCGGTATCGATCCGCTGCACCGCCTGCTGCACCTCCGCTACGAACAGCTCTCCGCGCTGCGCGGCGGCGAACTCCTCGACGAACTGACCCGGCTGGCCGCGCGTGCCGTCCCGGTCGACGGCGCCGACACCCGGGACGTGCTGGAGGACTACCTCTTCGGCGATGACGCCCGCTGGCTCGGCCTCTGCGCAGGTCTGGCCTATCCGGAGGTCACCCACCTCGCCGCCGGATATCGCGCACCGGCACCGGCCGACGCCGATGACGCCCTGGCCCGCGCTGCCCGCTGGCGCGCCGTGGTCTCCAGCGATATGTCACCCGCCGCCCGCCGCGCCGCACTGCGCGTCCACAACGGCTACATCCGCCTATGGGAACGGATGAGCAGTGCCGGACTCTGAACAACCTGCCGCGGGTGCGCCCGCGGCAGTGACACCGCCCGACGCCAAAGATCCGATGCTGACACCGGAGGTCGAGGCGGTCGTCGCGCGATGGAATCCGCAGGGGACAGCGCTGTTGCGGGCGGTGCGGGGGACGGGGGTGGCCTCGGCGGTCACCCTGATCGGGCCCGACGACGCGAATACCAGCTTGTTGCGCACGGAGTTGGCGCGCTTCGAGCCGCGGATCGCACTGTCGGATCCGGTACCCGACGCCAGTGCCGCGGTCGAAACCACCTCGCCGTCGGGCACCGCGCCATCGGCGGTCGCACTCATTCTGTTGGACGCCGGTAGCGCCCTCGGCGCGGACACGCTCCACCTGATGGATCGCCTGCGGGCCGACGGCACCCGAATCCTGCTCGCCATGAACGGCATTCACGCCTATCAGGACTGGCGGGCCGTGCATGCGCACAACCTCGAGCTGCTCAGCGCACAGGGCATCGATGATCTCGAGGTCGTGCCGGTTTCCGCTCGGCTCGCGGTGGCGGGCCGCACGGCGGGAGATGCGAGTCTGCTCGATCGCTCCGGACTCGGCGCACTGCACGCGGAACTGGCCGCCGCGACGACGGGCACCGTATCCGACGACCGGGTCGCCGCCGTCACCGCACGGGTGCTGGCCGATACCCGCAGGCGGGTCGCGGAGCAGGTCGCGGTGCTGCGCTCGGGTGCGGCGCCGATCCAGTGGCGCGAGGAGCGCGCGGTCCTGCTCGCCGGGCGCGACGGCGGCCGGGCCACGGCCATGTCCAGCTTGCGCAGCCAGCTCCATCTGGCTCGGGTCGATCTGATGACCGACGTCGGGGCCAGGGTGCGGGCACTGCACACCGCCGCCCGCGGCGAACTCGATCGGCTGCGCCGCGCCGAATTCGGCGACTATCCGGAACGGCTGCAGCAGGCGGCCAACGAGCTGACCATCGCGCTGGACGGAGCCATCGACCAGCGGCTCGCGGAACTCACCTCCCGACTGGGCGCGGCACCCGAACCGGACCTCGGTCTGCCACCGCGCTGGCGCGATCCGGCACCCCGCGTCGGCCCGGATCCGGAGCCGAGGCACCGGGGTGTCGAAGATCACCTCATGATCGCGCTCGGTGCGTCCGCCGGGGTCGGCATCGGACGCCTACTGGTCGCCCCGTTCTCGCTCGTGCAGGCACTGGATTTCGCGACCGTTCCGGTGACGCTGCTGCTCGGAGCGGGTGCGGCGGCCTGGGTGGTGCGTGCCCGCGGTCAGGTGGCCGATCGCGCCCATCTGCGTCAATGGGTCGCTGACGCATTGGTGAATGTGAAGGCCCAGCTGGAGCAGCGCGTGGCCACCGCGCTGGTGGAATCGGAGACCGCGCTATCGGATCGGGTAATGCGCGCGAGCACCGAGCGAATCGTCGAAATCGACCGTCAGGTGGCCGAATTGGAGGCCAAACTGCGCCGGGCCGCGGCGGAGCAACCCGGACAGCTTGCCGCCTGCGAACGTGATATCGCCATCCTCGATCGGTGCAGAACATCTTTTGATTAGGTAATTAGTGGGTACTCCTGGGGGAACCCGATTCCGTACTGGCCGTCACATCGCGTTAACCTCTAAAGCAGGAACCTGGGCGTCCGCTTCGTCCTTGTACGCGGTCCAGCCATGGCGCGCTTTCGACTGGTCGTAGCGGGTGCCTTCCCGCCAACGGTGGCGCTCGGTGTGTTCGCGCTGGTCATGGGCCATACCGTAGCGACTGCTCGCAGGTCGCTCGAAATGGTCAGCCCAGGCGGCGACACCGAAGCCGCCCATCTCAGGAGAGATTTCATGACCTCAGCGACCATTCCTGGTCTTCGCGATTCCGACGGCAAGCAGCCGACCGAGCACAGCGAACTACTCGCCTGGGTACAGGACGTCGCAGAACTCACTCAGCCAGAGCGAGTGGTCTGGGCGGACGGTTCCGATGAGGAGTGGGATCGGCTGACCACCCAGCTCGTCGCGGCGGGCACCTTCAAGAAGCTCAATGAGGAGAAGAAGCCGAACTCTTTCCTCGCCCTCTCCGATCCCTCCGATGTGGCGCGTGTCGAATCCCGCACCTACATCTGTTCCAAGACCGAGGCCGACGCGGGCCCCACCAACAACTGGGTCGACCCCACCGAGATGCGCGCCACCATGACCGAGCTGTACCGCGGCTCGATGAAGGGCCGCACCATGTACGTGGTGCCGTTCTGCATGGGCCCGCTCGGTGCCGAGGACCCCAAGCTGGGTGTGGAGATCACCGACTCCGAATACGTCGTGGCGTCGATGCGCGTGATGACCCGGATGGGCACCGCCGCGCTGGAGAAGCTCGGCACCGATAAGCCGTTCGTGAAGGCGCTGCACTCCGTCGGCGCGCCGCTGGCCGACGGCCAGGCCGATGTGCCGTGGCCGTGCAACGACACCAAGTACATCACCCACTTCCCCGAGGACCGCGAGATCTGGAGCTACGGCTCCGGCTACGGCGGCAACGCGCTACTCGGCAAGAAGTGCTACTCGCTGCGCATCGCCTCGGCCATGGCCCATGACGAGGGCTGGCTGGCCGAGCACATGCTGATCCTCAAGCTGATCTCCCCGGAGAACAAGGCGTACTACATCGCCGCGGCCTTCCCGAGCGCCTGCGGTAAGACCAACCTCGCGATGATCCAGCCGACGGTTCCCGGCTGGCGCGCGGAGACTCTCGGCGATGACATTGCCTGGATGCGTTTCGGCAAGGACGGCCGCCTGTACGCGGTGAACCCGGAGTTCGGGTTCTTCGGCGTCGCGCCGGGCACCAACCGCAGCTCCAACCCGAACGCCATGGCGACCGTCGAGGCGGGCAACACCGTCTACACCAATGTCGCGCTCACCGATGACGGCGATGTCTGGTGGGAGGGCCTGGAGGGCGAGCCCGATCACCTGATCGACTGGAAGGGCAACGACTGGTACCTGCGGGAGACCGAAACGCTTGCCGCGCACCCGAACTCGCGCTACTGCACGCCGATGTCGCAGTGCCCGACCCTGGCTCCGGAATGGGACGACCCGCAGGGCGTGCCGATTTCGGCGATCCTGTTCGGCGGCCGCCGCAAGACCACGGTCCCACTGGTGACCGAGTCCTTCGACTGGCAGCACGGCGTTTTCATGGGCGCCACCCTGTCGTCCGAGCAGACCGCCGCGGCCGAGGGCAAGGTCGGCACCGTGCGTCGCGACCCGATGGCCATGCTGCCGTTCATGGGCTACCACGTCGGTGACTACCTGAACCACTGGATCAATGTCGGCAAGAACGCGGATGCGAACAAGCTGCCGAAGATCTTCTACGTCAACTGGTTCCGGCGCGGTGGCGACGGCCGCTTCCTGTGGCCCGGATTCGGTGAGAACTCCCGCGTGCTGGAGTGGATCGTCGGCCGGATCGAGGGTTCGGCGCAGGCCGAGCCGACCGCGATCGGCAATGTGCCCACCGCCGCGCAGCTCGACCTCGAGGGTCTGAAGGTCGACCCCGTCGATGTCGACGAGGCGCTGGCCGTCGACGCCGACGAGTGGCGCAAGGAGATCCCGCTCATCGAGGAGTGGTTCGAATTCGTCGGCGATAAGCTGCCCTCCGGAGTGCGCGACGAGTTCGAGGCGCTGAAGGAGCGCCTGGGCTGATTGCGCCCTGAAACTTATTCGCCCGCACCATTTTCCGAAATGGTGCGGGCGAATTCGGTTATTCAGCAGGTTATTCGGAGTACGGGGCCATTCGGACGAGTTGCAGAAAGCCGACACTGTTCAGCAGGGCGGCGCGGCCCTTCGGTACCGCCTCGGCCTCGGCCTTGAACGCGGCGATCAGATGCCGCTTGACCTCATGGCGCGGATGGCGCTGCAACAGTTGCGCGACCCACTCCGGGTCCAGTTCCGGATAGCGCGCACCGATCACATCCACCGATGCGCCCGCCGATACGAATCCGCCGGGATCGCTCAGATCATCGGCAACGCCGGGGGTGATGTGCGCGGCGATCGCGGCCCCGATCGCCTGTGCGCGTTCCGGTTCCGCACCCTCGCGCACCGCGAAAGCCGCCGCCCGTTCGCCACCGGCCACCGCGAAACATCTTCCCGGGGTGGGGCTTTCGAGCTGCAGATCATGTAGCAGGCAGGCGATATAGACCAACTCGTCGTCGTAGCGAACACCGTCGAGTTCGGCGAGCACCCGGCCGAAGAAATAGGTGCGATATGAATGCTCGAGCATATGGATCGACAGCGATTCGCGGGCTTCGGTTTCCGCCGCCTTGGCGAGTTTCGAATCGGGCACGCGCAGTCCGGCGAACTCCAGGCGCCCGGTGCCATGTCTGCCGAGCATCCGTTTGAGCTGCGCGCCACCCAGTTTCGGCAGTGTGCGCGCGACCTCGACCGCCAGTTGCCGGTGCTGTGCGCCAGAGAGCGTCCCTCCGGTCCGCGTCGCCCATTCCCAATCGATGCCAGCAGGCGCACCCACGTCGTTCTCCTTCTCTCGAACGCTGCTCGCTGTTCAGTGAAGCGCCCTGGTCGATCGGCGACGAGTGGCAGATATGCCAGTAATGCTCGGATTCACGCCAATCCGAGGGGCGGAAGCGTACTTTACCTGGTGCATCCGATTCTCCCAATGGGCTGCCAGCTCGAACGACAGGAGCGGCAGCTGCCCGAACGACAGGTTGCCGTGTCGTACGGGCTTTACCTAGCGGCCGAGTCGACTGCTCAACGGAAGTCGGTCACGTGGTCTCTTGCCCACTGCGCGAACGAATGCGCAGGGTGACCGGTGACCTCCTCGATAATGGTCGAGACCTGCGGTGCCGTGGTGCGTCCGGCCGCCCATCCGGCCAGGACGGCATCGACGCCGATCGATGGCATGGTCCTGCCGAGTTCCGCGCGCGCCTGTTCGACGGGGATCACCTCGAGGCTGATCTCGCGGCCGATGGCCGCACCGATGTGCTCGACCTGTTCGCGCAGGGTCAGTGCCTCCGGGCCCCATACGGGATAGGCGTGGCCTTCGTGCCCCGGTTCGGTTAGCGCGGTCACCGCGAGCGCGGCCAGATCCTTCTCGTGGATGGGTGCCGTGCGGGCGTCGGCATAGGGCATCCGGACGACGCCTTCGTCACGAATGGACCGCTGCCACCACCACAGTGCGTTGGTGGCGAACATGCCGGGTCGGATGAATGTCCAGTCCAAGGCGGACTTTTCGATGGCGGACTCGATGACGGCGTGCATCCGGGCAATCGGGTTGTCCGCGGCATCGGCCAGCAGCACGGCCCCGGACGACAGGAATACCACATGCCGCACTCCGGCGGATTCGGCCGCCGCGACGAAACCGTCGATGCCGTCGGGTTTGGCATAGAGGAACACCTGCTCCGCGCCTTCGAGTGCGGCGGGCAGCGTCTCCGGGTGTTCGAGATCGGCCGCGACGACCTGTGCGGCCGGCGGGAAGTCCGCGGTGGCGGGTTCCCTGCTCGTCAGACGGACCTGCTCGCCCTGTGAAATCAGTCCCGCCGCGACGTGCCGGCCGACATTGCCCCTGGCTCCAAAAATGACTGTGACCATGGCGGCAGCGTAGGCCCATGAACTTACTTCTAGAAAGGACATACCTTGAGGTAAGCTCCGGAAATGACGGTACGTTCGCAGGTTCGGCACCCTGCCTGGCGGGACATGAGTGACGCATTCAACAGTGATTGCCCGGCCCGCGAGGTGCTCGACCACATCACGAGCCGCTGGGGCATGCTGATCCTGACCGCCCTCGGCAATGGGCCGCTGCGGTTTTCGGAGTTGAACGCCATGATCGGCGGGATCAGCGAGAAGATGCTGTCACAAACACTGCGCACGCTGGTGCGGGACGGCCTGATCGCGCGCACCGTCGAGCCGACCACCCCGCCCCGCGTCAGCTACGAACTGACCGCACTCGGTCAGGGCCTCACCGAGTCCCTGCAGCAGTTCCTGGGTTGGATCCGCCAGAACACCGTCGAGGTCATGGCTGCCCAGAGCCGCCACGACCGCCAAAGTGCCCCGTCCCGATAGCTCGCTGCCCCACCCCCGCCGACTGCTCGCCGAGCGTAGTTGGCCTGGGCAACCACCATTCGACTATCTTCGAACGCCCCTGGACCACCTAGGGGGCGATACGGCAGGAGTTATTCGGACGCAGGATTGGTCTCGCGAATCCAGTTCTGTCGGAGTAACTTTCGCGGTTGCCGAGCTGCCTCGCGATTAGCGTCCCTCCGCAGCTGCTGTGCCGACCACAGTGCAAGCGCGGCACAGCAGCCAGCGTGCACAGGATGTGGTTGCTGACCGGTTGCGTGCCTTGGTCGTCGAGGCGTGGCCCGCCATGGTGGAGGTGGCCGACCCGAATTCCGCTGCCCACCATGCGGCCGACCAGCACAAACGCCGGGTCATCGGCTACCTCGCCGAACTCCTCACCGCCACAGGACGATTCGACGCCGAGGGACTGGCAGGTACGGCGCAAGGGCGTCTGGCGGGAATAGCGGCAATACTCGGATTCATGCCAGACTGAGGGGGTGAAGCAGGTTGTTGCGTTGGCGCTGGACGGGGTCATGACCTATGACCTGGCGTGTGCGGTGCAGGCGTTTCGGCACGGTCCGGGTAAGACCGGTGAGCCGGTGGGGTTCGAGATGCGGACCTGCGGGGTGCGGCCGGGGGCGGTGTGGACGCCAAATGGGTTCGGGCTCGAGGTGGACGACGGACTCGAGGCGCTCGAGAGCGCCGATATCGTGGTGGTGCCGGGGATCGGATTGCCCACCTGGCCGCCGCCCGAGGAGGTGCTGGATGCGCTGCGGGCCGCCGCGGCGCGGGGGGCGACAATGGTCAGCATCTGCACCGGTGCATTCATATTGGCGCGGGCCGGTCTGCTGGACGGACGCCCTGCCACCACCCACTGGGCGTATTGCGATGAATTCGCCGAGCTGTTCCCGGCAGTCAAGCTCGACCCCGCAGCGCTGTATGTGGACGACGGTGATGTGCTCACCTCGGCCGGTCTGTCCGCGGGGATGGATCTGTGCCTGCACATCGTGCGCCGCGAACTCGGTGCGGGCGCGGCAGCGGAGCTGGCCCGCTGGAATGTGACGCCGCCGCACCGCGAGGGCGGCCAGGCGCAGTACATTCCGGATGCCTTGGGCGGCAATGACTTCCCCGGCACGCTTGCCGCCACCATGGCCTGGGCGGTGGCGAATCCGGTACAGGCACCGGATGTTTCGGCGCTCGCCGGGCATGCGCTGATGAGTGAGCGCACCTTCATTCGCCGCTTCAAGGCCGAGGTCGGCAGCACGCCGCGGCGTTGGCTGGAGGCGCAGCGCACGGTGCGCGCTCGGGAATTGCTGGAGACCACCGAACTGCCCGTCGAAGTCGTTGCGGCGCAGTCCGGGTTCGGCAGCATCACGGCGCTGCGGGTGCATCTTCGCGCGGCCACCGGCACGACGCCCGCCGGATATCGCCGGTCGCTGCGTCGCTGACCTCCCCCTCCGACTGCTCGCCGAGCGTAGTCATGCGGCGGTCGAATACGGCCTTGGCGACCACCATTCGAATACCTTCGACAGACCCGGCCTCAGGGCGGGAGGCAGCAGGAGCTAGCTGGATGCGGCGCTAGCGCAGGGCGGGCGGTCGTTGGTACGTGAGTGCACTTGCGGTGCTGCGACCGGGCAGTGTTCCAGATCACAGGACCTGGGGCGTCGGGTGCGCTACCGTGGATTTGCCCGAACAGCGCTTCGAGGTCGATGCCAGGCATGTGATGTATGCCCGGCGGTGGCTTATGCTTTGCGAGTACTCAGTCTCATAATCGACCAGTCAGATTGCTTGACGTTAACTGCGTGACCTGAGATCGACTGAACTACTTCCCTTTTCGACTCGTGAACCCGCGTCGTCGCGGCCAATGATGAGATCGACGCGCGAGAGGTGGTTGGAGCAATGACCGATCTGGACATCGGCCCATTTGTAACGCCCCAGGTAGCCGGAATCGAGCCGGCGACGGCGAGCACGCCGTTGCAGCGCGCCGCTGGCCGGTTGCAGGCGGCGCTGCCGCCCGGCTGGCGCGTCGAAATCATCGACGCGCCCCGTGCACGTGACACCCAGAGTGCACTGGGTAGCCATCGTCGCCAGCCCGTTCTCCGGGTGGTTATGCCGGAGTAGTAATTACCCCGTCCACCCCAGCGGCATCAGCAGCGACTTCTGCTCGCAGAAGGCGTCCAGACCCTCCGGTCCGTTCTCCCGGCCGAGGCCGGAGGTCTTGTACCCGCCGAACGGGGAGCCGGGATCGAACGCGTACCAGTTGATCGCGTAGGTGCCGGTGCGCACCCGCGCCGCGATCTCCGCACCGTGCTCGATATCGGTGGTCCAGACCGAACCGGCCAGGCCATAGACGGAGTCGTTCGCGATGGCCACCGCCTCGTCCTCGGTCTCATAGGGGATGACCGAGAGGACCGGGCCGAAGATCTCTTCCTGTGCGATCGTCGACTTATTGTCGACATCGGCGAAAATGGTCGGCTCGACGAACCAGCCGCGATCCACATCCGCCGGCCGGCCGCCGCCGAGCACCAGCCGCGCGCCCTCTTCCTTGCCCTTGGCGATGTAACCCTCGACGCGATCGCGCTGACGTTCGGAGATCAGTGGGCCGAAGGTCGTCGCCGGGTCGGTGGGATCGCCGGTCTTCAGCGTCTTCACGTGTTCGACCAGCGCGTCCAGGATTTCGTCGTAGCGGCTGCGCGGCGCGAGGATGCGGGTCTGCGCGACACAGCCCTGGCCGCTGTTCATCAGGCCGGAGAAGGCGAGCACCGGAATGTTGGCGGCGATATCCATATCGGGCAACAGGATTGCCGCGGATTTGCCGCCGAGTTCGAGCGACACGCTCTTGAGCTGACCGGTCGCAATCGCGCCGATCTTGCGGCCGACCGCGGTGCTGCCGGTGAAGGTGATCTTGTCGACGCCCGGATGGGAGACGAGGTACTCGGCAGCGTCGGCCTCGGCGGGCAGGATCGACAGCACACCCTCGGGCAGGCCCGCGTCGGTGAAGATGTCGGCGATCTTATTGGCGGTCAACGGGGTCAGCGGCGCGGGCTTGAGCACGATCGTGCACCCGGCGAGCAAGGCGGGCGCGAGCTTATTGGCCGCGAGGAAAAGCGGCACGTTCCAGGCGGTAATGGCCGCGACGACACCGCGCGGCTCCCGCGAGACCCGCGAGGTGCCGAACATGCCGGTGCGGGTTTCGTTCCAGGGGAAGGACTTTGCCAGTCCGGCATACGAGTCGAGCGCAGCTACCGCCGGAATCTGGTTGAGCGTCATGGCGATCATCTGCGGTGCGCCCATCTCCGCGGTGAGCGTGGCGAGCAGATCGGCCGAACGCTCCTCGATCAGGCGCGCGGCACGCGACAGGACCTGGGCACGCTCTTCGGGCGGGGTGGACGGCCACGGACCGTTGTCGAAGGCGTGCCTGGCGGCGGCGACGGCCGCATCGACGTCGGCGCGACCCACCACCGGGACGCTGCCCACCGTCTCGACCGTCGCGGGTGAGATGACCTGGAGGCGCTCGGTGGAGGCTGGCGCGGTCCAGCGGCCGCCGATGAACAAGCTGTCGTAATGCATGAGAACACGTTACAGTTTTGCCGCCCGATTGTCTGTAACCTGTTTCAGTTTTCCGTTCGAACAGCATTCTGAACAGGGCGAATTCCGACCTGTCGGTTCGCTTTTCAGAGAACGCACTATTGCGTTCTGTTGCCGCAACGGTCATGCTGTAGCAACAGTTCAGCTCGCTCGATTCGTTACGCAATTGGGGAGTCCGAGTCATGGCGGTGCAAGTAATCGGCCGGTCGCTGATGACCAGTGATCAGACCGAGCATCAGGCTAAAAGTGTTGGCACGGGCGGGTGGGTGGTCTCTTTCCTGCCGGGCCGGACGCTGACCATCGAGCAGGCAACAGCGGCCATGCAGGCCGCCGAGGCGGTGGCGGTCGTCGGACTGCTAGCCGATCAAGTCGGACTAACCACGCTGGAGACGGTCGGCCTGGCGATTCAGGAATCGCCTTGGGCGGCAACGGCCAACGCATGCGGGCGCAGGAGCTGGCGACGGGGCTGGCTGGAGAAGTAGTCGCACCCTACTTGGTTGCCACTACCACCAGATTGCTCACCAGTAACTCTCGCAGTATCGGTACCCGAACCACCCACCACGCCCATCGCGGGTGGTAGCGCGGAAAGACGGTGCGCACATCGGCGGAAGTGCTTGCCGCCCAACGCAACCCATCGGCGGCGCCGACCGCGAACAGCGACTTGCCGAAGCGATTCTTCGGTTCCCGGCCGGTCTTGCGGCGGTACCGGCGCGCGGCGTACTCCCCACCGAGGTAGTGCCACGGACCGGTCTCGTGACCGCCGAATGGGCCGTGCCACACCGTGTACGACAACACGATCAAACCGCCGGGGCGGGTTACCCGCACCATCTCATCGGCCATGACCCATGGCTGCGGCACGTGCTCGGCGACATTCGAGGAGAAGCAGATATCCACGGCGTCGTCGCGGAACGGCAGTGCCATGCCCGAGCCGCGCACCGCCCCGGGCACCGACAGTCCCGCGGCATGCATCTCCGACGGATCGGGCTCGACCGGGATATAGCGCGCACCGGTCTTGACGAATTCGTCGGCGAAGTAGCCGGGGCCGCCGCCCACATCGAGGATCGTCGCGCCGTCGAGCCCCATTCCGGTTATATCGGCATAGAAATCGCCGATCATCGCGGCGCTGTCGGCGGCAATGCCACCGTAGAAGACTGCCGGATCGGTCTGTTCGAACCGGAAACTGCCGAGCAGCCGCAGCGACCGGCGCAATGTCGCGCGCCGCGCGAACCGGGACAGGGACGGCCCGGTGCGCCGTGGGGCGTGCGCCGCCACGGCCTCGGCTGGTTCGGTTTCAGCTCTCGGCACGGCGCAGAGTCTCGCACAGAGCCGATATGCCGCTGCCGTCCCGCCTGCCCGGAGTGGGAATTCCGCATCGCACGGCGGGTCGATGCGGTGCGAGCTGGATGGACGGGTACACGGGTTAGTGTGTACGGCGATATCCGTCGTCCCGGCCGGGACCCGTCGACCGAGAGAAGCTCCACCGTGCGCGAAGTCCTCCTGCTGTGCTGGCGTGACACCGGGCACCCGCAGGGCGGCGGCAGCGAGCGGTACCTGGAGCAGGTCGGGGCCCAACTCGCCGCCCGCGGGGTCAAGGTCACCCTGCGTACCGCCCGCTATCCGGGTGCGCCGAAACGGGAGCGGATCGACGGCATCGAGATCAGCCGGGCGGGCGGTCGATTCTCGGTCTATCCGCGCGCGCTGATCGCGATCGCTCTCGGTCGCCTCGGT
The DNA here is from genome assembly GCF_040614395.1 of Nocardia sp. NPDC005998. Classification (NCBI taxonomy): domain Bacteria; kingdom Bacillati; phylum Actinomycetota; class Actinomycetes; order Mycobacteriales; family Nocardiaceae; genus Nocardia; species Nocardia sp. NPDC005998. Next base: position 96,463 of record NZ_JBEXUI010000015.1, on the reverse strand, counting down.
ATCGGGCCGCTGCGCGGGCTGCGCCCGGATGCGGTGATCGACACCCAGAACGGCATTCCCTTCTTCGCTGGCATCGCTGCCGATGCGCCATCGGTGGTGCTTGTGCATCACGGACATCGGGAGCAGTGGCCGGTCGCCGGACATTTCGTCGGGCGCATCGGCTGGTGGATCGAATCGCGGCTCTCGCCCCGCGTGCATCGGAACAACCAGTACCTGACCGTTTCGCTGCCCTCGGCCGAGGAACTGGCCACGCTCGGCGTGGACGGGTCGCGGATCGCGGTGGTCCGCAATGGCGCCGAACCTGTTCCCACCGACGCGCCGACCGGCTGTGCGGAGACCCGCACGGATGATCCGCGCATTGTGGTGCTGTCGCGGCTGGTGCCGCACAAGCAGATCGAAGACGCGCTGAATGTCGTGGCCCGATTGCGGCAGCGGATCCCTGGCCTGCGGCTGGATGTGATCGGCGACGGCTGGTGGGCGGACAACCTGAAGGCCGACGCCCGCGACCTCGGCATCGCCGATGCGGTCACCTTCCACGGCCACGTCGATGAGCGGCGTAAACACGAACTGCTCGCCCGTGCCTGGGTGCATGTGCTGCCCTCGCGCAAAGAGGGCTGGGGACTCGCGGTGATCGAGGCGGCCCAGCACGGCGTGCCGACCATCGGCTACCGCAGTTCGCGCGGACTCACCGATTCCATTGTCGACGGTGTGACCGGAGTGCTCGTCGACGATATCGGCCAGCTCGGCGACTCCGTCGGCGAACTGCTCGACGACACCCAGGCGCGTGCCGTGATGGGCGAGAAGGCGCGTGCCCGTGCGCGTGAATTCTCCTGGGAGCAAACGGGAAACGGTGTTTATGAGGTACTCGCGGCGGCGGCCCGAGGTGAGTACACCGCGGGCCTCATGCCGCCCGGACCCTGATCAGCTGCGGTCCACGATCGCGGCGATCGGACCGTCGCGGACGAATTTCCGATCGGCCCTCGACTTCGGTGGGCGTGCCAGCGGCCAATAGGTCCTGGTACGCGATCTCGGTGATCGTGACGGTGCCCTGGGTGCGCAGTGTGATCACCCTGTTCGGCGAACAAGGTGGCGTCGTGGTGCGGAATTCCGCTGCGCCGTAGGCGGATACAGAGTTGTTGCAACCCGAGATAATTGTGCGCAAGCATTTTCAGGCAGGAGGGCGCCATAGTGCGCCCAGTAGCAGTCCGCCGATCAGCAGTGCGGCCCAAATGAGGTGGGCGGCATAGGCGATCACCCGCTGGGTGGTGTGTGATTCGGCGGGCCGGTCGGTGCTGCCGGGGACTCGGTACAGTGCGAGTTCGGAGTCGGTGTAGACCGTCGTCAATTGGGCGAGTGTCGCCTTCGACTCGCCGAGTGGTCCGGGAGTGGTGCGCTCGACCAGGACCCAGCCGACACCGAGGTCCGCCAGCTGCCGCGCCGAACCTCCGTGCAGCAGTACGGATTCCACTTCCCGAGCGCTGGCACCTTCACCGGCGACCGTCCGGCCGTGCACCGGGAGTTCGCCGGTCTGCAGCACGTCACGAGGCAGCATGCGAGGTGCCGGATCCAATACCGGCACTTTGCCGCTGTACGGAAATTTCCGGAACATGCCTCCGGGCAGCACCGCGATATCGCCAGGTCCATCGATCCGGTCGGCGACTTGCTGCCAGCTCACCGGATAGTGCACCGGACGCAGTTGATTGCCAACGCCCCAGGCGAGATCGAACAGCGGCAGTACGAGCAGTGCGATGAATAGCGCTGCGGTCAGCGACATTGCGGTCGTTCGTGAGTTGCGGGTGGGCGGTTCGGTCGACGCGGCTGTGGTGAACCACCTGGCAGCGGTCCGGCACCCGGCCGCGGCGCACAGCGCGTAGGCGGGCATTGCCAGTGCCACGTACTTCTGCGTGTCACGCAGCAGCCCGGTGCCGGGCACATTGGCGACAAGCCATTCCATGACGCTCATGCCCCACGCTGTCGCGCCCAAGGCGGGGAGTACGACCGCGGCCGCCGCGAGTGTCAGTAGTGCGCGCCGAATTCGGATGTTCGCGCAATCGATCGCGGTGGACTCGGCCCCGGGTTTTGTCGAATGGGCAATGGCTGCATCGGATTCGACATGGGGGGTGCGGCCGGTCGGGATTGTGGTGCCGGGTTCGATATCGGTGGGGGCTGTGGACCGGGTCGAATGAGTGGTGGTGGTGGCCGATTCGGTATCCGGGGCAGTGGCGGCTGCGGAGCGGGGCGGGATAGTGCCGGTCGCGGATGTCTTCTTGGTCCAAGCGGCGCGGATGCCGGTTGCCACGAGGATCAGGAGGAGGGCGGTGCCGATCAGGGCGAGTGCGGTGGTGCGGGAGTGCGGGACCGAATCGGCGTTCCAGATGCCGCCGAGTCCGGCCAGGCTGCCGAGCGTGCCGAGGGCGGGTTCGGCGCGGGCGGCGAAGGCGGCGATTCCGGCTGGGTCGGAGGGTTCGGAGCCTGCGCCGGACAGTGCCGTCGCGGTCAACCACGGCGCGGATGCGACCAGCAGCAGTGCGAGTGTTCCGAGGAGGTTTCGCCGTCCGATCAGGACGACAGCGGTACCGCCCGCGAGCAGCGCGCCGGTCGGGGTGAGTCCTGCGGCGGCGAAGCATGCGGCCAGTGCGGCCCATGAGGCTGCCGTACTCCCTGTCGCCTTGGCGGCACGGTGGAATCGCGGGCGGCGATCAGCAGCTTGTGCTGGACTGCGATGCTGAGGTGCCGCGGTAGCGGTCGGATCGGCGCGGTTGGTGGCGGTCGGAGCGATGCGCCGATCCACACCAGACTCGTCGAACGCGCGGAATGCGGCATTCGGCGCGTTGCGCTGGCGAATTCGGTATGCGGCCAGCGCGGTCCACGGCAGCGCGGCATAGCCCGTCAGCAGACTCCAGTGGCCTTGCAGCAGACGTTCGGCCACATACGGATTCCACAGAGCGACGGTGACCGCGACCAGTTGCGGTCCGGTCGATACCCGGAGCAATTCGCGGGCCAGCACCGCCGCGCCATATCCGGCCGCCCACAGTGCGACGACCAGGATTGCTTTGACGATCAGTCCGCCATCGATGATCGATGACAGCGCCGCGAGCAGCGCGTCCTGCGGCACCGCGCGCGGGGCCGCGGCACCGAGCCCCAGCGCCGAATCCGTCGGATAGGAGCGCGGCGTACTCACTGCATCGCGCAGCAACAGATAGCCCGGTCCGAGCAGTGGACCGGCAATGAGCAGCGATAACACCCCGCTGTACCCGGCCGGTGCGAATCGCACCCACCGTGCGCGCCGAGCCGGCCAGTCACTCACGCGTGCACCCTACGTCCCGAATGCGAACCCACCCGCCCCGGGCCATGCCCACCCGCGCCCCCGGGCCTACGCCGTATTCGAATGCGTTTCGCCGCCCGAATTCTCGCACCCGAGAAACGCAGGGCCCGCGCGGGCGAATCTGCCGGTCCCCTGGACGGATGATCACCATGCGCTCATGCAGGTAAACGTCGAGAGCAGCCTGCATCAGCGCATTCTCGACGAATGCGTGATCGCACTGGGGGGTGTCGGTCGGCTGGGCGGGTGTGGCGTGGGGCTTGTTGGGACGGGTGTACGGGGGTCGGGGGGGTGGGTGGGACGATTGCGGCGTGCCTGCCGTCCGTCGTCTACCCGTTGTCGCGGATCTGACGTTGGTGACGGCTGGCGCGATGACGGCGAATGTGGCCGGGTATCTGCTGCAGATGCTGGCCAGCCGGTGGTTGGGGGTCAGCGGGTACGGCGAATTCGCGAGTCTGCTCGCGGTGCAGTTGTTGTGCGCGGTGCCCGCGCTGGCCTTGCAGAATGTGGTCGCGCGGGAATTGGTGCGCGGCGCGAGCGTCTCGGCGCTGCGTCGGTTGCAGTGGCGGTGTGCGGTAATCGTCGCGGTTGTCGCCGCGGTGTTGGTTCCGCTGGTGACCGCGGTGCTGAATGTCGGCGTGGTCGCCTGCGCCGCCGCACTCGGCGCGGCCCCCGCCCTGGTGCTGCTATCCGGCGAACAGGGCATCCTGCAGGGCGGCAGACGCTTTCGCGCATTGGCGATAGTCCTCGGCACGGCCGGAATCGCACGCGTAGCTCCCGCCCTGGTAGTCCTCGCACTGGGCGGCTCCGCCGCGCCCGCCCTCTGGGCTGCCGCCCTCGGCATCGCCGCCGCCGCCGTATTCGCCCGCTATACCGCATCCACACCCTGCACTCGCTCCACAGCCGATGCGGAAACGGAACCGTCCCCCCGGGATGAGGCCGAGGCACCAGGATATGGGGTCGGCGGCACCGGCGATGTGACGCGCGAGGTGGGCTCCGGCCAACCGGCACAGGGAGTTGGCCACGATGGAACGACACGTGCGGTCCGCCGCGAAGGAGTGCGTGGCGCCAATCGGTGGGTGGCGCGGTTATGGGCCTGGGGTGTATCCGGCGCCTCGGACGGGGGAGCCCAGGCGGTTGGGGTGGTGCCGGTGTTGCGGGCGGCGCAGGCGCAGGCGGCATTGATGGCGTTGTCGTCGGCGGATCTGATTGTTGCGCGGATTGTGTTGGCGGAAGCAGATGCGAGTCGGTATGCGCTCGGGGCGATTGCCACGAAGATCGCGTTCTGGCTGCCGCAGGCGGTGGGGGTGGTGTTGTATCCGCGGATGGCGCAGCCGACGCATTCGGCGCGGGCGATCCGGGATGCGCTCGCCGTGCTGTCCGGCATCGGGATCGTCGCGGTAGTGGGTGCGGCGGTGACGGCACCGCTGGCGCCCCTGTTCGCGGGACAGGACTATGCGCCGATCCAGGGCATGCTGTGGCTGTTCGCACTGCAGGGTGCAATCCTGGCGGTGCTCCAGGGCGCACTGCTCTCGGCCATCGCGGTAGACCGCACCTCCCTTGCCGCACTGACGTGGCTCGGCCTCGCGGTCGAGCTGATCCTGATGGCCTCCTTCGCCCGCTCGGTCCCGGCCCTGATCACCACTGCCGTCGCCGTCGCTGCCGCCACCACGATCCTGGTCGCAGCCATCGTCCTGCGAACCGCCGACCGCTCCCCATCACCCGCCTGACCGCAGGTTCGCTAGCGATCGCCTACTCGGGTGCGGCGGTTCGTCGGCGGTCGCGTGGCTGGGTGGCGATTGTCCGTTCGGGTCGGTTGTTCGTCGATGATCGCCTACTCGGGTGCGGCGGTTCGTCGGCGGTCGCGTGGCTGGGTGGCGATTGTCCGTTCGGGTCGGTTGTTCGTCGATGATCGCCTACTCGGG
>NZ_JBEXUI010000015.1:0-91118 GCF_040614395.1 Nocardia sp. NPDC005998 | reverse complement strand
GGTGCGGCGGTTCATCGGCGGTCGCGTGGCTGGGTGGCGATTGTCCGTTCGGGTCAGTGGTTCGTCGATGATCGGCTGCTCAGGTGCGCTGGTTCGTCGGCGATCGCCCGTCTGGGTGAGCGGCTGGTGACTATCTGTTCGAGTGAGCGGGTTCGTTGAAGACCACATGCCCGAGCGCACCCGCTCACGATCACCTGCCTGAGCGCACCAGCTTGCTGACGTTCCCTCGCGTGGGTGCGCCGTTCGGCGATGATTGCCTGTCTGGTGTGCTGTTTCACCAACGATCGCTGCGTGGGCGTATCGGTTCGCCTGTGGTTGCCTGAGCGGTCGGTCCGCTGGTGATCTCCTGCTGGGCGCACTGGCTCGCGATCACCCACCCGACTGCACCGGCTCGCCTACGATCACCAGCATGATCACCGCTGTGCACACACTGGTCTATGCGGAGGATCCGGATGCGGCTCGCGCGTTCTTCCGCGACGTTCTCGGCTGGCCGAATGTGGACGCCCATGGTGGGTGGCTGATTTTCGGAACCGGGCCGAGCGAACTCGGGGTGCACCCCGCCGATGGCCCACCGCGCCACGAGATTTCGCTGATATGCGATGACATCGAGCAGACCATGGCGGAATTGGCCGGGCGTGGAGCGCGATTCGAGGGCGACATTGCCGAGCGGAGCTTCGGGCGCTGCGTCGACATGAAGATCCCGGGCGCGGGGCTGATGCTGCTGTACCAGCCGTCGCATCCCGTCGCGTATCCCTCGAGTTCGTCCGCCACCTAATCGAACTGCCCCCCAAAAACGAACTCGGCTCCCAGGCGTAATGCCGGGGAGCCGAGTATCGGAACTGCCGTCAGAGATTCTTCTGGATCCTGAACTGCTGGGTAGGAGCGTCATCCCCGCCCCCGCCTGGACCACCGCGCCGACCAACGCCGGCACCGGCGGATCCACCGCGGATCCCCAGGATCGCACCGCCGACCAGGGCGGCGACACCGAGCACGCCGAGCACGATCGGCATGATCCGGCCGTACAGCGACAGCTTGTCGATGTTCTCCTTGGCGACCGAGAGCTGCGATTCGATGGTGTTCTCATCGAAGACGAGGTGCGACTTCAGCGCGATGACGTCGGGGTGGTCGGCGCTGCGTGCGTAGAACAGATTGAGCTGCTCGCCGCCCTTGACCACGGTGCCGGTCTGCGGCTCGACCCACAGGTCGCGGGTGTTGGTGTAGTAGCGGGTCATGGTGACCGGCTCGTCACCTTCGAGGCCCCACTTCGCGGCGGGCAGGCTCAGCCGATTGGTCGGCGCCTGGACCACGTCCCACAGGTTGGTCGCCGGGACCGACATCTGGAAGTGGTAGACCTTCGTGCTGTTGATCTCGGTCTCTTCGATGAACTTGGCGTCGAAGGTCTTGCGCACGTTGAGATCGAAGTACGGGTAGGTCTTCTTCTCGGTGCCGATCGGGAAGCGGTACTGCAGGCCGGTGTGCTGCACCGGGTCGGCGATGCTCTGTAGGTCCTTGTTCACCGTGACGGCAATGGAGCCGTTGGGCTCCTTGGCCACCGGCTCGCCGGACGTGCGGTCGATGGTGACCCGGTCGATGGTCGCGGTCAGCAGGCCGGTGTCGCCCTGCTTATCGATGCGCCGCAGCGTCTGACCGGCCTGGACGGTCATCTCGGTGGCGTCGGAGGGGTCCTCGACGGTGAGGAACCGCTGCGAGACCAGTGGCACATTGGTGTCGACCTTGGCCGCGCCCTCGGGTGCGGTGAGCGACTTGGCGTCCAGGACGAGGCTGTCCTCGCCGGGCTGGTTCGTCGCGATCGTGGTGATCTCGAGGTCGAGGGGAGTTTTTGCCAGTTTGCTGACGGTGTAGGTCGGGATCATCACCGCGGCGACGATCGACAACGCGCCCAGACCCACGAGCAGGCAGGCCACCGTCCTTCTGGTTCCGGCACTCAGTGCCATGCAAACTCTCCTCGTCGTAGAACACGGGTCTGTGCGGCAAGTACTGCGGGCGCGCCGCGGCACTCGTGAGCCCCGACACTAACAGTCCGTTGTCGTACTATGCGGTGCCGAGGCCGGATTCGACCCAGAAATCGCCCGAGTCTAACGCGAAATCTGAAACGTAGGGTTACCAGCTGGTAGGTACGACTGCTTGCAGGTCACTCGAACGGACCTGCAGACTGGAGTCCGATGACCGCTACCCCTCCCACGCCGACCGAAGCCGCGCCCGCTCGCACGCGGGGTTTCGTGCCTGCCCTGGAAGGTATGCGTGGCATGGCCGCGCTGGGTGTGCTGCTGACCCACGTCGCGTTCCAGACCGGCGCCGCGAATACGCCGGTGCTGGGCCGGATCTGGGAACGGTTCGATATGGCGGTCGCGGTTTTCTTCGCGCTGTCGGGCTTCCTGCTGTGGCGTCCGCATGCCGCGAAGGCGCGCGGGCTGGGGACCGCGCCCTCGGTCGGCTACTACCTGCGGCACCGAGCGGCGCGCATTCTGCCCGCGTACTGGGTTGTGGTGGCCGCGGTTCTGATCTTGGTTCCGAGTGCGGCCGACACTGCTGGCCTGCGCGTATGGGTTTCGAATCTGGCCCTGACGCAGGTCTTCGTGCCGCTGACGCTGACCGATGGACTCACCCAGATGTGGAGTCTGTCCGTCGAGGTGGCCTTCTATCTGGTGCTGCCCCTGCTGGCCTTCGCGGTGGTGCGGCTGCGCGGCGACGCCGCCCGCTGGCGCATACCCGCGATCCTCGCGCTGGCGGCGATCAGTCTGAGTTGGAATTTCATTCCGGTACCGACGCCCGACGCCATTCACGCCGACAATTGGCTGCCCGGATATCTGCCGTGGTTCGCGGTGGGCATGCTGCTGGCCGAGCTCATTGACAATAGAGATCAGCTATCACCACGGCTGCGGTTGCTCGCCAATCAACCGGTGATGTGGACCGTCGCGCTGATCGCCTTCCTGCTCTCCGCCACCGACCTCGGCGGCCCCGCCGGGCTGACCCGCGCCGAGCCGTGGCAGTACGCGGCCAAGATGGGCTTCGGCGCCATTATCGGATTCGCCCTGCTCGCCCCCCTGGTACTGCGCCCGCCCGGCGCCCGCCCCCATCGCTGGCTGGAATCCCCGGTCGCCGCGACCATCGGCCGCTGGTCCTACGGCATCTTCCTCTGGCACCTCGCAGTCCTATCCGTGGTCTTCCCGGTCTTCGGCATCCTCCCCTTCAGCGGCGATTTCAAAGAAGTCCTCATCCTGACCATCGCACTAACCCTCCCGATCGCCGCCGCCAGCTACGCCCTCATAGAAGAACCAGCCCGCCGCTTCGCCCGAGACCGCGACTACGCAAAAGCCGCTGCCACCCCCTCACCCACCGCCGACGCCGCTACAGCAAAGCCGCTCGCCGAGCCCCCAGCGCCCGCCCTCACCTCGGCAACCCCCCAGCCCACGACCACCGCGGAAGGATCCGGCGGTTGGTGAGGTCGGATGGCTGCGAGGTCTGGTTGCTGCGAGGTCTGGTCGTGTGGGGCGGTCAGCTCTCGAGTTGACGGCGGATGTCGAGTAGGTGGTGGCGGAGTTCGTGCAGGGTGTGTAGGGCGAGCCAGTGGAGGGGGCGTTCCTGGCGGTCCGGGAAGTTGTAGATGACTGTGCGGTTCCAGTCCAGGGGTGTCAGGCGGTCGAGGACGTTGGCGAAGAGTAGGGCCGCATCGGTGAGTTGGCGGGCGACGTCGGATGGCTGCTGGTCGTTGTAGCCGTCGTGTTCGACGCGTTCGTCGCGACCCATCGGCTCGAGCGCCGGTGCGTCGGCGCGGCGGGCGAGCAGCACGCGTTCCCGTTGTGCGAGTAGGACATCCCGCACATGGCAGGCGTACTCCAGTGGCGACCACACCTCGGGTGCAGGTCGGTGCCGAAGTCGCCGTTCATCCTGACCGAGCAGTGTCGCGTACTCCGCCGCGTGCACCCTGGCCAGCGCCGACACCTCGGGAACCAACGCGGGCTCGTAGTCGAATCCGCACTCCACGCACGCCGTCACGCATCCGACGCTAGCAGTGCGCGGAGGGTTTCGGGCGTCCGCGAACGGTCTTTGCGTCATGTCGGGAGCCCGGGGAAGCTATCCGTCGTATCCGTCTGTGGTGCGTCGTGGTCGGGTGGAGTGGGCCGCGGTGGTGGCGAGGTCGGTAGCGGCGGCATGGGCTTTCGACGCGTTACGGGTCTTTGTGTCGTGGCGGGAGTGCGGCGATGCCGACGGCGATCACAGCCAGTAGTGCGGGCAGTTGGACCCACAGGGAGCCACCCATGTATCCGCTTGCGGCGCGCCACGGTCCGGTGGATAGGGCTGCCGCGGCGGTGGCGGTGCCGAGGCCGGCAATGGCGGCAAGGACTTTCGACGTTATCCGTGCGGAGAAGCGAGTCGCGGCGAGCGCGATCACGGTGAGCACGGTGCCGACCGGTCCGGCGATAACCGTTGCGACAGTGCCGATTCCGATCGCGCCGAGGATGCGATTGCCCCATGTGGTCGGAGTCGGCCCGTTGTCCACAGTCCGGTCGACTGCATTCACGCTGGAGTTGGCTGCGTCTCGATTGGAGTCAGCTGCGTTCGGGTCGAGGTCGGCAGCGTTCGCGTTGGATTCCGCGGTGTGTGCCCTGGGTTGGGCTTCGTCTGTACCCGAGTCGGCATTGTTCGCGTTGGGAGTGTGGGTGTCCGCGCTTGGGTTGGTCGCGTTCGCATCGGAGTCGCCTGCGTTCGGACAGGGGGTGGCTGCACCGGTATTGGAGTCGCCAACATTCGTGTTGGGGTTGGCTGCGTCTGCGTTGGAGTCGACAACTCGCATGGTGGAGTCGGTACGGCTGGGTGTATCAGTCGGATTTCGGGTGGCGTCTGGGCTCATGCGGGAACTCGACTCCGAGCCGCCAGCAGTCGGGATCCGGCGGGGGCGGGGGATGGCGAGCAGGACCAGCGGGATCAGTAGCAGCAGACCGCCGAAGATGCTGAGGCGGTACCAGCGGTCGATGGGGAAGGAGACGGTGATCGGGCCGGATGGTTTCGATCCCGAGTCCGGTAGCAGCCAGCCCTGCTGCCATCCGTTGACCACGATCGGTTCGAGTGCACTGCCGTCGGCAGCGCTTGCCCGCCATCCGACATTGGTGCTGAGCGGCAGGACGAGCAGTTGTTTCGCGTGATCGGATCGGCCGATGCCGGTGGCGGCGGAATCGGTGCGGTTCAGGCGAAGTCGGTCGACGGAGAAGAGTGAGGTCGGTGCGACCGTCACATCGGCTCGCCCGGTGGGTACCGCGATCTCGTCGGAGCCGACCGAATCGGTGGGAAGTTCCGAATTCGTGCACACCCGCGCGGGAACCGGTGCACCGGAACGCAATTCACCGGCGGTCGCCGTGACGGTGGTATGCACGAACCGTCCGCCGAGCGCAATCGTGGGACCCTGCGCGCACGGGATGGTGATCAACCGATCGGGCCCGGCGGGCGCGGGATACTCCGGTCCGAGCACCGACACCTCGGCGAGCCCGGGCGGTTGGGTGACGGCGAAGCCCAGCGCGGTGCGATCGAGTACCGGCCGCCAACTCTGGATGCTCAGTTCGATGCGATCGGTCACCGTGGGCTGCAATGAGATTCGCGTCGGCTTGCCCGGCTCGAGTTCGCGAACCTGCGGGCCATTGCCGAGATTTACCGCCACCGCGAGCGGCGCGGCGGGCAGTTCGCCGAGTGACGGTGTCAATTCCAGCCCCGTGACCAAAGCGGGTTCGGGCAGCTCCAGCTCGAGCGTTGGTTTGCCGCCTGCCAGGTTCCGCACCGAATCCTCCGGCGCCGTCCAACTCGTCCGCGGATCCCCATCGGTGGCCGCGAAGGCCGAACCGCGCAGATCACCGACATCGGCCTTGCCGCGCGCCACGGGACGCGACTGGTCGGTGAGCAGCGCCTCCAGTTCGGGGCTCTGTCGAGTTCGCACCGTCAGCTCCGGCGTGACGGTCATCGGCTCCGGCACCGACAGCGTGCGTTCGAACGCACCGGGCTCCTCTGGCGCCAGGGCGAGTCCCTTACTGCACCGAACCCGGTCCGGTGCATCGAAACAAGCACTGCGACCAGGGAATTCCTGTCCGAGATCCCAGGCACGGACCTGCGCGCCCGCCGGGGTGGGCGGCAATACCGTCCGATGCCGGATGTCGACCCGGACGGGTGCGGTGCGGACGGTGTAATCGTCCAGGGTCAGTTCGCTGATGCCGAATTGCCCACCCCGCGTGCCGTCTGCGGTACGGATGGCGGTAATGCTGAGCCAATCGGTCTGCCCAGCTGGCAAGGAAATCGACACCGGTGCACCGGGTTCGGGAATCCGGGCCGAGACACTGCCGTGCGCGGTGCGGACCTCGACCCATTTCACCGGGTCGCCGATGGCCGCCGCGCTGGTGGTCAGTTGCAGCAGTCCGGTGCCGATCGGATGGTCGAGATCGAGCCGAAGCCACTGTCCCAGTGCGTGTTCGGCGCCATTGCTGATCCATGCGGTCGACGGATCGCCATCGACCGCGGCGGCGGTCGAACTGCCCGGCGCGGATCCGCCCAACTGGGTGGCGTCGGCGGCCGAACTCGATGCGGTGATCGTCGCGCCGGACCATTCCCCGCGCACCAACTCCGCACCGGGGACGGAATAGTCGGGCACCAGATTATGGGTGCGGCGCGCATCGTCCGGTGCGCGCAGCGCCGAATTGTGGTTGTCCACCTTGCCGAAATCGGCCTCCCGCGCCATCGGCGTATCCGTGACGGTCAACGGCCCGATCGGCAGTCCGGCGGCGGCCGCATCGGCTGCGAGCAGCCTCGGCGCGGTATCGGCATCACGATGCAGCCGTTCGAGTACCTCGGACCCGCCCTGAACCGTCTCGACCTCGGCCAGCGGCACCGTGTATGCACCAGGGAACGACGTCGGAGCGCCGGTGCCGCTGTGTATTTCGACGGGCGTACCCGGCGGCCGTGCCTCGACCCGGTATATCTCGATCGCCGGATAGGCGGGCCGCAGATCACCGTCGACGACCAGATGGTCGGAGATGACGGCCGTCCCGATCGGATTGCCGAATTCGGCGACCTTGTGCAATCCGGGCGAACCGTCGATCGCCTGATGCGCCAGTATCGGCCGGGTCGAGCGTGCGGTCTCCGGATCGAGATCATTGCGCAACACCAGGATTCCGATGCCCTGCTCGGTCAGCGTCGCCGCGAGACCGCTCGACGGCCTGCCGTCGGCGATCAACCGCTGCACCGAATCCATCGCGCGGATGGTGCCCGGCGGATTCAGCGGCACCGCGTCGCGGATCGCCCACGGCGTGCTCGCCAGCGCCTGCAGCGGCTCATCACGCGTCAGCCCCCACACCTGGCTGCCGAAGGGCGCGCCGGGCACCACCAGAGCCCGGGTATCGGAGGCATGGTCGGACAGCCACTGTGCGGTCTGCTTCCAATACCCGGGCACCTCGTCGTAGGCCCCGCGCGGCGCCAGTTTCCCGGTCCAGGCCAATGAGGTGGACAGTGCGAGCGCGGTGAGGATCAATGCGGCGACCGCGACCGACCTGTCCCGTTCGGGATGGGCGAAGGCGCTGCGCCATACCGGCATCGGAACCGACGCGGGCAATGGCACCTTGGTCAGCAGCTGGGCCAGGCCGAGCACCAGGGGAATTCGGATCAGCGGCTCCAGCTTGTGCACATTGCGTAGCGGCGCGCCACCGGCATCCAGGAATACCCGCACCGAATCCGCGAACGGCCCACTCAGCTCACCGACATATCCGGCGCAGATCCCGACCAATCCGACCAGCAGGATCAGCGCGAGCCGCCCCCGATACGGCATGGACCGCATCGCCAACCCGGCCATACCCGCCGCCGCGAGCAGTCCGGTGGCCAGCACCGCCGCGGGCTGGGTCACCAGCACCGCACCCGCGATGCGCTCCGGTGAGACGAACGGCGTCCAGCTGTCGGTGCCGCGCAGCACCTCACCCAGGGACGCCCACTGCGTGGTCACCCCCGAGGATTCGATGTAGTCCAGGAACGGCGGGCTGACCTTGCCGAGCACGAGCAGCGGCACCGCCCACCAGAAGGTGGCAAGCACCAGCAGCGGAATCCAGGCCCGGGTGAATCGCCACCAGCGCCGGTTCGGCCGATACGACGCCCACCACAGCAGTGCGGGCAGAAATGCGGCGACCGTTGCCACCGCATTCACCGCGCCCATGAGTGCCAGCGCCAGCGCACTCCCGGCGGGCGAGGCGGCACCGCCGCGCTTGTGCGTGCGATATGCGGTGCCCAATGCGGCGGGCGCGAGCAACACCCATGGCGCGAGCACCATCGGCAGCGTCTCCGATGAGATCGACCCGAGCGTGGTCAGCACCCGCGGTGAGAGTGCGAACGCGGTCGCGGCCACCACTCGGGACCCGCGAGTGCCGATGCCGAGCGTTTCACAGAGCCGGACGATGCCCCAGAACCCGGCGAGCAGCAGCAACGCCCACCAGATCCGCTGGGTTACCCAGGCGGGCAGACCGAGCACATGCCCGGCCGAGAAGAATGCGCCATGCGGAAAGAAGTATCCGTAGGCCTGGTTCTGCACCTGCCCCATCGGGGCCTGACTACTCCACAGGTGGGCGGCGCGTCCGAGGAAGCCCAGCGGATTCTGCGCCAGATCGTATTTGGTGTCGGCGACCGTCAGGCCGGGCGCCTGCAGAAAAGTGAGCAGGAACGCCGCGACCACGGTCCCGACGAACCAGCGCCTGCCGAGCGGGGAACCGTCGAGTCGACGCGTCGTGCTATCGCCTCCGCGACGGTCGTTCGAACTGCTGTGGATCAGCGGCTGCCGTACTCAACGTTGTTGAGTAGCGAGGAGTTGGAGTCGGAGCGCTCGATATTCGGCCGCGTGTTCTGCTGCACTGCCATCGTGATGACGAACACCGCGACCGCACCCAGAACGGCGCCAGCGACCGCACTCGCAACACCAGGGACAGCAAACTTCATCGCGGCACTCCAATACATCGATGCAGGCACATTCCGGGCCAACCTAGCAGGACGGGGCTCGATCACATACGGTCAACCCACCGATAGCCGAATCGAATGATCTCAGTCGCTCGGAATCGCGCAGTGCAAACTGCCCAGCAAGGTGCGCAGCTTCGCGGTGGTCTCGTCCAATTCGGCATGCGGATCCGAGGCGGCCACGATCCCGCCGCCCGCGAAGGCGCGGATCGAACGACCGTCGGCGGATAGTTCCGCACTTCGGATCGCGACCACCCATTCCCCGTCGCCATGCGCATCGCACCAGCCGACCGCGCCACCGTAGAAGCCGCGCTCCTCTTCTATACGGGCGATCGTGTCGAGCGCGAGATCGGTCGGTGTGCCACACACCGCGGGGGTGGGGTGCAGCAGGATGGCCAGGTCGAGTGCGGTTGTCGCGGGATCGCGCAGACGGCCGGTGATCGGGGTGGCCAGATGCCAGACCTCGTGCGTATTGATCAGCTGCGGGCCGTCCGGGATGGTCAGTTCCGCACAGACCGGCGCGAGCACCTCCCGGATCCATTCGATGACGAAGGCGTGCTCGTCGCGATTCTTGGTGCTGGACAACAACTCTTGCGCCTGTGCGGCATCGGCCTCCGGATCGGCCAGGCGCGGCAGCGTGCCGGCGAGCGGGTGCAGCGTGACGGTGGCGCCGTGCCGCGCGACCAAAACCTCCGGGGTGGCGCCGACCAGTGTCGCGCCGGGGCGACCCGCGGCGGTCAGATCGACCGCGAACACATTCGCGTGCGGATGCCTGGTCAGCAGATGCCCCGCGACCAGCTCGGGATCCAGCGCACTATCGGCTTCGGCCAGTACCGATCGGGCGGCGACGACCTTGCGCAGCGGCTGCGCCGGATCCTGCAACTGCTCGACCAGTTTCGTCACCCGTGCGACATGTTCGGCCGGACTTGGTATTTCGGTGATGATCCGAACGGCGGGCAGTTCGGGCAGCGCCGCGGGCCGCCACGGCCCGACGGTGCGTTGCGCCTGCTCGGGCACGCTCAGCGCGGCCGGATTCCGCGGATCGAACGGCAGTGCCCCGACGATCAGCTCCGCGGATCCGTATCGTAGCGCCGCCACCGCCCGCGCCACCTCGTCGAAGGCGACCCGGGTCCCGGAGGCACGGACCACTCCACCGGGCTGGGCGAGCAAGAAACCGTTCATGATCCCTCGACCCTAACCCCGCAAACCCCGCGCGAAGCTACTCGAGCGATCCAAATCTCAGCGGCGCGGCTCCCTGCCGGGCGGCACCATGAGCACCGGACGGTGGCAGTGCTTGAGTACGGCGTCGGCGACGCTGCTGTGCATCAGGGCGCGAATGCCGGTGGCGCCGCGGGTGCCCGCCACGATGATATCGACGTCGAGGTCGTCGGCGGCTTCGACAATGGCGTTCCAGATCGTGGAGGTGCATTCGGCGGTGCGCGCCTCGGCATTGAGCCCGGCGAGTTTGGCAAGGCGGACGCCCTCGATATTGATATGGCGCGCGTCGACATAGGCGATGTCCTCGATCTCCTCATCGGGGACCCACTCCGGCTGCATCACACCCGAGAGTCCGGACAGCCGAGCGGCCTGGCGCACCATCGGTTCCCACGCGGTGAGCACCACGGCTCTATTCGCCGAGAGAAATCGGCCTGCGTATTCGATGGCGCGCTTGGCATTCTCGGAGCCGTCATAGGCAATGAGCATTAGATCGCACGGCACGATGACCTCCTGATGGGAGTCACATGGCTACGCCACAACATTACTCCGGACCGGCCTGCCCCGCGGTGTGCCGCGCGCGGATAATCTGCGCATATGTCCAATGCGAACGAACTGGTGTTCTTCGGCAGGCATGAGATCGAGCCACGGACGCTGCTGTATTACGAATGGCGGCAACGGCTCGAATCGGGCTATCTGGTGGCCGAGTTCGAGTCGGATGTGCGCACGCTCGCCACCGCCGATCATGCCGACCCTGCGGCGTGCTGGACGCTATTCGACCGGCTCGAAACCGCCGAGCGCGATCCGGGCTGGAGTTATGACGAGTCGGATCTGCCCGAACCGACTGCGTCGCAAGTAATCGAGTCGGTGGTCTCGGATTTATCCGATGCCGAACTGTTCGAGCGGATTCACGGTGGCTGGCTCGGACGCTGCGTGGGCTGCACACTCGGTAAACCGCTGGAGAATGGATTCGTCTGGACGCCTGCGCGAATACGCGGCTATCTCGAACGCGCCCGCGCCTATCCGCTGACCGACTATGTGCCCGCATTATTGCCGCCGTCGACGGAGTATCCGCTGAATCCGAGCTGGCCGGTATCGGTGCAGGGTTGTATCGACGGAGCTCCGCGCGATGACGATATCGATTACACCGTGCTCGGACTGCATCTATTGGAAACGTGCGGAAAGAATTTCACCCGATCCGATGTTGCGGACGCGTGGCTGGAGCATCTGCCGTTCCTGCAGACCTACACCGCGGAGCGGGTCGCCTATCGCAATTTGATCAACGGCTTGGCCCCACCGCGGGTGGCTCGGTATCGAAATCCGTATCGCGAGTGGATCGGTGCGATGATTCGTGCCGATATCTTCGGCTATATCAGTCCGGGTGATCCGGTACGCGCTGCCGCACTCGCCGCGCGCGACGCCGGACTCTCACATACCGGCAACGGTGTCTACGCGGCGATGTGGGCGGCCGCACTGGTCGCTGCCGCCTTCACCGCCGACGGCGTAGCGTCTGCGCTTTCCATTGCCCAACAATGCATTCCGGAAGGTTCGAGGTTGTCCGCCGCGGTCGTGGAGGTTATCGCGGACCGGGATAGCGGCATGTCCTGGGAGCGGGCCGTCGCGGCCATCCACCGCCGCCACGACCACTACAACTGGGTGCACGCCGTTCCGAACGCCTGCCTCATCACCGCCGGATTGCTTTGGGGCGCAGGCGATTTCACCCACACCATCGGGCTCACCGTACAAGGTGGTTGCGATACCGACTCCAACGGCGCCACCGCGGGCTCGGTCGCCGGAATCCTCGTCGGCACCGCCATCCCGGCGCACTGGACCGACCCGTTCCACGACCGGCTGCACAGTGCGGTCTTCGGCTACGACGGCAGCCGCATATCCGACCTGGCCCGCAGGACCCAGCGACTCGCCGCTAGCACTACCTGAGTCGGATCGATCCGAGCGCGCCGACTACCGTGGACACATGCGAAAGACGCCTCTCGTCATGCTCGCAATCCTCGCCGCCGTCGCGACCGGCTGCTCCAGCGGCGACTCCAGCTCCGCGCCGTCGCCATCGGCGACCCTCGGCCCCACGACCGGCGCTGCGACCGGTGCCACCACACCCGCCACCAGCCCGGTGAAGCGCGGCTGCGATGCCGACTACCTCGCGAAACTCACGTTGCGCGAGAAGTTGGGTCAGCTCCTGACGGTCGGTGTCACCGGCGCCGACGATGCCACGAATGTGGTGCGCAACTCCCAGGTTGGCGGCATTTTCGTGGGCGGATGGACCGATAAGTCACTGCTGGGCAGTGGTCTGATCGAACAGGTCAAGGCGGTGGCCAAGGTGCCGCTGATGGTGACCATCGATGAGGAGGGCGGCCGCGTCTCCCGGGCCAAGGACCTGATCGGTCCGGCGCCATCGGCTCGGGCGACCGCCCAGACCATGACCGCCCAGCAGTTTCACGATGCCACCGTGACCCGTGGCCGGGCGCTGAAGGATCTGGGCGTGACCGTGGACTTCGCACCCGATGTCGATGTGAGCAGCCAGCCCGACGATTCGGTGATCGGCGACCGCTCCTTCTCCGACGACCCCGCAGTGGTCACCGAGTTCGCCGACGCCTACATCCGCGCCATGAAGGAGGTCGGTGTCGGCACGGTCATGAAGCACTTCCCGGGGCACGGTTCCGGATCGGGCGATTCGCATACCGGTGCCGTGCGCACCCCGCCACTGTCCCAGCTGCAGAGTGTCGACCTGGCTCCGTTCCGCAATCTCATCGATTCCGGCGCCGCCGTGATGGTCGGCCACCTCGACGTACCCGATCTGACCACCCCCGATGTGCCCGCCAGCATCAGCCCGCAGGTGATGTCGCTACTGCGCGACGGCACCGGCTATGGCGCCGCCCCGTTCCAGGGCCCGATCTTCACCGATGACCTCGGCGGTATGGCCGCCATCACCAGCCGGATGAGCATCGAGGATGCGGTCGAGGCCGCGCTGGTCGCCGGTGCGGATAGCGCGCTCTGGATCACCACCGATGCGGTGCCCCAGGTGCTGGACCGGTTGGAGCAGGCGGTGTCAAATGGTCGGCTGAGCACGGCTCGGGTCGACGAGTCGGTGCTGCGGATGGCGCGGTACAAGGGTGCGCTGCAGACCTGCTGACTGCTGCCGTTTCGGCGCGACTGGCGAGCAGCCGCCGCCGATCCTTTCGAGTGACGGCAAGTAATCGCTGCCGACCCTTTCGGGCGACCTGCAAGCAGCCGCTGCGGGTCGTCGTCGTATGTTGTACAGCCGCGTTGTCGGAGGATGCCCGTAGTATCGCTCTGCTGGACGGTTGCACAGCTGTGTCAGCAAATCCAAGGACATCGCGGTCCTAAGGAAGGAGCTCAGCGTCGCCCAGCGTGGTGAAGTTGCGAACGCGCAATCCGACCCGCCGAACTTACCTTGGAGTAATATAAAAGCTTCACCATGGTAGGAGAGTGAATGGCGGGCGGGACGAAGCGACTTCCTCGGGCGGTTCGTGAGCAGCAGATGCTCGACGCCGCGGTCGAGGTGTTCTCGCGTAGGGGGTTCCACGACACGTCGATGGACGCGATCGCCGCCGAGGCGAAGATCTCCAAGCCGATGTTGTACCTCTACTACGGCTCCAAGGATGAATTGTTTCGTGCCTGCATCCAGCGGGAGGGACTGCGCTTTATCGAATCGGTGGCACCGGCGGGCAACCCCCAGCTGTCCCCGCATGAGCAGGTCCGCACGGCCCTCGAGGGTTTCCTCGGCTTCGTCGACCGCAACCGCAACTCCTGGCAGGTCCTCTACCGTCAGGCAATCGGCCAGCAAGCCTTCGCCTCGGAAATCGAGAACGCCCGCGAACGAGTCATCGAACTAACCGCCAAACTCCTCGAATCCAGTGCAAAACACGCCGAACCCGGCACCAACTTCGACGTCGTCGCGGTAGCCGTCATCGGCGCAGGCGAAGCAATCGCCGACCGAGTAGCCAGCGGCCGCATCGAGGTATCCGAGGCCGTAGACCTCCTAGACGATCTGGCCTGGCGCGGTCTCGCGGGCCGCAAGAAGGCCGAGTAGCAGCCGCTGGGTTCGGCGGGGACGGTGCAGACGAGCCGTTGGGGTCTGGTGAGGCAAATCGTTAGTCGCCCAGCCGGCGGGTGTATTGAGGTGGCCGGGGTAGATCTCCGGGCGACTCGCTTGGTGGCAGCCGGTGGGGGCGGCTCGGCTTGCGGCTGTGTTGGTGGGCTGCGAGAGTGCGGGTGGTCAAAGGTAGGGACCGGCGGAATGGTCGGGGAACGGGGCGGAATTGTTCGGGATGTTGCGGCCGTGTTCGCATGCGGCCGAGAAGTATGGGATTGATGCGGCCGAGTGGCGTACGCATATGTGCGGGCTGTGTTTGGGGCTGCGAGATGGGCATGGGCAGTTGGCGCGGGCGGCGACCAATACCGATGCGATTGTGCTGAGTGTGCTGACCGAGGCGCAGCTGTCGGGTCCGATGGCGCGGACCACGGCGGGACCGTGTGCGCTGCGCGGGATGCGTCGGGCGGAGGTGGCGGCGGCGGATTCACCGGGGGTGTTACTGGCTTCCACCGCGTCACTGTTGTTGGGATCGGCCAAGATTCGCGATCACGTCGATGACGGTGACGGCTCCGCACTCACCCGGCGTCCGATGACGAAGGTGTCGAGCCGCTGGGCGGACCGCGCACGATCGCAGGCGTCGCTGATCGGCCTGGATGTGGAACCACTTGTTGCCGCGATCAATTCGCAGGCGCACCTGGAAACTCTGACTCCCGCAATTTCTCTCGACGATCTGACCGCCCCGACGCAGATCTGCGCTGCGGAACTGTTCGCCCACACCGCGGTGTTGGCCGATCGTCCGGAGAACATCGCCGCATTGCGAGAGGCCGGTGGGCATTTCGGCCGAATCGCACACCTCACGGATGCCGTCGAGGACTTCGATGAGGATCGGACGCGCGGTCGCTTCAACCCACTCGCTGCCACCGGAACCACCATGCCGGAGGCCTACGACCTGCTGCGGCAGTCCGATTCGCAGCTGCGCAAGGCGGTCGCCGAGGTCCAACTGGACCAGATCCCCACCATCCGCTGGATGCTGCTCGACCCACTGCACGCCCTGGTCCGCCGAGTCGGACGCGGCATCGGCGCAACCGCCCACGCCTGCAACGCGTCCCGCCACACCGCCACCGCGCAATACCCGGCCCCGCCGCCCGACTTCGAAAAGCGCCCACCAGTCCGCCGCCCCGGCATCGGCGAGGCCCTCGCACTGGTCCTCGGCGTCTATTGCACCGGCTACGCCTGCTGCGCCGACCACACCAACCCCTGCAATGGCCAACGCAAGGACGCCTGGATCAAGAACTGCGACTGCTGCGACTGCTGCGATTGCTGTGACTGCGGTTGCGACTGCGGCGATTGCGATTGCGGCTGCGATTGCGGCTGCTGATCACCCCAC
Organism: Nocardia sp. NPDC005998; assembly: GCF_040614395.1. Taxonomy (NCBI): domain Bacteria; kingdom Bacillati; phylum Actinomycetota; class Actinomycetes; order Mycobacteriales; family Nocardiaceae; genus Nocardia; species Nocardia sp. NPDC005998. Next base: position 75,456 of record NZ_JBEXUI010000015.1, on the reverse strand, counting down.
CCGGGTAGTTGGATAGTCGATTTCGTAGATATCCGCGACCAAGTCGGCCAGACCGAGGTCCGGGTTCAACGCGGCGACGATCTCATCCGTCAATGCCCCGAGGCTGAAGATAGGGCGACAGCGCCGAGATCCACCGCGACTTCGTGGTAGCTCTCCGCGAACTCGCGGTACCCCTCGGGTCGACCAGCGGATCGTCTCGTATACGGACGTGTCGCAACTCGAGCATCGTGAAACGCGCGGAGCCGCATCCGAAATCGGATGCGGCTCCGCGAGCGATCGAATTCAGCGCAGGGTGGCCGTCAGATGCGGGTACCCCTTCTGCGGGTGCAGCAAGGCCAGATCCCAGCCACCTTCGGCCTTATCGGCGTACACGTTCACCGTGGACGGCAGCAGAATCGGCTTGCCGAATTTGACCGCGTAGGTCGCCTTTTCCGGGATCCGCCCCTCGACATTGGCGAGGATATTCGCGGCCGACCACATGCCGTGTGCGATCGCCCTCGGGAATCCGAAGGCCTTGGCGCCCAGGGCCGAGGTATGGATCGGGTTGTGGTCACCGGAGGCGGCCGCGTACCGGGTGATCGTCTTCTGATCGACCCGAATGGTCCGCATCGGCGGCGGCGGAACCTCTTCCGGCTTCGGCTCGGGCTTCGGCTCACCGGAGAGCGAGGTGCGCTGCTGGTGCAGGAAGGTGGTGACCTGACGCCACACCAGTTCCCGGCCGACGCTCACCTCGGTGATCGCATCCACGAGTAGCCCCTTCGGGTGCTCACGCAGGTTCTCGATGTGCGTCTTGAAGTCCAGCGGCTCGCTCACCGAGATCTCGCGGGTGCGCTCGATCAGGTTCTGCGCGTGCACCGCACCGACCGCGACGAACGGAAAGTCCCGTGCCACAACCAGTTGCATCGCCAGCGGGAAGCTGAGGATGAACGGGTAGGTCAGCGGCAGCGAATCACCGAACCGCAGCCCGGTTGCGCGGCAGTACGCGGCCAGGTGATCCGGATCCACCCGCAGCCCGTCCAGCCGCACGACGCGATCGGGCACGGTCGACTTGCGTGCCGAGATCAGCGGCACCGGTACCGCACCCAGCGCGGCCTTGACGAACAGGCTGCTGTTCTTGGGAGGTTCGGTGAGCGTGATCATTTCCGTCATCATGCTCCGATCAGGCTCTGTCCGCAGACCCGAACCACATTGCCGCTCACCGCATTCGACGCCGGGCTGGCGAAGTAGGCGATGGTCTCGGCGACATCGACGGTCTGCCCGCCCTGCAGCAGCGAGCTCATCAGACGACCCGCCTCGCGGGTGGCCAGCGGAATGGCCGCGGTCATGGCGGTTTCGATGAAGCCGGGCGCGACCGCGTTGATGGTGATGCCCTTCTCGGCCAGCTTCGGCGCCTCGGCATTGACCATGCCGATGACACCGGCCTTGGAGGCGCCGTAGTTGGTCTGGCCGCGGTTGCCCGCGATGCCCGCGATGGAGGAAACGTCGATCACGCGGCCGCCTTCCTTCAGCGCGCCACGCGCCACCAGCCCCTCGGTAATGCGGTGCGGTGCGGCGAGATTCACGTTGATGACCGACTTCCAGCGGCCCTCGTCCATATTGGCGAGCAGTTTGTCACGGGTGATGCCCGCGTTGTGCACGATGATATCGATGCCGCCGAAGCGCTCGGTGGCGAATTCGGCCAACTTCTCCGCGGCGTCCGACGCGGTCACATCGAGTGCGAGCGCGGTGCCGCCGACCCTGTTCGCGGTGGCCGACAGGGCCTCACCGGCGGCCGGGATATCGGCGACGATCACGGTCGCGCCGTCGCGGGCGAATACCTCGGCGATGGTCGCGCCGATGCCGCGCGCGGCGCCGGTGACCACGGCGACCTTGCCGTCGAGCGGCTTGTCCCACGCGGCCGGGGCCACCGCATCGGCCTTGCCGACCCGGATGACCTGACCGTCGACGAATGCCGACTTGGCCGAAAGCAGGAAGCGCAGCGTGGATTCCAGTCCGGACGCGGTCGCGGACGCCTCCGGATGCAGGTACACCAGCTGGGCGGTGGCGCCGCGCAGCAGTTCCTTGGCGACGCTGCGGGTGAAGCCCTCGAGCGCGCGCTGGGCGATCTGCTCGTCGACGCTCGCGGTCAGCTCGGGCGTGGTGCCGATGACCACGATGCGACCGGATGCGGCAATGCTGCGCATGGCGGGCTGGAAGAATTCGAACAGCTGCGACAGATCCTCGATCGAGCCGACGCCGGTCGCGTCGAACACCAGCGCGCCGTACTTCTGCCCGGCGGCGGGCGCGTCGGCGAAGGTGTAGTCCGACAGCAGGGTGCGCACGGGTTCCGCGACCCGGCCCTTGCCGCCGAGCAGTACCGGACCGGGCAGCGGTGGCTCACCGGCCCGGTAGCGACGCAGGTTCTCCGGCTGCGGCAAGCCGAGCTTGCTCGCCAGGAATTGACCCGGAGCGGAGTGTACGAACGATCCGTAGAGGTTGGGAGCACCCTTGCTCTTGCTGACTGCCACTGTTTCTCCCTTTTCCGTGTCTCGTGTGTCGTGGTTTCGGCTCGCGCGCTGCCGAATGGTCTGCTCGCTCACTACATGCCCCGGCGCGAATTTACGCAGACTTCCGGGGGTACGGTCGACAATAAACTTACTCCAGAGTAAGTTTAAAGTAAACCAACCGCGACGGGGCGCCGATCTGCGCGGACACTTCCGTGCCGAACGGCCCACCGGGCACCCGACGAGACCTTGGAGACTCGAGTGACAACCAAAGCCCGTTCAGCGAAGAGCACGGCAAAGAAGGCCCCGCGCCCGATCGCCATCGTGGGCGGCAACCGGATTCCGTTCGCCCGCTCCGATAAGGCCTATGCCCACGCCTCGAACCAGGACATGTTCACCGCCGCGCTGGACGGGCTGGTCAGCCGGTTCGGCCTGCAGGGCGAACGCCTCGGCATGGTCGTCGGCGGCGCGGTGCTCAAGCGCGTCGGCGAGCACGGCATGGTCCGCGAGAGCGTGCTCGGCAGCAAGCTGTCGCCGTACACCCCGGCCCACGACCTCCAATTGGCTTGCGGTACCGGCCTGCAGGCGGTTGTCACCGTCGGTGACGCGATCGCCGCCGGACGCATCGAGGTCGGTATCGGCGGCGGCACCGACACCACGTCTGACGCCCCAATTGGGGTCAGCGATGCGATGCGCGAGTGGATGCTCGACGCGAACCGCGCCAAGACCACCAAGGACCGCCTCAAGCTGGTCGGCCAGCTGCGCCCCGGCATGCTCGGCATCGAAATCCCGCGCAATGCCGAACCGCGCACCGGGCTGTCCATGGGTGAGCACGCCGCCATTACCGCCAAGGAATTCGGCATTTCACGCGAGGCCCAGGACGAACTGGCCTACCTGTCGCACAAGAATATGGCCGCCGCCTACGACCGCGGCTTCTTCGACGACCTGATCACCCCGTTCCTCGGCCTGACCCGCGATGACAACCTGCGTCCCGGCTCGACCATCGAGAAGCTGGCCACCCTGAAGCCGGTCTTCGGGGTCAAGGCAGGCGGTGCCACCATGACCGCCGGTAATTCCACCCCGCTCACCGACGGCGCCTCCGCGGTACTGCTGTCCAGCGACGAATGGGCCGCCGAGCACAACCTGCCGGTGCTCGCGCATCTGGTCGACTCCGAGGTCGCCGCGGTCGATTACATCCACGGCCCCGACGGGCTGCTGATGGCGCCCACCTACGCGGTGCCGCGCATGCTGGCCCGAAACGGCCTGACCCTGCAGGACTTCGACTACTACGAGATCCACGAGGCCTTCGCCTCGGTCGTGCTCGCCACTCTGCAGGCGTGGGAGTCGGATCAGTACTGCAAGGAGCGCCTCGGCCTGGACGGCGCGCTCGGTTCGATCGATCGCAGCAAGCTCAATATCAACGGTTCCTCGCTCGCCGCGGGTCACCCGTTCGCCGCGACCGGCGGCCGCATCGTCGCCTCCGCGTCGAAGATGCTGGCGGAGAAGGGATCCGGCCGCGCGCTGATCTCCATCTGTGCCGCTGGCGGCCAGGGCGTCGTCGCGATCCTGGAGCGCTGACCCGCCTCCCCGAATATTTAGGCGCCAGACTTCGAGTGCTACGACCGTGGCGTTGGCGTGTGGCGGGCAGACGGTGGCTGGGTTAGCCCGTCCCCGATGAGTTACCCATGTGCTGACGAGATCAGCTGTCGCCTTCGAGCAGGCACGAGACAGGGTGGTATTCGGTCGTTTCCACGACCGAATACCACCCCTGGCGTTCAATCATGTGCCGCCGCGGCACGACGCTCGACCAGCCCGCGGGTGATCTCGGCCAGTCGGTCCGTGGGAACCTCCACGGCGCCATCGGAATTGATGACGATCACGGTCGGATAGATGCCCCGGGTGAGATCCGGTCCGCCGGTGGCGGTGTCGTCCTCGGCGGCGTCGAAGAGCGATTCGACGGTGATCCGCAGCGCCGCGTCCTCATCGATACCGCGGCTGTAGGTCTTCTTCAGCGAGGACTTCGCGAACAGTGAACCGGAGCCCACCGCGGTGTAGCCGAACCGCTCCTCGCTGCGACCGCCGACGACATCGTAGGAGAAGATCCGTCCGACCTTCTCTGGATCGGTGGCGCTCAGGTCGTAGCCGACCAGAACCGGGACCACCGCCATATCCTGCAGTGCGGCAGGCAGATTGTCGCGCACCATCTTCGACAGCTTGTTCGCCTTGCCCTCGAATGTCAGCCCGACACCCTCGATCTTCTCGTAGTGTTCGAGCTCGACGGCGAACAGCCGGATCATCTCGATGGCCATGCCCACCGTGCCCGCGAAACCCGCCGCCGAATAGGTGTCGGTGATGAACACCTTCTCCATATCCCGGCTGGCCAGCAGATTTCCCATGGTGCCGCGCCGATCACCGGCGAGCAGCACACCGCCGCGATAGGCGACGGCCACAATCGTGGTGCCGTGTGGCGCGATGTCCCGGCCGTTCACCGTGGCATTGCCGAAATTGCTGCTGGGCAAGAGTTCTGGGGCGTATCGGCGCAGGCTCTCGGAGAAGGAAGACGTCGCGAACTCCATCTCTCCACCGTAACGACTTCCGCCCCAGGCGTCAGCGCACCGAACTCCCACGGACGGCGACGTATCGGACCAGTCCAGGTGTGGGTGGAGTCAGTGTTCGGTTATAGAACCGGGGCTGGTGTGAGTTGAGTTCGTGTTCGGTTGTCGGGCTGGGTTCGGTGTCGGTCGAGCCTGTGTTCGGTCAATGGACCCGGCCTGGTGTGGGTCGAGCCTGGTTCGGTCGTTGGCCCCGGCCCCGTGTGGGTCGAGTCCGTGTTCGGTCAATGGACCCGGCCCCGTGTGGGTCGAGCCTGTGTTCGGTCAATGGACCCGGCCCAGTGTGGGTCGAGTCCGCGTTCGGCCAATGGATCAGGCCTGGCGTGAGTCGCCATCGGACAGGCGAAGGCCATGGTTCGCAAACAACCCAGTTCTGTCTGAGACGGAGGGTTTGTATTGTTCTCGGCGGCTACTTCGGGGGCAGCTCCTCATGTCCGCCGAAGGCCTTCCGCATGGCCGAGAGCATTTTGTCCGCGTACAGCGCCTCCCCGCGTGAGGAGAACCGTGCGAACAGCGCGGCCGCGAGCACCGGTGCGGGGACGCCGGTATCGATCGCGGCGTCGAGAGTCCAGCGTCCCTCGCCGGAGTCCGATACCCGGCCGTCGAAGGACGCGAGGGTCGGATCGGTGTAGAGCTCGCTCGCGGTCAGGTCCAGCAACCAGGAAGCGACCACCGAACCGCGCCGCCACACCTCGGTGACCTCGGGCACGTCGATGTCGTATCGGTACCACTCCGGATGTTCGAGCGGGGTCTCCTCGGCCGAGGCCGCCGTGTCGTGATCCGCGCCGATATTCGCCTTGTGCAGAATGTTCAGACCCTCGGCGTAGGCCGCCATCGCGCCGTATTCGATGCCGTTGTGCACCATCTTCACGAAATGGCCAGCACCGGCCGGACCGCAGTGCAGATAGCCCTGCTCGGCAGGTGAGGGCTCGCCGGTGCGGCCCGGGGTACGCTCGGCTGCCTCGACTCCGGGCGCGATGGACTTCAGCAGCGGGTCCAGATGCGCCACCGGCTCGGCCTCGCCGCCGATCATCAGGCAGAAGCCGCGGGCCAGGCCGAATACGCCGCCCGAGGTGCCGATGTCCACATAGTGGATGCCCTTGGGTTTGAGTGCGGCGGCGCGGGCGATGTCGTCGTGGTAGCGGCTGTTGCCGCCGTCGATGATGATGTCGCCGGGTTCGAGCAGGTCAGCGACCTCATCGATGACCCGACCGGTCACCGCGGCCGGGATCATTACCCAGACCACCCGCGGCGTCTCCAGCCTGGATATGAAGTCTTTCAGGTCGGTGGTGCCCTGGAAACTGTCACTGCCCAGTTCCTCGGCGAGTGCGATGGTGTTCTTGGGTTTGCGTTCGTAGCCGACGGCGGTGTGTCCGTTCTTGACGATCCGGCGCACGATATTGGCGCCCATCCGACCCAGGCCGATCATTCCCAGCTGCATTCCATCCATCTCCCTTGTCGCTTCGGGCCCTGGTGGTGAGAGTTCTGCTCATTGTCTCGCGCGGGTGTAACGCGCGCTGCGTTGCACCGATAAACGGGTTGGCTCCGCGTAGTTGCCAGACCCCCGACCCGGCAACTACGCGGGGCCCTTCCATGTGTGGCGCGGTCCGTTGCACGGGATTTGCTCTTGGACCGTGCTGTGCTGCCGACGTCGGTGGCGACCACTATCGTTGGCGGAGACTCGCACCGTGCGAGCTCCTTTCAATCGAGCGGGGAGGACGGTTCGTGACGGGCGAATCGAGCACTGGGCGACGCGGCCGACACGAAAACGGTGAGGTCGGACTCAGACAGTTCCTCGACTCGGCTAGATCCGCTCCCGACCAGCCCCCGCCACCCCGCCCCGCTCCTCAGTCACCGAGTCCGCAGCACGCATCGGACGCCTACCAGACGGACCCGACTCAGGGTGGGGATCCGAGCCGGGTGACGGACCCGAATTGGGCGGACCCGAATCGGGCAGCGGATCCGAGCCGGGGGATGGATCCGAATCGGGCGGCGGATCCGGGTCGGATGGCCGCACAGCATCAGCCTTCTCCGCCGCCCACGGTCCCGCACCGAGCGCCGGGCTCACATCAGTCCTGGGCGCTGAATCAGTCGGCGACACCACATCAGCCGCAGCCCGAGTCGCCCCAGCATCGCTCAGCACCGCATCATTCGGCGGCGGAGTTCGAGTCAGCAGCCGACTACCAGCCTGCGGCACAACATCATTCGGCAACGCAGCATCAGTCGGTGGCCCCACATCAATCGGCGTCCGAGTACCAGTCGGTAGCCCAGCATCGGTCGGTGCCCCAGGATCCGGCAGCCGAGCACCGGTCGGCAGACGCGTATGCGCTTCAGCATGAGTCACCCTCGTATCCACCGGTGCCGCATCAGTCAGCGGCGCAGTACGATTCGGCGTCCGAGCAGCAGTCGGTGGCGCGGCATCAGCCACCACCGCGTACGGTTCCGCATCACGAGGTCGGCTCGTATGAGGTGGCTGCTCAACATCAGTCCTCGCAGCAGCATCATTCGGCAGCGGCATATCAGCCGCACTCACCCGAGCAACAGGCTGAGCCGCGCCATTCGGCTACTCGGCATGGGGCGGCAGCCGAGTATCAATCAGCGGCGCAACATCATTCCGCAGCTGAGTATCAAGCAGGTGTCGAGTATCAGGCCCACCCGGAGGCGCTCGAGCATCGGTCCGTGCCACATCAGTCGGTGTCGGAGCACGAGTCGGCGACCGAGCAGCTGGCGCGGCATCAACCACCGCCGCCGCGCACGGTTCTGCCTCATGAGGTCGGCCAGCATGAGGCGGCTGCACAGCATCAGTCCTCGCAGCAGCATCAATCGGCGGCCGCATATCAGCCCCAGTCGCCCGAGCAGCAGACCGAACCGGGGTATTCGGCGGTGCAGTATGGGGTGGCAGCCGAATATCAATCGGCGGCGGAACATCATTCAGCTGCGCAGCTTCAGTCGGCGCCACCGCATCAGGCGGGGGCCGAATATCAGCCTCAGGCCGCGTCGACCCCGCATCGGCCTGCGTCGCATCAATCGGTGACGGAGTACGAGTCGGCGGCCGAGCAGACAGTGGCCCAGCATCAGTCGTTGGCCGAACGTCAATCGCCATCGCATCAGGTCGATGCGGGGCAACTGGCGGGGGAGTGGGTCGGTGATTCCATGCCGACTACGCCGCTGCGGACTGCTCGAAGAGCGAATGTAAGACCGTCCGAGGGGGGCGGGCCTTCGGGGGCTGATGCGCGTTGGCAGGGGCGGCCGGCGCCCGAGAGACCGGTGCAGCCGGGTGGGTTGAAATCACCGATCGTCAAGCGGATCGGCATCGGGATTGGTGCGTTTGTCGTGGCGGCGGGGCTGGCTTATGTTGCGGACCTGGTGTTTTCCTCGGGGCATGTGCCGCGTGGGGTTGTGGTCGCCGGTATTGATATCGGCGGCAAGGATACGGGGGCGGCGGATGCGGAACTTCGTACCGCACTCGGGTCGCGCGCTGATCAGGAGCTTCCGCTGCAGATCGGCGATGTGCAGACCAGGCTGACGCCCAAAACCGCTGGCCTGGCAATTGATTGGGATACCACCTGGACCAACATCGGTCCCCAGCCGCTCAATCCGGTCACCCGACTGACCTCGCTGTTCACCACGCATACCGTGCCGGTCGCGAGCACTGTCGACGGCAATGCGCTGGATGCCCAGCTCACCGCGCTGCGCGTGCACGACCGTCCGACGGTCGAGGGCACCATTGCCTTCGATGGCGCCCGCCCGGTCGCGGTGCCGCCGGTGCCGGGCCGCATCCTCGATGTTCCCGCCGCACGTATCGCGCTCATCGACAACTGGTATCGCGGTGCGCTGCTCGATCTTCCGGAGACTGCAGCGCCGATCGCCGTGCGCGCGGAGGCGGTCGAACGGGCCTTGCACGAGATCGCCGAACCTGCAGTGCGCGCACCGATTGTCTTCGCGGGCAAGAACAATGCGACCGGCAGGCTGGAACCGGAGCAGATCGCGTCCCTGCTGTCCTTCACGCCCGACGGCCAGGGCGGACTCGCCGCGAGCTTCAAACAGGATGTGGCGCAGGGTGTGCTCGGCCCGCAGCTGGCACCGTCGGAAGTCGAGGCCAAGGACGCGACCTTCGCGCTGACCGGGGCGAAACCCACCGTGGTTCCGGCCATTATCGGCGACAAGATCAATTGGGCGAAGACATTGGAGCTGTTGCCCACTCTGGTGGTCGCGCCGCAGGAGCGCACAGCGCAGGCCGTCTATGAAAAGGTCGACCCCAAGCTCACCACCGAGGCCGCGAACGCACTCGGCGTCACCGAGATGATGGGGCAGTTCACCACGAGCGGCTTCAGCGGCCCGTCCGGCGTGAACATCCGCGTGGTCGCTCAGAAGGTGAACGGCGCCATCGTCAAGCCGGGCGACACCTTCTCACTCAACGACTTCACCGGCCCCCGCGGCACCGCCGAAGGCTACGTCGAATCCGGCATTATCGACCACGGCCGACCGAGCACCGCGGTCGGCGGCGGCATCAGCCAATTCGCCACCACCCTCTACAACGCCGCCTATTTCGCGGGCATGGAGGACGCGGGGCACACCGAACACAGCTACTACATCTCGCGCTATCCCGCGGCACGCGAGGCCACCGTCTTCGACGGCGCCATCGACCTCAAATTCCGCAATACCGGCCAAACCGGCGTCTACATCGAGACTTCGACCACCGACTCCGAGGTGACCGTCCGCCTCTGGGGCACCAAGACCGTCAACGTCGAATCCATCACCGGCGAAAAGACCAAGCCCACCGAACCAACCACCATCAAACTCCCCAAGGGCAAGGACTGCATCGCCACCGAAGGCGCCCCCGGCTTCACCATCTCCGACACCCGAGTCATTACCGACCGCAAAACCGGCCGCGAAATCTCCCGCACCACCCGCACCGTCAAATACGACCCCATTCCAGTCGTCAAGTGCGAGTAACTCGCCGCGCTGTCGCGCGTGACTGCCTCGCATAGCTTGCAGCCTGTGCGAGGCAATCAGTAGATATGCGTCAAGGCGAAGGCGCGTTTGTGCGGCGCGATCCTCGTGGGCCTTTAGATGCCGTGGAAACCCTATTGCGCCAAGTGGAACGCAGCGGCCGACAACTCACCGCCCCGCACTCACGCATCTATGCGACCGTCATCTACGCGGTCGTCGCCAGCGCCCGCGAGCAGGCGTTCCGCCCTACCCTGGACGCCGCCGAACTACTCGACTCCATCCTCGACGGAGCCGAATCACCCCACCCCGGCAACGCCCTCGCCCAACCGATCGAAACCCACATCGCAAACGCGAACTGACCAGGTGTCGCGCCATCGACCTGCGTTCGCGACCAATCGTCCAGTGGGCGTGTATGTTACGCCGAAGTCACGTGAAAATGATCTCAGCTCGATCTGCGAATAGCTGGGTAATCACAGTAGGCGACCGATGCGCATCGGGCTGTGTCACTTCATTCCATTTGGAATGCTGCACAACAGGATCCGAACCTGCCTGGTGAATTCGGCGGTGCCGGGCCCTTCGTACCAGGTACGGCGCGGTGGTGCGACTCGACAGCTATATCGCCACTCTGGTTCGGTTTCGGTAACGCGTTCCCGTGGAATCGTGTTGCGGGGATTTCGATTCGAGTGAATCAGCAACAGTTTGGCAAATCGGATCGATCCGCCCACAATCTCAGGGGCTTGTCGCCTCTCCGTGCGGTGATGAAACTTCTTTCAGTCGGTAATAATCGGTTACCGGCTGAATATTTCTCCATGGGTTCAAAGGGAAGTTCTAAATGAGCAAACTGCGCGTGCTCGGTGTCGCCTTCGCGGCGACCGCGGGCATTCTCCTGGTCGGTTCGGGTATTGCATCGGCGGCTGTCGATGAAGGCATCGTCCTGGAGCCGATCGGAACCATCGCCCCCGGCGAGCCGAGCCCGAATGGGACCGGTTCCAGCTCGGCGGTCACCGATCTGGTGAAAGCGCTGTCCACCGGCTCGACAGGCGCCAAGACGCAGTAATCGGATGCTTGGAAGTGCCTCACCTCGAAATGAGGTGAGGCACTTTGCTTTTGCGGACCCGGCGCCGGGTCGCGAACGAATGTGGCCTGAATCCACTCGGCGCCCGCATCTTACAGCGGCGTTCGCATGAGCAGCACGTTGTACTGGTTGTACACCGACAGTAAGAAGTACAGGTCACGCCCGGTCTGATACGGGAAGATCATCGGCGCATAGGCGCTCGGCAGCGTGGGCCCATCGACGAGCACCTGCGGCTCGCTCCACGGCCCCTCCGGCTTCTCTGCACTGCGCAAGACCACCGAATTGGTCGAATCCGTCGTGAGCATGATGAATTTACCCAGATGGTCGTTCCACATCACCGACAGCTCGGCGACACCATCGACGATCGGTGCGGCGACCTTGGCATCCGGCTTCCACTCGGTGCCGTCCCAGTACTCGTAGCGATCGATGTCAGCGATATCGGCTTCCAGTGCGCGCGAGACGAATCCGGGATGCTGCCGCCCCGCGGCCGTGCCGTAGCGGTAGACGTAGCCGTCGTCCTTCAGGAAGGCGTTCTGCTGAAAGTTCTGATACCCGTCCACATTCGCGCGTCGGGTGGTGGTCAGCGGTGCCCAGCTCCGACCCCCGTCAGCCGAGGCGGCAAGAGTGGAGAAGTTGGTTTCCCACTTGCCGTGTTCACCCCAGCTGGCCACCGACATCAGACTCAGGTACTGCACGCCGCCGACCGAAATGCCCGCTGTCGGAATGAGACTGATCTCGATGCCGGGAATCTTCGGACTGGGCAGCGGATTGTTGCTCACCACGCCGTCGAACGAAATCCCCTGTGCCGGATCCTTGGTGGTGCTGCTGAACAGGACCTGGCTGCTCCAGGCCCACACACTGCCGACGAGCAGATTGGGGAAGCCGAGGCCGGCACTGTCGCCGAAGGCGGTGAGCATCCGTCCGTTGCCGTCGTCCCACATGATGCCGAGGTCGGTGCCGAGCACATTGACGTTCTGGGTGCGATTTGGGCTGTCCATGCCGGTCATCTGGAAGACCGCCTGGGTCACTCCCGGTAAGCGTGGTAGCCCGCGCGGCTGGCCGTTGATGCCGGGGATGGGGTTGATGCCGGGAATGGGGATCACGATATTCGGGTCGGCGACGGCCGGTCCGGCCAATGCGACCGAGAGTGCGGCGGCGAGGACACCGGCTCTGGTGAGTGCGGACAGCGATCGATTCATCCGGACGATCCCTTCTTGCGCGCGGTCTGCCCGGCCATTGTGCCCGGTTCTCGCCCCCATGTCCGAACGCGTTTGATGTGGAGTCGGACGCCAGCCGATAGCTACACTGAAGATCATCAGGAGACGGGGCTTCGGGAGTGGCCGACCTGTCACCGCTGGCGACCATAGGTCGCCCGATACAGCTTCTTCGACGGCGGGGCTCGGTCGCTCGATTTATGACGGTTTGCCGCATCGCTCGCGAGGGCACAGCTGTTCCATTACATCCGGCAGGATTGGTGAACGCTAGGCGGTGGCTCATGGGTGATAGTCGCGCAACGCTTCGCAGTTGGTGGCACGATCCGGTGCACTACCGCTGGCTCGTGCGGACGTTGGAATCGCATTTCGCCCTAGGTCCGGTCAAATTCATCATCGGTGCGGGCGGCGCGGTGATGCTGCTGATCAATATGTTGATGTCGCTGTCGCCCGCCGGTCCATCGGGAACGGTCGATCGTGCGATCTTCGCATTCGCGGGGTTCACCGCGGCGGTATGGACGGTGCGCTGGTGGTTGTTTCCGTGGCCGCGTGCACTCACCTCATTGGCCCTGTGCACCTGGGCGGATATCGCCATCACCGCGTCCTGTCTGGTGGACCGCGATCGGCTGTACGCAGCATTGAGCGCGATGCTGCTGGTGGTGACCGGGGCCTACATCACGTTCTTCCACAGTCCGCGGGCGCTGGCCGCGCACGCCGCGTGGTCATTGCTCTCCATCGGGATCCTCGCCGGTTATGTGGTGACCGATTCCGCGGGTGGCGATATACCGCTGGCGGCGGCCATGGTGCTGATCATGATGGCGGCCATCGTCGTGGTGCTGCCCGGGCTGCAATTCTGCTATTGGGTGCTGCGCACCGACGTGCTGTCGGATCCGCTGACAATGCTGCTGAATCGGCGCGGTCTCGACTATTACCTGTACCGCTCCCGGCATCGGCAGTGTCTATCGGTGATCGCCCTCGATCTGGACCGCTTCAAGTCGGTCAACGACACATTCGGTCATATCGTCGGCGACCAGGTGCTCGCCTCGACGGCCGAGCGCTTGCGGGCGGTCGTCGATCCCGACGCCATCGTCGCCCGCACCGGCGGCGAGGAGTTCGCGGTGGTCGGCGAACTCGATCGTGACGGTGCGCTCGCCACCGCCGAGAGGTTGCGTCGCGCCGTCGAAGCGGCGGCCGGGGTGCCCGTCGTCATCACGGCCAGCATCGGTGTCGCCGTCTGTGCGGGCGGTGCGGATACCGGTCGGCCCCAGCTGCTGTTGCGCTGCGCGGACTCCGCGATGTACGAGGCGAAACAGTTGGGCGGCAATGCCGTTGTGCTGGCCGAGCCCCCGATCCACATTCCGGACGCCGCGCCCACCCCGCGGCGAGATCTGTCGCGTCGCGGCGAATGACAACGGCGGCCCGGATCGCTCCGGGCCGCCGTTGTTCGTATTCGCCTGTGTCCGAATGCTATCGGATCAGAACGCCGCTTCGTCCAGCTCCATGATGTCGTTGTCCAGGTTCGACAGGATGGCGCGGGTCGCGGTCAGCTCGGGCAGCACATTGCGGGCGAAGAACTGCGCGACGCCCACCTTGCCCTTGTAGAACGCCTCATCGGCACCGGTGGCGCCATTGTCGAGGGCCTTGATGGCGACCTCGGCGCCACGCAGCAGCTGCCAGCCGATCAGCAGGTCGCCGACCGCCATCAGGAAGCGCACCGAGCCGAGACCGACCTTGTACAGCTCCGACGGGTGCTCCTGAGCGCCCATCAGGTGCCCGGTCAGGGTGGCGGCCATGGCCTGGACATCCTCGAGCGCGGTGGCCAGCAGCTTGCGCTCGCCCTTCAGGCGACCGTTACCCGCCTCGGAGTCGATGAACTTCTGCACCTGACCGGCCACATGGGCCAGTGCCACGCCGCGGTCACGGGCGATCTTGCGGAAGAAGAAGTCCTGCGCCTGGATGGCGGTGGTGCCCTCGTACAGCGAGTCGATCTTCGCGTCGCGGATGTACTGCTCGATCGGGTAGTCCTGCAGGAAGCCGGAGCCACCGAAGGTCTGCAGCGATTCGGTCAGGTACTGGTAGGCCCGCTCGGAGCCGACACCCTTGACGATCGGCAGCAGCAGATCGTTGACCCGGAAGGCCACATCCTCATCCGCACCCGAGACCAGCTGCGCGATATCGGCATCCTGGTGCGCGGCGGTGTAGAGGTAGATCGCGCGCAGACCCTCGGCGTAGGCCTTCTGCAGGGCCAGGCTGCGACGCACATCCGGGTGGTGGGTGATGGTGACGCGGGGAGCGGCCTTATCGGTCATCTGGGTCAGGTCCGCACCCTGGACGCGCTGCTTGGCGTAGTCCAGAGCGTTCAGGTAACCGGTCGACAGGGTCGCGATGGCCTTGGTGCCCACCATCATGCGCGCGTTCTCGATGACGTCGAACATCTGCGCGATGCCGTTGTGCACCTCGCCGACCAGCCAGCCCTTGGCGGGCACGCCGTGGCCGCCGAAGGTGACCTCACAGGTGGCCGAGACCTTGATGCCCATCTTGTGCTCGACATTGGTGACGAAGACACCGTTGCGGTCGCCCAGGGTCTGGGTCTCGAAGTCGAAGTGCCACTTCGGCACGTAGAACAGCGACAGGCCCTTGGTGCCGGGGCCAGCGCCCTCGGGGCGGGCCAGCACCAGGTGCATGATGTTCTCGAACAGGTCGTCGGAGTCACCCGAGGTGATGAAGCGCTTGACGCCCTCGATGTGCCAGGAGCCGTCCTCCTGCTGGATCGCCTTGGTGCGGCCGGCGCCGACGTCGGAACCGGCATCCGGCTCGGTCAGCACCATGGTGGCGCCCCAGTTGCGCTCGGCAATGATCTGGGCCCACTTCTTCTGCTCATCGGTGCCGTTGTTATAGAAGACCTGCGCGAAACCGGCACCCGCTGCGTACATCTGGGCGGGCGGGTTCGCGCCGAGGATCATCTCGCCGAGTGCCCAGGCGACGGCGCTCGGGGCACCCAGGCCGCCCAGTTCCTCGCGGACGGCGACCTTGGCCCAGCCCGCGTCTTCCAGCGCGCGGTAGGACTTCTTGAAGGATTCGGGGAGAGTGACCGTGTGGGTCTCGGGATCGAAGGTCGGCGGGTTGCGGTCACCGTCGACGAACGAATCGGCCAGCGGACCCTCGGCCAGGCGACGCACCTCGTTGAGCATCTCCTTGACGGTCTCGGTGTCGAGGTCACCGTAGGCTTCGCTGTCGAGGATGGTGCCGAGGCCGAGTACCTCGAAGAGGTTGAACTCCAGGTCGCGGACGTTGCTCTTGTAGTGGCCCATGTCAGTACTCACTCTCCGTTGAGTTGGTGCGGTCGGTTGGTTGCCGTTCCCGCCCGTTGTCGTCCACCGGGTAAGCCATGCCGGTTTTCCGCATGCTACTCGCGGGTAACTTATGAGTCATATTACCGGTCGGTAATGGGCTCGCAAAGACTCCAGCGGGCAATGTGACGCGGAAAACACCCAGGGACGTTGCCGTCTGTCTACGGTTCGCGTAGTAGACGATTTGTTCGGTTACTGGTGGGTTTTGAGTGGCCTGTGTGCTTGGAGTGGCAGTGGTGCGTTCGGCTGGCAGCTGTGAGTTCGACGTGGCCGGTGGGTTCGCGATGGGCGGTGGGTTCGTGATGGCCAGTGGGTTCGCGATGGCCTGTGCGTTGGGTTATCGGGCTGCTTCGAGTGGCAGGTGGTTCTGAGTGGCCGGTGCGCATTCGGCCTCGCGGAGCGCGGCCGGTGCAGTGCCCGCGCTTTCGGTATTGCGTCCGCGGTGTCGATGGGGTCCGGGCCTGGGGTTTCGTGGTGGGTTTCGGGTGGCCGACGCGTTGCCGGGGCTGGGGGTTTGGAGTAAGCCCGGACTACCGTGAGATTGTGCGAATCGAGACGAGCGCCGGGCCCGCGGAGATCGAGCTCGACAAACCGCGCAAGGCGGCGTTTCTGCTGCTGCTCACGCACGGATCCGGTGGCGGTGTGGACGCGAAAGACCTGCTCGCGGTGCGGGACTGCGCCTATGAACTGGGTGGCGCGGTGGCGCGGGTGGTGCAGCCGTATCGGGTTGCCGGGCGGCGTGCGCCCGGGTCGGCGATCAAACAGGACGAGGCGTGGCTGGAGATCGTCGCCGACCTGCGTCGGCGGGTGCGGAAGGTGCCGCTGATCCAGGGCGGACGCAGCAATGGCGCCCGAGTCGCCTGCCGTACCGCCATCGACGCCGATGCCCGCGGGGTGCTCGCATTGTCGTTTCCGTTGCATCCGCCGGGTAAGCCGGAGAAGACTCGGCGCGAGGAACTGCTCGCCCCGGGCGATATCGAGGTCGTCGTGATCAATGGCGCGAACGACCCATTCGGCATCCCCGACCCCGCCGACGCTGCCGAGCTTCGCGTTATCCCTGGTCAGCCCCACTCTTTCCGATCCGGATTCGACATCATCGCGGAAACGGTCAAACCCTGGCTGGAGCGCTGGAGCTCGCCGGGCCGATAGCGGCCTGACCGGCGACCTCGGCCGGTTCCGGCACGTCGTGCTCGGCTCAGCTGTGTGCGGAGGGGGGCTCGATGGCCTGTGGAGGTGGGGCGGGTTTGGTGGCGACGACGAGGGCATCGATGGCGTCGCGTTCCTCGGTGGGGCGGTAGACGCGGTCGGCGATGCGGACGCGGATGCGGTCGGTGTCGGGGCCGAGATCGGCGATGATGTCGTCGGGGGTGAACAGGACCGAGGGGTCCTTCGGGCCGCCGAAGCCGTCGGTGAGATTGGTGCTGTCGTGGCCGAGGATCAGCAGAGTGCCCCCTGGGGCGAGCAGGTCGGGGAGGCGGTGGACGAGCGGGCGGCGGTGTTCGGCGGACAGGTGCAGGAAGACCATCAGCACCAGTTCGTATGGACCGCTGATGCCCGCGGCATCCAGATCGGTGACATCCGCGCACTGCCAGCTGATGCGGCCGCGAACCGAACGGGACAATCGCGTCGCGATGGTGCGGCCCTTATCGACTCCCACCTGTGAATAGTCGACGGCATGCACCTGCCACCCGTGCGTGGCCAGCCACAAGGCGTTACGACCTTCGCCGCACGCGAGGTCCAGCGCGCGCGGGAGACCGGGCGCCTCGCCATCGGGCACGTCCGGCATCAGCGGAGCAACCCGCTCCAGCCCGTACACATGCTCCACCACGGTGCTGTTCGGCGGTGCGCCCCACACCAATTCGCTCTGCGCATACCGCGTATCCCAATCGGTCGCGTCCATACCCGCGATTCTATTGACCCCGCGCACCCAGCCACCCCCTCGCACGCGGCTGATGGGTGTTGACTTCTCGAAGTTGGATCTTGGCTTTCGGCCTCGAGATTCTGCCGTTTCAGATCGTCGGCGGTTGTGCTGTTCGTTGTTGCGGTGAAAGGTCGAATCGTTCGGCGAATTCCGACATCTGGTCGTGTTGCTGCGCGGGGTCGGCACCGGCGAAGCCAACGACGATCCGATCCACACCGTGCTCGGCGAATTCCTCGACGCGTTCGGGGGATAGGTCGGCTGATCCCCAGCGGGTGTACTCGATTTCGGCAGGATCACGTCCTGCATCGGTGGCGGTCTTGCGGGCCAGTTCGATCTGCCGGTCACGTTCGTGTTCGGTCAGCATGCCGCCGGCGAAATAGCCGTCACCACGTCGTCCGGCGCGCTGGGCTGCCGCCGCGCTGGAGCCCCCGATGTGGATGGGTAGCGCGGTCGTTTGGTGCGGTTTGGGATAACTGCACAGGTTGTCGAAGGCGAAGAACTCGCCGTGGTGGCTGACGCCGTCCGGGCCGCCCGACCACAGCAGGCGCAGCACATCGATGGCCTCGTCCGCGCGGCGGCCACGGCTGCGGAAATCGACGCCCATCGCGTGGGCTTCTCCGGGCAAGGCGCCGAGGCCGACGGTGAGGAGCCGCATCCTGCCTCGGGACAGCACGTCGACGGTTGCCAGCCGCTTGGCCAGGACCACCGGATGCCGATACGGCAGTAGTAGCACACCGGTACCGAGCAGAATCCGATGTGTGGCCGCGGCGACGAAGCTCAGGCAATCCAACGGATCGAAATACGGCAATGTGGGCGGCAGCTCGCCCACGCCGTAGTCAGCGCCGGGATACAGCGCGATATGGTCCTGGACATACAGGGCCTCGAACCCGAGGTTTTCCGCGTGCTGGGCGAACGCTACGAGGCGATCGGGATCGGTGCCGTTGAACGCCGTGCCGTAGCTGGTCGCAAACCGCATTTATGAGAATCCTTCCTGGTACGGATGGGAAGCCGGTCATTGCCGTGCGGGCTCGACCGTAGAAAACAGTGCTAGAGGGAGAATTCACACTTCGGGGCCGGGCCGGCCACGGCGTTGATTCGCGCGCTCACATGTAGCCGCGCAGCGGAGAGCCGGTCGATCGCGTCGTCGATCTCGGCGAGCTTGCGCCGCAGGGACTCGACCGATTCCGGGCATTCGTCGGCGGACCGGTGGCCGTTGCGTAAGCAGGTGACGAACGGGCGGGCATCGGCCAGGTCGAAACCCAACTCCAGCAATGCCCGGATTTTCCGCACGATCTCGAGCTCGTGCTCGTCGTAGACGCGGTAACCGTTGGCCGACCGGTCGGGCTGCACGAGTCCGTGCTGCTCGTAGTAGCGCACCGTGCGTGTACTCGTGCCAGCGCGCTCGGCCAGCTCTCCGATCAGCATGTGATCCTCCTCTCGAGACCGCTGCGGCAACCGTAAACCTTGTCGCCGACGTCAAGGCAATACCGCAAACCCACATCCACCCCCCTCGGCTCCGCTCTGCCCCGCGCGCGCAACCATCGCGCCACCGCTTCCTACTGTGGAAGCGCCGCAACACCTTCGGTTCGTCGCCAGCCCTAGGCGCTGGCTTCCGGCAGCCAGTGCACCGGGGAGGTTTCGCGGATGTGGATGAGTACGTCGAATGCGTCGATGAGGGATCGGACCGGGGTGTGGGCGGTGGCGTCTTTGGCGGGGTCGTAGATGCCGCTGATCGTGCGCAGTTTCGCGGGGCGGTGTAGCCACTGCCGAACCGAGTCCGGGGCGGTGTTGTGCAGATCCAGGTAGTAGGCGGGCAGATCCAGTTCGCCCAGGGTGGCGTCGATGAGGTCCGGTAGTGGTTCCGGTGCCACCGCCATGCCGAGATCTCCGTGATGGAAGCCGATGGCCACCGATGCATAGTGCGCGCCGAAGTGTGCGCGCAAATAGCTACCGGCGCCACGGAATTCGGACGTTTCGGCTGGGCCGTCCCCGAGCGGGAGGGCGGCGGTGTGGCCGATACCGTCCCAATAGGCGATCTTCGCGCCGGTGCTGCGCTGCCATTCGATGACCCGATCCGCCGCGGGTCGCTCATCGCGTGCGAAACCGCCCTGTCCGGCAACGCTTTTCTCGTGGAAATCGACGATAAGTCGCAAATGCGTCAGTGCTTTGTCGAATTCCTTTGTCGTAGGAAGTTTTTCGAATATTGCGAGGGCAGCACGTGCGTCATCGATGAACGGGCGGCCCGGATGAATTCCTTGATGGCGCTGCACATGTTCATCAACTCGGTGTGCAGTGCGAATCGGGGTGAGGTGAGATTCGATGGCAGCCAAGTGATCCGGCGCATGCTGGCGCAGGTAATCCAGCACCACCTCGTAGTCCGATGATTCCGCGCGCAGCGGCTCGACGCCGAAGATCCGGACCGGATCGTCGGGGTGCTCCTGGTTGAATGCACGAATCCAGAACAGCGCGGCCGCCATTTCGGCCGTCCGGTTCGGCCGCCACGCACCGGCGAGCACCGATGCTGGATCCCTCACGCCAACACGCACATAGGCGTCGAGCCGCTCGCCGGAGCGCGCACTGTCCTGCACCGCGAGCGCCCGATACCCGTATTCCTCGACCAGCACCCGGAATACACGCTCGCGCACTCCGCAGGTCTGCCGGGAGAACCGGGTCGATTCACCGAGGCCTACCACGGTCGCCGATCCGAGCCGATCGATGAGCGGCGCGAGATCACGGCCGGTGCCGTTCGCTTCGGTATCGGAGATCGGCCGCGCATTCGCTCGCAGCCATGCCCGCAAATCCGCTGCGGCGGTGACTGATTCGCTGGTTGCGGTGGTGCTGCCCATGATTTCTCCCGAAGCTCGACGATCCGATGCGATCAGCTTCATACCTGAAGTGATCTTTAGGTCAACTCGAGCTCGAAAAGATCGACGGGGCACGGCCGCCGATACTGCGGCCATGCCCCGTCGATCCGGTGAATTCAGAGCGCTGTGCGCATCAAAATCACGTTGTACTGCGAATGCACCGTCGTCAGGAAGTACAGATCACGCCCGGTCTGATAGGGGAAGATCGACGGCGCGTACGCGCTCGGCAGCTCCCGCGTATCGATCAGCACCTCGGGATCGCTCCATGGCCCCTGCGGCGCGGCGGCCCGCCGCATAACCACGGAATTGAACGGATCGGTGGTCAGCGAGACGAACTGACCGAGGTACTCGTTGTACATCACCGACAGCTCGCCGACGCCACCCATGATGGGCGCCGCCGCATCGACGTCGCCCTTCTTGCTCCAGTGCTCGCCGTCCCAGTATTCGTATTCGCCCAGGTTCGCGATATCGCCATCGCGCACCCGCGCGACATACGCCGCCCGATTGCGCCCGGATTGGGTGCCGTACTCGTAGACGTACCCGGCGTTCTCGAGGAACGCGTTCATCTGGAAATTGGCATTGGCGCCCTCATTCGGACGCCGCGTGTTGGTCAGATCGGCCCAGGTCTCCCCATTGTCACCGGAGGCGGCGAGCCCGGAGAAGTTGGTGGTCCACTGGCCGACATCGTCCCAGGTCCGCACCGACATCATGCTCATGAACTGAACGCCGTTGACCGAAATGCCCGCGGTCGGGATGCGGCTGATCTCCACGAATGGGATCTTCGGACTGGGGATCAGGTCCCGCGCCTGGCCGAAGATATCGCGCACGACGCTGTCGAAGTAGATGCCATTGGACGGATCGTGGGTGTGGCTGCGCACCAGAATATTGCTGCGCCAGGCCCAGGTGCTGCCAGCCAGCAGATTCGGCAGGCCGAGCCCGGCGGTATCACCGAATGCGGTCAGCATCTCACCGTCGCCGTTGTCCCACATGATGCCGAGGTCGGTGCCGAGCACGTTATAGCTCTGGGTGTTGTTCGGGCTGGCCAGTCCGGTCATCTGGAATACCGCCCTGGCGCGCCCGCCCAGGTTGGGCAGACCGCTGCTGCCGTTGAGGACCGGGATCGGATTGATCGCGTTCGGGTTTGCCGAGGCAGGGGTAGTCGCTATGAGGAGCAAGGCCGATGCTCCTGCCAATGCCGAGAGCAAGGCGGATGCGGACTTGTTCAAAGTCTCTGAGCCCTCCGGTTTCTGGCCGAAGCGGCGCGATACGCAGTACCTACCGTGTGTGTCGCGCCACATTTCGGCGGGCTGGCAAATCGTTCAAGATATTAACAGTGAAACCGGTGAAATTTGTGGCTTGTGTCACTTGTAGTGAAAGTTGTGAATACCCCGGTATCTAAGTTGCTGAAGATTTGCTACGAGATAAGGCCAGTCGCAGGATCAATGGCAGCTGGGTCGCCCGTTCGATCGCGAAGGTGCGCCGGGCCGATGCATGCCAGGAGCGATCGAAGAGTTGTTTGGCTCCCGCGACCGCGTGCGGGGAGCGGGTCGCGATGCGGTTGGCGAGTTGCTTCGCCGCCGCGACCGGGTCCGCGGTCACCTCGGTGATCAGACCGATGCGCGCGGCGTAGGCGGCGTCGACGGTATCGGCGGTCATGGTCAGCAGCAGGGCCTGGTCGACGCCGATCAGGCGGGACAGCGTCGCCGCGCCGGTCATATCCGGGACCAGGCCGTGCTTGGCCTCCATGACCGAGAACTCCGCGTCGGGGGTCGCAAACCGGATGTCGGCGGCCAGTGCGATCTGCAGTCCGCCGCCGAAGCAGCGGCCGTGCACCGCGGCGATCACCGGCATGGGCAGTCGACGCCACGCCCAGCACGCCTCCTGGAAGGTGTTGGTGCCGCGCCAGGGCAGTGGGATGAAGTTGCGCACGACGGTGAGTGGATTGCTGGTCGCCTCGGCGACATCGAGTCCGCTGCTGAAACTCGGGCCGTTGCCGGACAGGATGACCGCGCGGACGTCCTTGCGACCGGCGATGGTATGCGCGGTCGTGACGAGGTCGCGCAGCATGTCGATGGTGAGGCCGTTGTGCTTGTCCGGCCGGTTCAGCGTGACGTAGGCGCGATCGCCGTCGAACTGCAGCGCGATGTCAGAGCACATTCTGCAGATCTTACTCGTGAGTCAGTTCGTGTCGAGGACATTGCCCGAACACCTGCGCTCTGTTCTAATCGAACGCAAGTTACCGTCAATGCTGACGGTAAAGAGTGGAGGGATGATGCTGCCACCCGGATTGGATCCGCGAACGCCGGTGCTCGTCGGCGTCGGACAGGTCGTGCACCGCAGCGGTGAGCCGGGACTGCCCGGACCCGTCGAACTCGCCACCGAATCCCTGCGCCGCGCGGGCGCGGACAGCGGTGCCGGCGACCGGCTCTTGCGATCGGCCGATCTGATCGCCGCCGCGGCCCCGGTCAGCAGGCCATATCCGGACCTCGGCGCGCTGGTCGCCGCGGAACTGGGCGCTGCGCCGAGGCGCACCCTGCAATCGGTGCGATTCGGCGGTGACGCACCGCAGCGACTGGTCAATACCGTCGCGCAGGCCATTGCCGACGGACGCTGCGAGGTCGCGCTGATCACCGGGGCCGAATCGGTCGCGTCCTGGAATGCGGCTACCCGCACCGGCGCCGCGCTCGATTGGCCCGAACAGGCCGAGGATGTGCGGCCGACCGAGATCATCGGCACCGACCGCGGACCCAATACCGAGATGGAGACCGCGGCGGGGCTGTGGGGTCCGGTCTACTTCTACGCGCTGATGGAGACCGCGCTGCGCGGGCGGCTCGGTCTGAGTGAGACCGCGCATCGGGAGCGGATCGGCGGACTGTGGTCGCGGCTCTCGGCGGTGGCCGCGCGGAATCCGTACGCGTGGCAGCCGAGCGCGCAATCCGTCGACGGGGTGCTGACGCCGACGCGCGCGAACCGCATGGTGTCGACGCCGTATCCGAAGCTGCTCGTCGCGAACCTATCGGTGGACCAAGGCGCGGGACTCATCCTGTGCAGTGCGGCGGCGGCCGATGCGGCGGGCGTGCCGCGGGACCGCTGGGTCTTTCCGCATGGCGGCGCCACCGCCACCGACGAGTGGTTCGTTTCCGAACGCGCGGATATGTCCACCTCACCCGCCATTGCCGCGGCCGGGCGGGCCGCGCTGTCCGGTGCGGGGATCGACATCGACGAGGTCGCGCATATCGATCTGTACTCCTGCTTCCCGGTCGCGGTGCAGGTCGCGGCCGAGGCGCTCGGTCTGCCGATCGACGATCCGGCGCGGCCGCTGTCGGTCACCGGCGGGCTCACCTTCGCGGGCGGTCCAGGCAATAACTACGCGACGCATTCGATCGCGACACTGGCCGGTCGGCTGCGCGCGGACCCGTCGGCCTACGGCTTGGTGAGCGCACTCGGCTGGTACATCACCAAACACGGTATCGGCGTCTACTCGGCGCGACCGCCCGCGCGACTCTTCCGCGCCGTCGAAGCGGAAGTGCCTGCGGCACGGCGTGATACGGCTCCGGGCTATACCGGACCGGTCACCGTTGAGGCGTACACGGTCGCCTATCGCAAGGGCCCCGCGCCCGACCATGCCGACGAACCCGAGGCCGTGGTGATCAGCGCACTGACACCGGCCGGTGCCCGCATACTGGTCCGGGCGTCCGATGCCGACACCATCGCGGCGTTCACCGATGGCGACCCGATCGGCGCGAGCGCCGATGTGGCCGCCGCCAATAGGCTCACCCTGCTCACCACCGAGAGGACCGTCCAATGAGTACAGCAGCGCAAGGTGATTCCGTCAGCGGTGGGTCCGACCTGGTACTGGTCGAACGCCGCGATGCGATCACCGTGCTGACGGTCAACCGTCCGGACGCCCGCAACGCCATCAACCTCGCCACCGCACAGGCCATCGAGGCCGCCGTCGACGAATTCGAGGCCGACCCTGCCACGCGCGTGCTTGTGCTCACCGGTGCGGGCGGAACCTTCAGTGCCGGAATGGATCTCGTCGCCGCATCGAAGGGCGAGATGCCGATGACCGTCAACCGCGGCCCGCTCGGCATCGCGGCGAAACCACCTGCCAAGCCGATGATTTCGGCCGTCGAGGGCTTTGCGCTCGCCGGTGGTTTCGAGCTCGCGCTCGCCGGTGATCTCATCGTCGCCGCGAGCAACGCCCAGTTCGGCATTCCGGAGGTGAAGCGCGGCCTGGTTGCCGCGGGCGGCGGTGTGCTGCGGCTGACCCAGCGGCTGCCGCGTCCCATTGCCGCGGAGCTGGCGCTCACCGGCGGGCGCATCAACGCCGAACGGCTCTACCAGCTCGGCCTGATCAACCGGATCACCGAACCCGGAGGCGCGCTGGCGGGTGCGTTGGCCCTGGCGGCCGAAATCGTTGCGGCCGCGCCGCTTGCGGTGGCCGCGAGTAAGCGCATTATCGACGAGTCGCCGGATTGGTCGGTTGCCGAGGGCTTCGCGAAGCAGGGCGAAATCGCCTTGCCCGCACTGTTCTCCAAGGATGCCGCCGAGGGTGCGCTGGCCTTCGCGCAGAAGCGCGAACCCCAGTGGCAGGGACAGTGACCAATCGAATTCAGCGTCGCGGAGCGACTCCATGAGGGGTGGTGGCCGGGTGACGGGTGGGCATTCAGCGTCGCGGAGCGACTCCATGAGGGGTGGTGGCCGGGAGACGGGTGGGCGTTCAGCGCCGCGCGGCGACTCCACCCAGGGGGGTGGCCGGGCGACGGACGGCCTCGAACGCGTTCGGGAGACGCAGGCGCAGCGCCGCTCGCGCATGCGCACGCGGCTGCTGGACGCGGCGGTGGACAGTCTGGTCGAGGTCGGTTACGCGGGCACCACCACGCTCGAAGTGCAGAAGCGGGCCGGGGTGCCGCGCGGCACCCTCCAGCACCACTTCCCGACCAGGGCGGATCTGCTCGCCGGTGCCGTCGAACATCTTGCCGAGCGCCGATTCGCCCAGCTGACACGGGAATTCGAGGGCATCCCGGCCGAAGCGGACCGGCTCGAAACGGCCGTCGAGCTGACCATGCGCATGTTCACCGGGCCGACATTCTGGGCGGCACTGGAGATGTGGGTCGCCGCGCGCACCGATCCCGAACTGCTGGCGGCATTCCTGCCGCTGGAACATCGACTGTTCGATCTGATGCACAACAGCATTCGCGACATCTTCCGTCAGGAGTTTCCCGACGATCCGCGGGTGCCGACCATTACCGAATTCACCATCGAGATCATGACCGGGCTCGCCCTGCGGGTCCTGCTGACCGGTGACCTCGACCGCAACCGAATCCTGCAGCACCGCTGGCGAAATGCGGTGCGCATCCTGCTCGGCACGGCCGATCCGGCCACCCTGACCGAGCCGCGACCGGTCAGGGATGCGGACTGATCGTGTCCAGCAGAACCTTCGCGCATCCGGCCGGATCGTCGAAGAACGGGGTGTGGCCGCTGCCGTGCAGGGTGATGTGGCGGGCGTTCGGGAGTACGGTGCGTGCGCGCGAGCTCTGGGTGGCGTAGGTGAGCAGGATATCGCGGTTGCCCCAGGCGATGGTGACGGGAATATCTGTCAGCGCGCCGATTTCGTGCAGCTTCGCATCGGTGAAGGAGGCGAGGGCGGGTTCGAAGCCGGGTGCGTCGACGCCGCCGCGCGCGGTGTCGATGGCCACCTGCGTATCGATCGCCCACGGCTTGCCGAAGATCAGGGTGAGGAAGGCCGTGCGGCCTGCGGCGGTGCCCAGGACGGCCGACCAGATCGGGCGCAGCGCACGCGCGAGCTGGCGGGACTTGCCGAGTGACTGCTGGCACCACACGCGGCCCGGGGTGTCCCAGAATCCGATCGGGGAGTAGGCCGTGATCGAGCGGGCCAGCCCACGCGCGCCGAGGTTCAGCGCGATGAGCCCGCCCATCGAATTGCCGGCCAGATGCGGCCGCTCGATGCCCTGTTCGGTGAGGAACTCGAGCAGCGCCTCGGTGAGAGTGTCAACGGTGGTGTGCGCGATCGGTGCCGAACCCCCGAAGCCGGGCAGATCGACGGCGATGACATCGAAGGATTTGGCGAGGGTGTCGATGATCGGCTCCCACACCTGCCACCGGCTGCCGACCCCGTGTACCAGCACCAGTGGTTCGCCCGCGCCGACCCGATGGTGGTTCAACGTCGTCATATTGCGACGGTAACAGCCGTGACGGGTCGTCGGACCGAGATTTCCGGCCAGCACCCCGACCGGATTTCCGCTGGCAGCCGGCCGAAACGTGGGTACGATAAATGGTATGGCAACGCGTAAGGTCACCCTTTCGCTGGACGAGGCGTCCTGGGCCTTCGCCGAACAGGCGGCGGCTCGCGCGGGGATGTCGCCTTCGGCGTGGATATCCAAGGCCGCGCGTCGCGAAGCCGTACGGACCGGTGTCGGTCCGGTGCGCGATGTGACGGCTCAGGCCGCGGCGGACGAGGCGGAGCTGACCGCCGCCGAGGAGGAGATGCGTGCGCAGGGGTGAACTGTGGATTTATCACCCACACGGTTCGCCGCGGCGCCGCACCGTCGTGCTCATCAGCAGCGATGGCATCAACGAATCACCGAGACAGTGGCTGATCGCCGCCGAGGTCGTCGACGAGGATCCGCAGGACATCCTGGCCGTACCCGTCGAGCGGCACGGGTGGGTGCACGCCGGGAATATCGGCCGCATCTATCGCGGCTGGCTGGCCGAGCCCATCGATGAAATGGAATCGGATGCGCTGGAACGGTTGGATACTGCGTTGCGTGCGGCCATGGATCTTTGACCCTGCTCGGCCGATCCGGTTGTCGAGTGTGTCTCCGGACTGGGAAGTCGCTCGCTCGGCTACCGCCACGCGCCGTACGGCATTATCGTTGCGGCGCCACGCGGTGGCCGTCACATGTGCAGACTGAACTGAGAAGAGGAATCAGGTGCGGACCTTCCTTATCGCCGCAGCGTTCGTCGCGCTGCCGGTATTGGCGGCGTGCGGTAACGACAAGGCCGCGGACCAGCCCGCGGTAACCCAGGCCGACCTCGCCAAGTCGCTACAGGACAAGGGCCTCAAGAACAAGGCGCTGGCCGATTGCGCCGCGAAGCTCTATGTGGACCAGGGCATTTCGCAAGAGGGCCTGCGCAAGATGATCAGTGACGAATACGATGCCAAGGCCGCCGACCCCAATAACTTCGGCATGAGCCAGTCGGATGCCGATAAGGCCCGCGAGGCCAATTCCAAGATCTTCACCGAATGCCGCGGGAGTTGAGCTGATCACTGCGCGGTCGTGTCAGTCCGTCAGTGTGACGGGCTCCCGCGGTGGCCCGGCGACCAGCAGATCTGCCAGTAGTGAGTGCAGGTCGCCGGGTACCAGCCGGTCATCGGTCGTGTTCAGCTCGGCCGAGGTCCACCAGTGGTGGCCGGTGATCGAGCCGCGCTCCTGCGCAGTGAAACCCGTTGTGTCGATGTCGAAACCGATGACGCG
The DNA here is from genome assembly GCF_040614395.1 of Nocardia sp. NPDC005998. NCBI lineage: Bacteria > Bacillati > Actinomycetota > Actinomycetes > Mycobacteriales > Nocardiaceae > Nocardia > Nocardia sp. NPDC005998. The sequence continues at coordinate 47,485 of NZ_JBEXUI010000015.1, read as the reverse complement.
GGCGAGAAAGTAGTGCTCCTGCCAGTCGTAGTCGACGCCGTTGCGCGCGACGGTCAGGTGACGGCGCCACACCTCGGGGCCGAGTTGGAATTCGGCTAGACCGGTCTCCTCGCGCGCTTCGCGGGCCGCTGTCTGCGCCAGTGTCTCGCCCGGCTCGCGAGCGCCGCCGACCGTGAACCAGAAGGTGTGGCCGTCGGATTCGTCGGTGCTGGACAACAGCAGTAGGCGGTCTCGTTCGTCGAGTAGGACCAGTCGGACGGAGATACGCGGAATCTGTTCGGCCTGTCCGGATTTCGAGTGCACGGGCGGTCCTCTCGACGGTCAGGCGACGATGGTCAGGTCGATGTGTGCTGGCGAGCCTGCGGTCAGGGCCTCGGCAATTCGGATCGCCTTTTTGAGGGGGAGTACGTAGGTGGCTCGGGATTTATCGGGGAACAGTGAGGTGGACCAGCGGCTGGTGCCGATGGTCACCTCGACTTTCACCGAGCCGAAACCGGTGGCACGAGGTGCGTACTTTTCCTCGATCTCATCCGCGATCGCCTCGGGTACATCGATGAAATGCCATGCGCCCTGGCCATGGTGTTCCCATACCTCCGCCGTGAAGGAGTATCGCGCGCCGGTCACTCCGTGACTGTAGCGATGCGCACCGACATCGTTGGCGGCCCTGGTCAAGCGGCTGGGCAGTGCGTCGAGGGGGCTGGGACGGTGAGATCGATGAGGTAGCGGTCGGCGGCGGAGGTGGTGCAGGGGGTGCGGCTGTAGATGCCATGGCCCCAGCCGTCGTAGGTGAGCAGGGTGGTGTCGGGGGTTTGGGCGGCTACCCGGGTTGCCCATTCGAGTGGGGTGGCGGGGTCGTGCCGACCGTTGAGGATGAGGATCGGCGGGGTGCCCTCGGTGCGCGGGCGGTGTGGGAGGTTCTGCGGCGGGGTCGGCCAGCCGGAGCAGAGAGCGCCTGCGGCCCAGGCGAAATGGGCGCGCAGCGTGGGGGCGTTGCTGTTCTGCTCATGCCACTGCTGGGTCCAGTCATCCTGATCGGCGATGTCGAACTTCCAGTCCGTACAGACGATTGTCTCCGGGGCTGGTGTCGGCTCGCCCGATCGCTGGGGTGCGGCAGGCTGGGGCGAGGCTGGTGGCTGGGCAGTGAGGGCCTGTAGATCGGCGGTCAGACCGGCCCAATCAGGGCTGAATAGCCGTTGTGTCACTTTGGTGCTCAGATCCATCGGGTCGAGCACCCGCTCCGGCTTGGCGAGGTCGCGCAGTTCCCCACGCCCTGCCCTGGCGAAGAGCTCACCGTAGACTCGGTGCACGTCCGTGCCGTGCAGCGCGCACGTCACGTCGCGTTCGCACCACGCCGCGTATTCCTCGAAGGTGTCCTGGCCCGCACGCGCTGAGGATGCGAAGAAACCGCGTCCGTCGAGGCTGTGGTCATCCACGCTGTCCAGCAGCGACGCCCGCAGCCGCCGCGGGAATAATTCCGCGTACGCCTGCGCGGCCATGGTCCCGTACGACCGGCCGTAGAGGCTCAGCTGATCCACCCCGAGCGCGACCCGCAGTGCCTCCACGTCACGCGCGACGCTGACGGCATCGAGATGATCGACCAGCGGCCCGGTATGTTCCCGACAGCTCGCCGCGAGATCCCTTGCATAGGAACGAACTTCGTCGATCCGACCGCCGAGATCCGGCACCATATTCGGCCGATGCCCAACAAGCCCGGCATCACAGCGCAGCGGATGGCTGCGCTTCACCCCACGCGGATCGAGGCTGATGATGTCGAATCGTGCCCGCAGTTCGGGCGAAAACTTCCCGCCCTTCAAGATGTCGTCCACACCGGAGCCCCCGGGCCCGCCGGGCAGCGAAACCAGCGTCCCCAGCTTCCGCCCCGGATCATCGGCCTTGTCCCGTACCACGGCGATATCGATCGTCGCGCCATCCGCGCTGCCCCAATCGATCGGCACAGTGACTGTCGCACAGGCGAATTCGGCATTCTCCTGACAGGGCCGCCAGTCCAGGCTCGATGTCCGACTCGATGCGGAGGTACAGCCGACCAAAGCGGCCGGTATCAGCGCGGCCGCCAGGGCAGCGCAGAGCACAGTGCGGAAAACCATGACGCGATCCTCACCGCGCCGCCCGCCCGCCCACATCCCTCCAGCGAGCCATCCCCCGCTCACACCCCAGTACTGGACCGGAACCCCTGCGAATGCCCAGCACAGATTTCGGCGATTCGGATACGGCTTACTCGGGCCACCCCGAATGGCCGAATCTGTAGGCGCAGCCGGGAATTCGCCGAGGACGCGCGGAAGACCAGCACTGCTGGGAAGCCGATGATCGTCGGCCCGGAATGAGCGCCACCCATCCGACAGTGGCCTATCTGATCGAGTAGACGAGCAGGCGTTGTCGGCGGCCGTGGTAGGCAGTGGAGCGGGCGGCACTGGCACGGTGGTCGAGCTTGCCCGTGAGCGTGGTGCCGATCGAGATCGTCTGCCGGACGGCGCTGCGCGGGAATGAACGCCAGGTCTCGTCGGCCGGTTAACTCGGTCGACTCGGAGCGGGCTGGGGAGTCGATGGTGGTCATCGCCAACCTATGCGGTGTCGCGAGAACGCTTGCGGCGCTTACGGGTAACTCGTCAGCAGCACCAAAAGTGCCTGGTGTCAGCGGATTTGCGCCAGGGCACCATCGAGGCACAGAGGGTGCAGTTACCCTTCTGGCTACCGAGGTGATCAGAGTGAATGCCCTGGTCAGGGCTGAATATCTGGTTTGAGCCGATGACGGGAATCGAACCCGCGCTGTCTGCTTGGGAAGCAGAAGTTCTGCCATTGAACTACATCGGCGTGCGTGTGAACGCGATCGCGAGCCTACCAGACCAGGCGCTATGCGGTGCAAGTCCTCGGGTGTCGGCCCTGGCACCAGGCCCTGAACGGGCCAGGTCCTTATTTACTCCCTATTTTTAGATCTGACACCGCGACGTACTCCAGATACCCGCGGGTGTCCGGCCCCTGCTGGGCGGGGACCACGTAGTGACGGCGGATGGTTTCTCTCGAGGCATGCCCGAGCTGGGAGGCGGCCTTCTCGATATCTTGCTGGCCGATCTTGGAATCGGGCACCCGGCACGCGATCGCCGAACCGGACGCTTCGCCCCACCAGGATGGTTCAATCTGACCCAAAGAGCTTTCAGATCAGCGGCAAACTCCCAGCATCGGCAAGGCTCGGCAAGCGCGGGGCGTATCTCTGTGCTTAATTACCGTCATGTCCACCGTGCTGTGCCAGGAGTGAGTATGCCGCCCGAACAAATTCCGCCCGACGGTGCGGGCAACGGCACACCCACGTTGTACTTCGACCCGAGCACATTCCCGGCCACCGTCTCGGGCGTGGCCAGCGCTTGCGATCACATGTCCACCGTGGTGGCGGCGAATCCGAAGACGCCCGGCCACCCCCAGGGCGACTTCGGTACCGTCGGGCCGGCGTGGGTGGAATTCCACCAGGCCTGGGCCGACGAGGCCGTGTACGCCATGCGGGCGTTGGGAGAGCTGGTGGGGTTGCTCCCTGCGTCGAGCACCGATTACCAGCACGCCGACCACAGCGGCGGAGCAGCCATCACCCGCGACGCGAGCGGATTCGGCCACGGGTCGAACACCAACGGCGGGTCCGGACACGGTGACGGCAATTCTGGAAATTCGGCGACCCCTCCGGGACCCCGCCGCCTCGGGCACCGGCCGGACCTATGAGTTCGGACAGAGCCGCAGCCCTGCAGTTGGTGCTGGACCAGCTGGACCAGCTATCCGGCGCATACTGCACACCGTCGCACCTGAAAGGGCTGATCAAGGCTGCCCTGCTGGTTCCGGCGCCGGAGGGCAGCCCTGGCACGATCGACAATCAGGCGGCAACCTACAAGACGGCCGAGGACACCACCCGTAGCGCCGGGATGGACCTGATGCATGTGGTCTCGTCGGCGTTGCCCACGGCGTGGCGGGGCGCGGCGGCCGAAACCGCCGGGCAAGCGCTCGGCTCAGTGGCCTTTCAAGGCATGAGCATCATCAGCGGGTTTGCGGGCGGCCACAAGGCGCTGACCACGTGGGCAGGCAAACTGCGCGAGGCCCAGAAGCGCGACGGGGACGGCCGCAAGCAGTTGAATGAAGCCAACGACCTGGTGAAGTCGCTGCCCCCGGCCAACCCCCGCTTCGGGCCATTGCGGCCTCAGGGCTTGATGCAGGCTCTGGGACAGGCGAAATCAGGCTGTCGCGACATGCTCACCGCCGCAAACCTGGCCCACGACGCCGCAGACGACGCGATCAAAGCGCTGAAGCAGTCCGCCCTGGCGGCACGGGCACGCCAGATCACCGCCCCGGGGGTCGACCCGCTCAGCGCAGTCAGCCTGGCCTACACCGGAGATGGTGCCGCGACCGGCACCGACCCCGGCATTCTCAGTCCGACCGCGATGGCAAGAGCCTCCCAGCAACTCGCCACCATGTCGCCCGCCGACCGTGCGGCATTCGAGAAACTCGTGGCCGACGCGCAGTCGCCGCAGGAGGCCGCCTATCTCTGGAAAGCATTGGGCGCGGGCTACAACATCAGCCAGCTCGCCGCATTCGACCAGGTCATCCACCCGTTCGGGAACGACCTCCCCTGGTTGACCAAACATCTCAACCCCGAGGTCCACAATAACAACACCACTCCGGGATCGATGAACCAAAAGGTGTTGAGCTATGACGGCGTCGAGTTGGCACCGGAGGAACCCGGCGCGAACGTCCGTTTCTACCTCTACGGTCAGGGCAACTACAACGATTGCGTCGCCGCGTCGACCGTGGTGGCGAAACTGAGCGCCGATCCCGTGCAAATGCTGGGAGTTACAACCGGTCAGGGACCCGCCGCGGTCGCTGGCGACGCTGTCGGCAACGACAGCCTCGGCGCGGTGCACAACCGGTTGCAGAACCTCTACCTCCACAACTACGACGTCGGGCAGACCGCCGACGGTGTGGCCCACCCGAACACGACGAACGGCATCGCCGCCAAGGGCCAAGCGGCGCTCGACGGCTCTCTGCTCTCCCCTGCCACTGGCAGCACCTACCAGATCCAGTCGCTGGACGACCCGGCGGCGCGTCAAGCCGCCCTGCCCGGCATCCAGGCCGCGGCGAGCGCGGGCAAGCCGGTGCCGGTCGACGTATACGGTCAAGAACAAGTCGTGGACCGGTCGATTCCACACCACAGGCCGGAGATGTACTCCCAGAGGGTAAACCACCAGATGGTGATCGTCGGCGCCCACGACGACAAACTGGAGATCTACAACCCATGGGGCTACACCCAGTGGGTTACGACCCAACAGTTCGTCGATGGGCAGTTGGGCGCGCTCACCTCGGCAGACGGCTCTCCCGACGGCGGCCTGCCCAATCCCTATGAAGTCCAGGTGCCGAAATGAGCTGGCGCACGGGCCGCTCGAACGACGAGCTGCGCGGCCTCGACGTGCCCGCCGCGCTCGTGGCGGGCATGCCCGAACCGGGACCGGCTCGCCGAATCCTCTTCGCCGAGGCCGCCATCGCCGCATCACTGGCGGTCCAGGACCTCGGCGTCGGCCCGCATCCCGTGCGGTTCCTAGCTGGTTGCGTCCGCTCGCTCGGTCTCGACGGCGCGTTGCAGCTCCCGGAGCCGCTGATCGGCGACCAGCCCACCCGGCTGGTGCGGGAGTGGATGTCTGCTGCCCACACCGGCCCCGACCCCGACATCGCCCGCGACGACCTCTTCGCCCGCTGGCTCGAGGCGGTGGCCCTGCTGATCGAGGTGCGCCAGCAGGCGCTACACCCCGGCCAGCCGGGCGACCGAGGCGGTGGTGCACCGAGCGAGGGCGGCTAGACGAGTAGTGGTCTGCGCGGCTGCTCACCCTGCGGTGGCTGCGGAGCGTCTTCGAGCAGGCGCTACGCTCGTCGGCGTGCTGCTTTCCGATCGTGACATCCGTGCGGAGATCGCCGCTGGGCGTCTCGGCGTCGAGCCGCTGCTGGAAAATCTGATCCAGCCGTCGAGTATCGATGTGCGCCTGGACCGATTCTTCCGGGTATTCGACAACACCCGCTACACCCATATCGATCCCGCGCGACGCCAGGACGAGCTGACCAGCCTGGTCGAGCCCGACGATGGTGAGCCGTTTGTGCTGCATCCGGGCGAATTCGTGCTCGGTTCCACGCTCGAGGTGTGCACGCTGCCGAATGATCTGGCCGGTCGGCTGGAGGGCAAGTCGAGCCTCGGGCGGCTCGGTCTGCTCACCCACTCGACGGCGGGGTTCATCGACCCGGGCTTCAGCGGTCACATCACGCTGGAACTGTCGAACGTGGCGAACCTGCCGATCACCCTGTGGCCCGGTATGAAGATCGGCCAGCTGTGCCTGCTGCGCCTGACCAGCCCGGCCGAGCACCCGTACGGCAGCGCCACCGCGGGCTCGAAGTACCAGGGGCAACGCGGCCCGACCCCCTCCAGGTCCTACCTCAACTTCCCGCTGCCCACCTAGTACCAGGTTCCCGTGGGTCGGAAGTGGCGGCGCGTTGCGGCCGGAATCCACAGCAGCGCCAGCACGATCACCGACAGCGTCCAGCCCGCCAGCAGTGCCGTGTGGGCTCCGCTGGAGGAGAACAACATCCAGACCACGAACCGGCCGATGAACTGACCGCCGAGCAGGAACGAGATCGTGATGCGCGCCCAGTTCCGCCCGCGCACCACCGGCAGTATGAGCGCCGCATAGACCGGTCCGCTGATCAGGTGGAACACCGTGCCGACATGCCAACCGAACGGCGGCCACAACAGCACGATGATGTGATCGATCGCGTGGATGCCGATCCCGAGGGCGGCGATACGCACGGTTATCGGGGTCCCGGACATGTTCGGAAGGCTACGGAGTCAGCGCAGCACGGTATTGGATAAAACGGCCATGGGCGAAGGTGCCATTCGAATGACTCACGCGTCGGGCTGCCTCAGCAGTGCTGTCCGAGAGGATCGGTCCTGCGGGGAGGCAACTTTGGACAAGCCGCGGGATGCGTCGGTCCAGTCGCCATCGGGTGAGCGGCAGAAGTCCGGGCCGCTATCGCCTCATGAACTGGTGCTGGACGAATTAGCAAGGCCGAGTAGGTGTCCGGGTGTTGTTCCGGCGAAGCGCTGGAAGTCACGGCACAGATGGGATTGGTCGTAGTATCCGAAATCGGCGGCCAGAGCACCTATTTCGGCCGCGGAAGAAGCCGTCAGGGCGGCAAACACGCCCGAGAAACGCATCAGCGATCCATAGGTCTTCGGCGAAAGACCGACCTGTTCGGTGAACCGTCTGCGGAAATGCCTTCGACTCCAGCCGGATTCCGCGGCTAGGTCGGTGAGCGGCGTTGTGCCCCCTGATATCTGCAGTTGGCGAACGGCCGACACGATCGCCGAGTCGGTCTCCGCTTGCGCCGATCGGTTCCGAAGATAGTCGCCGACCAGCTCGAATCGCCGTGACCAGCTTGCCGTCTCCGCCAGCCGTTCGGTGAACCGCCGCGCCGAGTCGCCGAAGAGCTCGCCCAAATCCACTGCGGTATTGCGTATTTCATCGAGCGGCACCCCAAGTAGCCGCCGCGCCGCCAATGGCTCCAATTGCACCTGCACACTGCGCATCCGCCCGAAATGCTCGGCTGTGCCCGCCCGATCGTGCAACCCGATCACCAGTGCGGCCGGATCCATGGTCCGCCCCGCGAACGTACCCGCCATCGCGAAGACGATTTTCACCGTGCCGCCTGGAATCTTGCGCCTGCGTACGGGTCTCGGCTCCAGCACATCGAAGCCGAAGCACCGGATCACATCGAGACCGGATAAGGCGGGGCCGTGCACGATGTGGCGGGCGTCGACCTGATAGATCCCACGCAGATCCGCTGCCCTTTCGCTGCCCATCGGTCCACGGTAGATCGCGTGAACCGACCAAGAACGACCGACCGAGTCCGCCCCTGTCGACTGCCAGTTGAGGGGCGGACTCGGCAGGTCCGGCGCCGAGCGGCGGGGACCGACGACGCATTCAGTCCCCGCCGCCCGCCCCCACCGCGAGGGCCGTCGTGATGATGACGGATAGCGGTGGGAGCGTGTCGCCGCGACTCGGTGGGTTGACCCAGAAGCACCCTTCCCGGGTCCACCGGCCGAGCCCGGTCGGCAACATCACGGCACTGCCGATGGCGGGTATGCCTATATCGAGACGGTTCAGCACCTCCAATACCTGCGCGCCCGGCCGACTGTCCGGCTCGGCAAGGAAGCTCCAGCGGATCTGCCTGGCCAGCATGGGGCCCCTCGTCCCCTGCTGTTCCAGTGCGGCCCTGACCTTTTCGGCCCGAACCGTTGGCAGGTGGACAACGCAGACCCGGCCGGTGATGGGCAGCATCACGAATCCGCCACGTTCGGTTACCGGTAGTTCGAATTCGTGCCGGTAGAAGGCCGCCCAATCGTCGACCGTCCTGAGTTTGTCCGCATTCACAACCACTCCTTGCCTCCTCCGTTCAAGGGTCCTGCGCGAGACGACGATTCGGCTATGTCCACCTGCCCGCCTTCCACTGCCATTCCGCTGCCCCTGATAGCGGAATGCTTTTGGATGTGGCCGCACTCACAAACCGCTCGTACCCTGGGAAGGAGTTCGTTCGGAAGGGATGACACCGTGGTCCGGCACTGGTCAGGTAGAGAGGCCCGTGCGCTTCGCGATGCCAGGCGGATGAGTATCCGAGAGTTCGCGGCACACCTGGGAGTGCACGAGCGCCTGGTATCGAAGTGGGAGGCCGGTGGCGCGCGGGTCCATCCACGCCCGATCAATCAAGCCGCCCTCGATACCTCGCTGGCCAGGTCCGACGATGTTGTGCGGGCACGGTTCGCGGCCATGATCGATCAGCCGGTAGTCGATCGACCGGCCGAGCCCGGATTCGACAGGCGGGCCGACGCATCGGCCCGCGCCAGCTATTCCAGTGACGCGGACCTTTTAGCTCTCATAGACGCCGGTGCGGTGAGAGGTGATGCGTTAGCAGCGATTTCAGAGAGGGATCTGATCATGGCGGCTGCCCACGAGGCGAGCGAGCACGCCGGGAAGGCAGAGAGTACCAATGTGGGTGCCACCACCTTGGAACAGCTCGACGCCGATGTCACGCGCATCGCGAATGATTACGTGCATGTCCCACCGGTGCCGATGATGGTGGAGATGCTGCGAGTCCGACGCCGGGTATACCGGCTGTTGGAAGGACATCAGCGCCCCGCCGACACCAGCCATCTCTACCTGTTGGCGGGCACACTGTCGGGACTATTAGCCAACGCGAGTACCGACCTCGGGTACTTCGATGCCGCGGGCGAGCAGATCAGAGCGGCCTGGGCCTACTCGGAACTGTGCGGACACAACGGGTTGCGCGCCTGGACCCGCGGCATGCACGCGCTCATCGAATACTGGTCCGACCGGCCGCGGCGCGGCGTACTGCTCGCGCAGAGCGGGCAGGAGTTCGCCGAATCGGCCACGGCCAAGGTTCGACTATTGAATATCGAGGCCAGGATCTGGTCTCGATTGGGCAGTCATGCCGATGCCGACCGCTGCATTCGCGCCGCGGATGACGCCCGCGAGGCGTCCGAGAGCGACAGCCTGCACGACGAGGTCGGCGGTGTCTTCGGCTTCAACGAGGCGAAGGCCCACTACTACGCGGGCGCGACCTATATCCACCTCGGCCAGGCCGAACCCGCACTGGCCGCGACCCAGCGGACCATCGAGCTGTATGCGAACGGCCCCTCGGAGCAGCGCTCATACGGCGCCGAAGCGTTGGCCCGGGTGGACAATGCCGCGGCGCATCTGATCAATGGAAGTCTCGACGGCGCGGCCGCCGCACTGGTTCCGGTGCTCGGGCTCGCCGAGGACAAGCGCATCGCGCAACTCGAAGAACGGCTCGTCGGCGTACGGCGGCGGATCGCGGGACCGGCGTTCCGCGATGCGGTGGAAGCGCGCTACCTCGATGAACGGATCGAAGAATTCTGCGGATCCACTGCGGCCAAAGGCATCCCGCCGGGCAGCTCGTCCGCCTGATCCGGGCTCTGCGGTCCCCGTCGGATCCGGGCGGGCATGGTGTCGCGCATACCGGGCGGTTCAACCACTGTGACGTGGATTAACTGGTTGCACGGGATGGCACCATAGGACGGGTGAGTCCAAGCCATCTCCCGCATCACCCGCCGCGCACGCTGGAGCAGTCCACCAAGCTGCAGAACGTCCTCTACGAAATTCGTGGACCGGTACACGCGCATGCGGCACGGCTGGAGGCGGAGGGGCATCGCATCCTCAAGCTCAATATCGGCAATCCGGCCCCGTTCGGATTCGAGGCGCCCGATGTGATCATGCGCGATATCATCGCCGCGCTGCCGTATGCCCAGGGCTATTCGGAATCCAAGGGCATCCTCTCGGCCCGGCGCGCCATCGTGACCCGCTACGAACTGGTCCCCGGCTTCCCCGAACTCGATGTCGATGACGTCTACCTGGGCAATGGTGTCTCCGAGCTGATCACCATCACCATGCAGGCGCTGCTCGACAATGGTGACGAGGTGCTGATCCCGGCGCCCGACTATCCGCTGTGGACCGCCATGACGAGCCTGGCCGGCGGCACTCCGGTGCATTACCTGTGTGACGAGTCCAATGGCTGGCAGCCCGATATCGCCGATATCGAATCGAAGATCACCGCCAAGACCAAGGCGCTGCTGGTCATCAATCCGAACAACCCGACCGGCGCGGTGTACTCCACCGAGGTGCTCCAGCAGCTGGTCGACCTGGCGCGCAAACATCAATTGCTACTGCTGGCCGATGAGATCTACGACAAGATCCTCTACGACGATGCCAAGCACATTTCGCTGGCGACGCTCGCGCCCGATCTGCTCTGCCTGACCTTCAACGGACTGTCGAAGGCCTACCGGGTTGCGGGCTACCGCTCCGGCTGGCTGGCGATCACCGGACCCAAGGAGCATGCGGCCGGTTTCCTCGAGGGTATCGATCTGCTCGCCTCGACCAGGCTTTGCCCGAATGTTCCCGCGCAGCACGCGATTCAGGTGGCGCTCGGCGGACATCAGAGCATCGAGGATCTGATCCTGCCCGGCGGGCGACTGCTGGAGCAGCGCGATGTCGCGTGGGAGCGGCTGAACATCATCCCGGGCGTGTCGTGTGTGAAGCCGAAGGGTGCGCTCTACGCGTTCCCGAAGTTGGATCCGAACGTCTATGAGATCCACGATGATTCGAAGCTGATCCTGGATCTGCTGCTGCAGGAGAAGATCTTGATGGTGCAGGGGACCGGATTCAATTGGCCGCATCATGATCATCTGCGGATCGTCACGCTGCCGTGGGCACGCGATCTCGCGGTCGCGATCGAGCGCTTCGGGAACTTCCTGTCGAGCTATCGGCAGTAGGGGATGGCGACCGGTCGGTCGGTAAATGTCCCGCTCTAGCGCGTTTCGGGCAATCGCATCGCCCCGCTTCGGGGTTCAAAACATACTCTGCGTACGGATAGTTGGGAGTTTTAGTTACTAGCTAGCGCTAAACGAGACTTTTTGTGTACAGTGTCTCTTGGCACTTCGAGTGCCCGGTCAAGTTGTCTACCCCCCCTGGACAACCTGACCTCGGGTTAGGCTGCCTACCCCCCTGGGCGCCAACCTGCGGGCGGCGGAGACATCCCCCTGCTCTCCGCCGCCCCCTCCCGCTTTCTCCACCGAATACCGCATCGCGCAGCGATTCGATGAGGTGGTGGCTGGGTGACGGGTGGGCAGTTTACCGACGCCAGGTCGTTCGATGTCCGGTCCGCGAAACCGATCTTGAAAATGAAATCCTTTAAGCTCGCACCGGGACGACAGACGAAAAGGTAGGAGTCCGGTGAGCCAGCGACCGACAACACCACGCGTCTCGCGCACTGCGGGGACGAGCGCCGAGGCGGCGTCATGAGTGACCATCACCACCATCACCACGACCATTCGGGCCCCATTGCCATCGGAGCGACTGCCGCCCGCGTCGTCGTCGGGCTGCTTGCCGCGATCGGTGTCGTTGTCGTCATCGCCGCCATCGTGCTGTGGCCGAGCAGCCAGCACATAGATATCCCGCTGCCGATGCAGAACGCTGGTGGCGGCGCGGTGCAGACCGAGGCCGGAACCGTGGTCCTGCAGGATGTCGGTGCTTGCGGCAGCAGTTCGATCGGCAAGGTGTTCATCGATAAACCCGAACAGCCGCGTGCCGCAGGCTATACCTGCCAGCGCAGTCTGATCAGCATCGATTCGGGTCCGCACAAGGGCAATCGCACCCTGTTCGAAATCGCGCCCGGCCCGGGGCAGCCCGATCTGCACGCCGGTGACCACATCCGGATCGTCCGCCAGACCGATCCGAGTGGAATGCCGCTGTATTCGTTCGAGGATTACTCCCGCGGGCTGCCGCTGATGCTGATCGTGCTGGCCTTCGTGGTCGTGGTCATCGTGGTCGCGCGCTGGCGCGGCCTGCGGGCGCTGCTCGGTTTGGGCTTCGCCTTTGCGGTGCTGGTGCTGTTCATGCTGCCGGCGCTGCTGGACGGCAAACCCGCGATTCCGGTCGCGCTGGTCGCGGGTGCGCTGATCCTGTATGCCGTGCTCTATCTCGCACACGGTGTGAATCTGCGGACAAGTTCGGCGCTGCTCGGCACCCTGACGTCGATGATCGTGGCGGCGGTGTTGTCCTGGGTGGCCATCAAGATCACGAATCTGACCGGGCTATCCGAGGAACAGAACACCAACGTCGCCACCTACATTCAGCACGTCAGCATTACCGGTCTACTGCTGGCCGGCTTCATTATCGGCTCGCTCGGTGTGCTCAATGATGTCACCATCACCCAGGCGTCGGCCGCCTTCGAACTCGCTGCGATCGACGAATCCGCCTCGCGCCGCGAGGTCTTCACCGCCGCCATGCGCGTCGGCCGCGACCATATCGCGAGTACCGTCTACACCCTGGTCCTGGCCTACGCGGGCGGCGCGCTCCCATTGCTGCTGCTGTTCAGCGTCGCGGGCCGCTCCATCCGCGACGTTCTGACCGGTGATGCGGTCGCCATCGAAATCGCTCGCTCCTCGGTCGGTGGCATCGCGCTGGCCCTGTCGGTCCCGCTGACCACCGCCATCGCGGTCATGCTCGCGCGTCCGTTCGGTCGCAAGCCCGAACCAGTGACCTCTGCCCGCCGCCACTCTCGGCGTGCGAAGTCCGAGTCGACCAGCCCGGCCCGGCGCTCCGGAGGTTCGTCGCGTTCGTCCGCATCCTCCAACCCGTCCGGCATCGCGGCCGCGACCGGTACGAGAGATACCGGACGCCAGCGGATCTCGGATCAAACCGGGGATGAGTCTGGCACCGGCTCGCACAGGCGGGTCTCCCGGGACTACGAGTCTGGCACCGGCTCGCACAGGCGGGTCTCCCGGGACGAAGAATCGGGTACCGGCTCGCACAGGCGGGTCTCCCGGGACGAAGAATCGGGTACCGGCTCGCACAGGCGGGTCTCCCGGGACGGGCAACCGAATCCCCGGGCATACGAACGCAATCGCAGCTACCGGAGCGATCCGCAACCGTACGAACCCGATTACGACACCGACCCCCGTGGCTATCGCACCCCCGACCCCCGCGGCTACGAAGGCCACTGGGGCGATGACAGTTCCGGTCCCCGCAGGTAACCGCCGCTATCGCGGTCGACGACCACACACGCGGTCACCGCACAAGCGATCGCGCACGTGCCGTAACCATGGCACATGTGTCGCGATCAAAGGCGCTGTGCCTCCAGTTCGATCGGACCAGGCAGGACTCAGCCCGACCCCGGGCACCATACCTCTTGTGGTAGTTCCACGCTCCGCCCCACTTGGCGCTCCGCCCGACTTTGGCGCTCCGCCCGACTTGGCGCTCCGCCCGACTTGGCGCTCCGCCCGACTTGGCCCGCCGACCAACCAGTAAACCGCCACCAGGGCCACCCGATCAGTCGAGAATGCGCTGGTGCAGGGGAGCTCTCGGGCGTTTGCCTGCATGAGTGCATGGTGATCGGTTGTCCAGGGGTGCCTGACTTGGCGCGCTTCATTCTGTGGCCCTGGCATTGTCCCCCTGGCGTACCGGGCTCAGTGTGGTCCGGGTGGCGGGAAGGGGAAGACCTCCGGCGGAATGGTCGGCACCACGATCGGTGGAAGACCTGGCACGACAATGGTATTCGGGCCGGGAGTGGTGGGGGGTGGCTCCGTTGTCGTCGTCGTGCGGCGCGGGGGCGGTGCGGCGAGCGACTCGCTGGTCTCGGTGGTGCTGCCCGGGGCGACGGCGATCTGTGGGTCGAGGGTGGTGGTGCGCGGCGCGCTGGTCGGGGCGACCGAGGTGGGGCGGTCGCTGCTCTGCGAATCGCGCTCGAGGACCTGCGGGCCGTAGCCGAGTCCGAGTCCGATGGCGGCGACGACGGCCAGTGCGCTGACGGTCAGCACCGCGCCATTGATCTCCCGCTTGCCGCGGCGGCCCTTGGGCTGTGCGGCAAGCCAGGCAGGGGCGAGTTCGTCGTCATCGAGCAGCCGAGCCGCGACCGGCGCGTGGTGTTGCGGGGTGGCGACGACGGTGCGAATCGGCCGGGCCAGCATGGCGGCGCCGCGGGTGACGACGGTCTCCGGGCTGTCGGGAACGATGACCGGTACGCCCATCCACCGTTCGAGCACCTTGGCGATCAGCGGAATTCGGGCGCAGCCGCCGATCGCGAGCACACCGTGCACCGGACGGTCGGAGCGCACGATGACATCGCGCGCCATGCGTGCCGACGATTCGATCGCCAGCATGATGAGGGCTTCGAAATTCTCCTGGGCGAGCAGCACCAGACCCTGTTCGCTGGGCAGCGCCACCGCGGTATTGGTCGACAGCTGTTCCTTGGCCTCGCGGCACAGTGCATCCAGGGCGGCCAGCCCCGCCGAATCCGGCGGATGTGCGATCCGGCCGGAGGCGATCTGCTGTTCGCGGATCAGTGAATCGAGGTAGTCGCCGCTGATATCGCTGGTGCGTTCGCTGTGGCGGATCTCGCGGGTCTGGGTGTCGACGACGCTGACCGTCAGTCCGGAGCTGCCGAGGTCGTAGACGACCAGTGAGGAGATGCCGCGAATATCCCCGGTGGACTGGGCGAATTCGAGCGCCGCCACGATTTCGGGCACCAGTTCGTAATTGGTGAGCTGCTGACGCGCCATGGCCGCCCGCAGCGCCCTGGCATGCTGCTCACTGCGGTAGGCGATCGCGGTGGCCGCGATGCCGGGCATGGACTCCAGCGTGACACCGATCGCCTCGGCCGCCAGCTCCTCCACCTGATGTTCGACAACCGGAATGGTCTGCAGATCGAAGGAATGCGGCGCGACCGGGCCGTGGGGGTTCCCGGCGTGTGGTCGTGCCATACGAACGGCACCGGCCCCCACCGAAACACCCAGAACCGAACTCATCAGCTGCCCATCCCGTTTCACACATCACGACATGCGAGCCTGCGCCGCTCGCCGGTGGATTGGCCCGCCCTCGGGACCATACCGCCGACGTCCGACAGTGCCGAAGGCAGGACCTGGTCGCCCCGGCATCGCCCCCGCGTCGCACGCAACTCTACGGTGTGCCGAGTCCGGCGTACACCCATCCCGCGGCTCTCCAGGTGGCACGATTGAGACAGTTGCGGCCATCGATGATCGACCGCTTCCGGACCACCGGATCGAGGTCTTGCGGACGCAATGTGACGAACTCGTCCCACTCGGTCAGCACCAGCACCACATCCGCGCGATCGCAGGCTTCCGTCACCGATGTTGCGTAGTTCAAAGTGGGAAAGACCCGTCGCGAATTCTCCGCGGCCTTTGGGTCGTACACCGTCACCACTGCGCCGTGCAGCTGGATCATTCCGGCCACATTCAGCGCGGGCGAGTCACGGACATCATCGGATTCGGGTTTGAACGCCGCGCCGAGCACCGCGACATTGGCGCCGAGCAGCGATCCGCCGCAGGCCCGGGCGGCCATATCGACCATTTTGGTGCGGCGGCGCATATTGATGTTGTCGACCTCGCGCAGGAATGCCACCGCGTGATCGGCGCCGAGTTCACCGGAGCGCGCCATGAACGCGCGAATGTCCTTGGGTAGGCAGCCACCGCCGAAACCCAGTCCGGCATTGAGGAATCGGCGGCCGATGCGCGCGTCGTAGCCGAGTGCGTCGGCCAGCATCGTCACATCCGCACCGGTCGCCTCGCAGACCTCCGATACCGCGTTGATGAATGAGATCTTGGTCGCGAGAAAGGCATTCGCAGAGACCTTGACCAATTCGGCGGTGGCCAGATCGGTCAGCAGGAACGGCACCTCGGCCGCGATCAGGTCGGCGTAGATATCCCGCACAAGCTCCTCGACCCAGGCCGCGGCGTCGCGCTCGCCGTCCACCCCGAGCACCAGTCGATCCGGGCGCAGTGTGTCCTTCACCGCGAAACCCTCACGCAGGAACTCCGGATTCCACGCCACCTCGACCTCGGCGTCGGTGAGCGCTCGTGCCCGCGCGCCCAATGCGGCCGCGGTTCCGACCGGCACCGTCGACTTCCCGACGATCACCGACGGCCGCTCCAGCAGCGGCGCGAGCGTATCGACCACGGCATGCACATATTTCAGGTCCGCGGCGTACTCGCCCTTCTTCTGCGGCGTCCCGACCCCGAGGAAATGCACCTGCGCGTGGGCCGCCGCCTCCGCGTACGAGGTGGTGAACCGCAGCCGACCCGCATCGAGGTTGCGCCGCAGCACCTCCTCGAGCCCGGGTTCATAGAACGGCACCACGCCATCGGACAGCTTCGCGACCTTGCCCGGATCTATATCCACGCCGATCACGTCGTGCCCGAGTTCGGCCATGCACGCAGCGTGCGTGGCCCCGAGGTACCCGGTTCCGAAGACTGTGCATCGCATGATCGATTGATAGGACCCGACGATGGCCGCCGCTGGTCAGTGAGGCAAGGGTCTCGGCAACAGCAGATGTACAGGTGGCGACAAGAATTGTCGATGGCCTGCTGAACTGCGCGAACTGCGCTGGCGAAGCGCCAGTTACCATCGATCTTGTGCGAGGCCGCCACAAGAACCGGGCACGCAACGTCTGGTTGGTGCTCGGCGTTGCGCTGGTGGTCCTGATCGCGGGTCTGTGGCCGGTGTACGTCCGGCCTCGGGTCGACGCGCCCGCGCGGGCCGATGCGATCCTGGTGCTCGGCGGCGCACACGACGGGCGTGAAAAGCTGGGGCTGCGGCTGGCCAGCGCGGGTTATGCACCCAGGGTGCTGTTCTCCGATCCGTATGAGGACAGCGCACTGATGAATCGAATCTGCCACAGCCGCTACAGCTTCCAGGTCACCTGCTTCGATCCTTCGCCGCGCACCACCCGCGGCGAAGGTCGCGAGCTGGCCGGACTCGCTGCCGCCGAAAACTGGCACCGCGTCATCGTCATCACCTTCACCCCGCATATTTCGCGGGCCCGCTACATCCTCGGAAAGTGCTGGGACGGTGAGCTTCTCATGGTCGACCCGGAACCGCATATCTCGATTCGGCGCTGGGCCTACGACTACGTCTACCAATCCGCCGGTTACCTCAAGGCCTTCTTCGAAGACTGCTAGCGCCGCCATCGGGAGTTGTGTGGCTTGTTCGAAGTAGCTCGGGTATCAAGTGCTGTCGGGTGACTTCAGTTTGATTTCGACATGAGACAGTCGTAAATTGTGTCTCGTGGGGCATATGGCCACACG
Organism: Nocardia sp. NPDC005998; assembly: GCF_040614395.1. NCBI lineage: Bacteria > Bacillati > Actinomycetota > Actinomycetes > Mycobacteriales > Nocardiaceae > Nocardia > Nocardia sp. NPDC005998. The sequence continues at coordinate 29,763 of NZ_JBEXUI010000015.1, read as the reverse complement.
GATGCGAAGACGCATATCCCTCCGGGAGGGCAGATGGATTACGACTGGTCAGCGGCCGATCTGGCCTTCCGTGACGAGGTTCGCGCCTTTCTCGGCGAGAAGCTGACGCCGGAACTACGGCGGGCCGGGCGCTTGGCGACGAGTGTGTATCCGGACCATGAGGCCAGCATGCGGTGGCAGCACATCCTGCACGAGCGCGGCTGGGCCGCACCCGCCTGGCCGGTACAACACGGCGGCTGCGATTGGAGCCTCACCCAGCACTACATTTTCAACCGCGAATCGACACTTGCCGGTGCGCCGACCCTGTCGCCGATGGGGATCAGAATGGTCGCGCCCGCGATCATCGCCTTCGGCACGCCGGCGCAACAGGATTTCTATCTACCGCGCATCCTGACCGGGGAAATCTTCTTCTGCCAAGGGTATTCGGAGCCGGAGGCGGGTTCGGACCTGGCCTCGCTGACCATGGCGGCCGTCGATGACGGCGCGGATTTCGTGTGCACCGGCAGCAAGATCTGGACCACGCATGCGACAGCGGCGAATTGGATCTTCTGCCTGGTGCGGACCTCGCGCGAGGGCAAGAAGCAGCAGGGCATCACCTTCCTGCTGATCGATATGACCACGCCCGGCATCGAGATTCGCCCACTGGTGATGACCTCCGGTGAACAGGTGCAGAATCAGATCTTCTTCGATAACGTCCGGGTGCCCAAGAGCAATGTGCTCGGTCGCATCGATGACGGTTGGACCGTCGCGAAATATCTGCTGGTCCACGAGCGCGGCGGCGCGGCCTCGCCGATACTGCAGGTCATGGCCCAGGAGGTGGCGACCGCGGCGGCCGGGCAGACCGGACCCGACGGCAATCCGCTGATCGATGACGCGGCGTTCGCGGCGAAGTTGGCGCAGGCCCGAATTCGCACCGAAGTGCTCGAAATCCTGGAGTACCGAACGCTTTCGGCAATGGCTCATGGCAAGAATCCGGGCCCGGCCGCATCAATGCTGAAAATTCTGGCCACCGAGTTGAGTCAGCAGCTCACCGAATTGGCGCTGGAGGCGGCCGGGCCGGGCGGCCGGGTCTATCAGCCGCATGCCACTGAACCCGGCGGGCCGATCGCCGAATTCACCCCGCCCGCGGACGGCTATCGCAGCGGCGAGGACTGGCAGGCGGTCGCACCGCTGCGCTACTTCAACGACCGCGCCGGCTCGATCTACGCGGGCAGCAATGAAATTCAGCGAAATATCCTCGCCAAGGCAGCATTGGGGCTCTGATGGACTTCACCTTCACCGATGAGCAGGAACTACTCCGCGCTGCGGTGGCCGGATTCCTCGGTGCCCGTTACGAATTGGCGAAGAGTCGCAGTGCGGCGAAATCCGATATCGGCTGGCAGCCGGGGGTCTGGCGCGGATTCGCCGAGGAGCTGGGCATTCTCGGGGCCACGCTGCCCGAGCGGGTCGACGGTATGGGCGGCGGTCCGGTCGAGCTGATGATCATCACCGAGGAACTCGGCCGCGCGCTGGTCGTCGAGCCCTATGTCGACACCGTGGTCGTCGGCGCGGGGCTGCTGAACCGCTGCGGCGGTGAACTCGCCGATTCGGTACTGCGACGGATCGTTTCCGGTGCCGCACGGACCGCCTTCGCCGCACTGGAGCCGACCTCGGGGCAGACGCTGCACGACGTTTCGACCACCGCGCGCCGCGATGGTGATTCGTGGCTGATCGACGGCGTCAAGACCGTGGTGACCAGTGCGCCGCTGGCGACCCATCTCCTCATTACCGCGCGCACCGCCCGTGCTCGGCGCGATAAGGACGGCATATCGCTGTTCCTCACCGAATTCGACGCGACGAATCCGCCCGCCGGTGTGCAAGTGCATTCCTACCGGACGATCGATGACCGGGTCGGATCCGACATCACCTGCACCGGCCTCCGATTGCCCGCCGTCGCGCTGCTGGGCGCCGAGGGCGCGGCGTGGGACGCAATCGATGTCACCGTGGACGAGGCGATCGCGGCGATCGCCTCCGAGGCCGTCGGCTGCATGCGGAAAGTACTGGCGGACACCGTCGAATACACCAAACAGCGGCAGCAATTCGGCCAGCCGATCGGCAGCTTCCAGGTGCTCCAGCACCGCATGGTCGATATGTACATCGAACTCGAGCAGGCCATCGCCGCGGTGTACCTGGCCATCTATTCGCTGGGCGCGGCCGCGGCGGACCGGGCGCGTGCGGTCTCGGCCGCGAAGGTCACCATCGGCCGGGCCGCGCGCTTCATCGGCCAGAACGCGGTGCAATTGCACGGCGCGATGGGGATGACCGAAGAACTGGCGATCGGCCACTACTTCAAGCGGCTGACCGCTATCGAGCACGAATTCGGTTCCAGTGACCAACATCTGGCCCGCTACGCCGCGCTGACGAGGCCATAGCCATGTCCGACGGCGCGGACTCGGCGGTGGCGCTCGCGCCGAAGCCGGTGCGCGAGGACGTGATCGACCTCGCGCACCGCTGGTTCCTCGACGGCCGCCGCATCGATATGCGCCAGCTCGCCCGCGAACTCAGTATCGGCCGTGCCACGCTGTATCGCTGGTGGGGCAGTCGGGAAGTGGTGATCGGCGAGGTGGTGTGGCGGATCATCGAGGAGGCGATCACCCGGGTCGAGGCGCGCGGATACGGTGCACCCGCCGAACGTTTCGTCCGCAATTTCGGCAAGCTCGCCGATACCGTGCGCACCTTCGAACCGCTGTCCCGATTCGTCGCCGACGACCCGGAGTACGGCCTGCGCGTGCTGACCTCCGGCTATAGCGTCGTCCAGGGCCGCATGATCGACTGGGTCGCGGCACGTTTGGCCGGGCTGCCCGATCTCGACCCGCGCATCGAAATCCGCGATCTCGCCTACGCGATCGTGCGCCTCGGCGAGGCCTTCGTCTGGAGCGATGTCATTACCGGCGATCCACCGCGGTCGGAAAAGGCCACTGCCATGGTCGAACTGCTCGTCTCGGCCGCATCCGGCAAGCACTGATCCGCCGTGCCAACCTAAGGGAGTCGAATTGTCCTACAACACCATCACCTACCGCGTGACGGACGCGGTCGCCACCATCACCCTCAACCGACCCGACGCCCGCAATGGCTTCACCACCGAAATGGCCGATGAACTGGGCGCCGCCTTCACCGCCGCCGATCGCGACGATGACGTGCGCGCCGTTGTATTCGCCGCGGCGGGAAAGGATTTCTGCGTCGGCATGGATCTCACGGCGGGCGGCTCCGATGAGGATGTCACCGCACCCGGCTGGGTCGAGTGGTCCACCCGCGTGGTCCGGCCGATGACCGACCTCGATAAACCGGTGATCGTCGCCATGCAGGGTGCCGCCGTCGGCGTCGGTCTGTCCATGACGTTGGCCGCCGATTTCCGACTCGCCGCAACGGATTCCCGCTTCGGCTTCGTCTTCGCCCGCCGCGGCCTCTTTCCGGAGGGCGGCTCGCTGTGGTTCCTCCCCCGCATTGTCGGCCTGGCGAAGGCCAAGGAATGGATGATCACCGGCCGCGTGTTCGGCGCCGATGAGGCGCTGGCCGCGGGTCTGGTCACCAGTCTGCACGCCCCCGAAGACCTACTTCCCGCCGCGCACGCCCTGGCCACCGAACTCGCCACCCAGGTGGCACCCGTTTCGATCGCCGCCATCCGGCGCGGTCTGGTCGCCATGTCCGGTGACAAAACCCCCGAAGACGTCTTCACCCTCGACGCCCGCCTCATCTCCTACGCCTTCTCCAGCGCCGACCTGCGCGAAGGCATTATGTCCTTCCTGCAGAAGCGTCCGCCCGCATTCACCGGCAAGGTCGCTACCGAACTTCCGTCACTTGACGACTGGTTGGCGTAGCACCCACCGAGCGCCTCCCTGCTCGACATTACAATTCTGGCCTGCGGAAACCTGTTGCGGCCGCATGTGTCTCGTGAACGAACGTTTGCTTCCTCGGCATGAGGGCTATGGCGTGTGCGAAGGTTAGGTTTCACTCGTGAATTCGGTTCTTCCGATACCGGTTACGAGTGCCGTCGAAATCCGGATGGAGGAGGGGCTTGGTGGAAGCAGCGTCCGATGTGGCTGGGCTGGTGGGGCATCGCTATCGCGCGGATGACTCTTACGTGGTGGGGCGCGAGAAGATCCGCGAGTACGCGCGAGCAGTGCAGGATTTCCACCCGGCGCACTGGAGTGAGGACGCTGCCGGTGAGCTCGGATACGCCGGTCTGATCGCACCGACCACGTTCATCTCCATCGCCGCGATGTTGGCCAACCGCAGGCTCCTCGAGACCGTCATGGCCGGCTACGACACGTTCGTGCAGACCGATCAGGTTTTCGAAATGTACAAGCCGATACTCACCGGCGACCAGTTGATCAGCGATGTCGAACTCGCCTCGGTGCGCCGCATCGCCGGCAAGGACCTGCTCACCATCACCAATACCTTCACCGACCAGACCGGTGACATCGTGCACATCATGCACACCACCGTCGTCGGCATCACCAGCGAGGACGTCAGCGCCGACATCAGCGACACGATCGAGCGCGTCATCAAGAGCGGACTCGAGGTGACCTCCCGGACTGTGGTTGCGGCAGCCGACGGACGATCGGTAGCGAATCCGAATCTGGAAACCGCTCCACGCCTGTCCCAGATCTCACGCACGCGTATTCCGCGCACCGCAACCAGATTCGACGATATCGCCGTCGGTGACGAGCTTCCCGCTCGAACCATGCGCCTGACGCGCGGCGATCTGGTGAACTATGCCGGAGTCTCCGGGGACCCGAACCCTATCCACTGGCACGACGAAGTCGCTGCGCTGGCGGGTCTTCCGGATGTGATCGCCCACGGCATGCTCACCATGGGCTTGGGGGCGGGATTCGTCACCGGATGGCTCGGTGACCCGGGCGCGATGATCAGGTACGGGGTCCGGCTGTCGAACTACACGGTCATCGAGGCCGCCTCCGCTGGAAGTGTCGAGTTCACCGGGCGCATCAAGTCGGTCGACGCCGCGAGCAAGACCGCTGCCGTCGTCATCGTCGCGAAGTCTGCTGGACGCAAGGTTTTCGGCCTCGCGACTGCGGATGTCCGCCTCGCATAGCCTCCTGCGCGCCAGCTTCGGGCCGTGAGCCTGGATGCGAAACCGTGCCACCGCCACGGTGGTGACCCACGGCGATCGGCAGGATAGCGATCGGCCCGGGTGCGCACTGCGCACCCGGGCCGATCGTTCAGGATTTCCCGTCAGTTCTTACGGCCGGGGGCCTTGGCCCCGGATTTGAAGCCCAGGCCACCGGGCTTGGCGGTCGGCGGCGTGACTTCGGGGGCGCCGTTGCCGGCGGTGCCATTGGCGGGCTGTTCCGGTTCCGGGGTCGAATCCGCAGGAGCCGCAGCGGTTTCCGCGGCGGGTGTGGATTCGACCGGGGTCGACGGTGCGGCCGTACCGGGAGCCTTCGGCCCGGGGCGCTTGAAGCCGGACTTCATGGCCAGGCCCTTGGCGGGGATGGACGGCTTGGTTTCGGTGGGGGCCGAAACCGGTTCGGCGGCGGGGGCTTCCGCGGCCGAGGCGGGAGCTGCCGACGCCTCCGTTGTCGCGGGTGCCTTGGCTCCGGGCGCCTTGGCGGCGCCCTTCATCGCCAGTCCCTTACCGCCGGGTGCCTTCGCCGGGCCCTTCATGGCCAGGCCCTTGACCGGGGGCGCGGGGGTGGCCGGTGCCTCGGCCGCTGCGTCCGCGGCAGCGGGGGCCGCCTTGGCGCCGGGGGCCTTTGCGCCACCCTTCATCCCGAGACCGCCGGGTGCCTTGGCTCCGGGTGCTTTGGCTGGGCCCTTCATTGCCAGGCCCTTGACCGGTGCGGCCGGAGCCGAAGTCGCCTCAGTGTCCGCGGCAGGGGCCGCCTTGGCTCCGGGCGCCTTCGCGGCTCCCTTCATCCCGAGCCCGCCACCGGGTGCCTTGGCCGCACCCTTCATGCCGAGACCACCGGGAGCCTTGCCGCCGCCCTTCATCGCGAGGCCGCCACCGGTCGGTGCCGCCTTCGGCTCGGCTGCAGCCTCGGCGGCCGGGGCCGGCTCGGGTGCGGCGACCGGTTCCGGCTCGGGGGCCGTCTTCGGTTCCTGCACCACGGTCAGGTTCTCGGTCAGCGTGGCCGGATCGACGCGGTCGATGGCATCGAGCATGAGCTGGGCGACATCGACGACCTCGACGCCCTGGCCGACCTCGCCGCCGTCCTTGCGGGCGGTGACACCGTCGGTGAGCATGACCCGGCAGAACGGGCAGCCGGTCGCGATCTTGGACGGTTCATTGCCGCCGCCCAGGGTGGACAGGGCTTCGTCGACGCGATCGATATTGATGCGCTTGCCGAGTTGTTCCTCCATCCACATGCGGGCGCCACCGGCACCACAGCACATGGAGCGCTCCCCGTGGCGCGGCATTTCGACCAGGGTGGACCCGGAGGCCTCCATCAACTCGCGCGGCGCGTTGTAGACCTTGTTGTGGCGGCCCAGGTAGCACGGGTCGTGGTAGGTGACGTTCTGCGATACCGACGCGACCGGGATCAGCTGCTTCTGCCGCACCAGCCGGTTCAGCAGCTGGGTGTGGTGCACCACCTCGTAGCTGCCGCCGACCTGCGGGTACTCGTTGTTCAACGCGTTGAAGCAGTGCGCGCAGGTGACCACGATCTTCTTGCGCGACTGTTCGACGCCTTCGAAAACCGAGTTGAGCAGTTCGATGTTCTGGGCAGCGAGCTGCTGGAACAGGAACTCGTTACCCGCACGCCGGGCGGAGTCACCGGTGCAGGTCTCGTCGGCACCGAGCACCATGAACTTCAACCCGGCCGTCGCGAGCAGTTCCGCGACCGCCTTGGTGGTGCGCTTGGCGCGATCCTCGTACGCTCCGGCACAGCCGACCCAGAACAGGTACTCATAGCCGTCAAAGGAATCGGCGTCCTGACCGAAGACCGGGATCTGGAAGTCGAGTTCGTTGATCCAGTTCAACCGGTCCTTGGCGTTCTGGCCCCAGGGGTTGCCCTTGTTCTCCAGGTTCTTGAACAGCCCGGCCAGCTCGGAGGGGAACTCCGATTCGATCAGCACCTGGTAGCGGCGCATATCGATGATGTGGTCGACGTGCTCGATATCGACCGGGCACTGCTCGACACACGCACCACAGGTCGTGCACGACCACAGCACTTCCGGATCGATGATGCCGTTGAGATCTTCGCCACCGACCAGCGGACGCTCCGCCTCGGCCTTGGCCGCCGCGGAAATCTTGGCCAGCTTGCGCTCATCGGGTTTGCCGTCGGCATCGACCAGCCCGACCTCATCGCCGCCCATATCCTTGCGGCCACCGGCCAGCAGGTACGGCGCCTTCGTGACGCCGTGGTCGCGCAGCGACATGATCAGCAGCTTGGGTGAGAGCGGCTTACCGGTATTCCAGGCCGGGCACTGCGACTGGCAGCGACCGCATTCGGTGCAGGTGGTGAAGTCCAGCCAGCCCTTCCAGGAGAAATCCTCGACCCGGCCAGCGCCGAAGGTGTCGACATCCGGGTCGGCGGTCTCCATATCGACCGGCTTGCCCTTGGACATCATCGGCTTGGCGGCGCCCAGCGCGACGCTGCCGTCGTCCTCACGCTTGAAGTAGATATTGAAGAAGGCCGCGAACCGGTGCCAGGCCACACCCCAGTTGATATTGCGACCGACCAGCAGCAGGAAGGTGCTGCCCGACACCATCTTGATGAACGCGAAGATGGCGACCATCGCCACACTGGACGGCAGCAGCTTGGCCACCTGCATGGTGAAGAAGTCGGTCCACACCTCGGAGTGGCCGTAGGTGGCGATCTTGCCCGCCTTCACCATGACCATGCCGATGCCCTCGAGGAAGACGATCGACTCGATGACATAGGCCGGACCGAATTGCGAACCGCTGAATCGCGACAGCCGCTCCGGCACCCGCGGGTGGTTGAGCTGGCGGATGACGATCAGCACGATGATGCCGACCACCGTCCCGATGCCGAGCACCTCATCCCACAGGTGGTAGATGCCCCAGCTGCCGAAGATCGGCCAGTGGAATTCGGGATCGAAGGTCTGCCCGTACGCCTCGAAGTACAGGATGAAACCGCCGAGGAAGCCGATCATCACCAGCCAGTGCGCCCAGCCCACCGTGCGGAATTTGTTCATCCGGGTGTGGGCCAGGAATTCGACGATCATTGTCTTTAGCCGAGGGAAGAACGGCCGCCAGCGATCCGGCGCGGGTTGGCCGATCATGATCGCGCGGGTCATCTTGCCGACGCCGCCGACGAATGAAGCCCAACCCAGGAGGCTGAACGCCACACCAATCGTGCCCAGCGTCAGTGTCAGGGCATTCATGTCGCGACCTTTCTTTAGAGGCAACACGAGCGTGGGCGGCGATTCGGCCACCCGGTTGGCTCGTATCCTAACCGCAGGTAAGTTACCCACCGGTAACTTACCTGTCTATCGTACGATCGGCAGTTGGCCAATGCCCCTTCTTCCTGGGGCTTGACACGAATTCTGCCTGTGATGGATCTCACGAAGATCCGACAATCCGGAGGTGCGTTCGGGCGACAACCACCGTAAACAGTGAGTGGTGAGGTTCTGCCGCTAAGGACAGGCTTAGTCACGCGGAGATCACAGTATGGGCACCGGATCTCGCATCTTCATGTCGGTTGGATTACGCTCACGACGTTCTGTCTGCTGTGCCTGTTCTTCACACTGCTCGGGGAGAATCCGGAGGTCGACCACTCCGGGTTGATGAGCGCTCTCGCGTGTACGAAGGCAGCACGCGGACAACCTTGATGATGGATTGGATACTGAATGAAACTCCGCAGCACCACCGCGGCTGCCGTGATGGCCATTGGTGCGGTGACCATCGGTCTCGGAACCGCGCATGCCGATCCGGCCGCACCGGCTGATCCCGGTCTCACCTACTCCGTCAAGTTGGTGGACAAGACCGTTGTGGCGGCGCTCAAGGGGGGGACCTTCTCGTTGACCGAGGAGCCCGGCGCCACTGCCGACGACCCGAAGACCACGGTCGCGAATGTGCGTGACGGCAAGGGCAACACCGTCGTCTCCTTCCCGCTGAACGTGGACGTCGACGGCAAGCTCGTGCCGGTCAAAGCGGACATGAAGAACGACGGCACCGTGCTCGAGGTCACCCCGGAGAAGCCCGCGGATCTCGTGGTGTCGGACAAGCCGGTCGTCGCAAAGCCGGTTGTCGCCAAGGACATCGCGTCGCCGATCGAAAACCAGCGCGCGCAGAACGAATTCGCCAGCAACTTCGGCATCGCGACCGCGGTCGGTGGTTTCGTCGGCACCGCGATCGGTGCGATCGCTGGCTGCATCATCACTCTTCCGGTCGGCTGCCTTCCGGGTCTGGTGACCGGTGCGGGCATCGGCGGCATCCTCGGCACCATCGCCGTCGGCGGTCCGACGCTGGTTGCTGCGGGCGTCGAGCTGCTCAACACCATCCAGGCTCCGGATGGCACCACCAAGTGGGCCGAGAAGCCGGTGGCGGCACCCGCAGCCGCGCCGGTTCAAACGCCGAACTAGTTCGAACCGAACTCGACCGGCCTGCCCTCTCTGGAGGGCAGGCCGGTTTTGTGTTTTCAGGCCTGGCGCTCGCGCAAATCCAGGCTGCCGCTGAAGACTTCCTCACCCTTACCGCGCCCGAACCGCCCGAATGAACGCTCGGCCATTTCGAACGATCCGTCCTCGCGCACCAGCAATACCGTGCTCGCCCTGGTTCCGTGCAGTGCGTTGGCGATGAATCTGGCCGAGAGCGTGCGCTCGCGGCGCAGCGGAACTCCGGTGTGCGGCAAGAGATCATCGGGCGCCTCGGTCCGATCGGCCAGCACCTCGAAGTAGCGGGCCAGGTTTCCTGGATCCGATTCGACCACCGCGCGCAGATCGGTGAGGCCGCCGCGCACCTTCGGCCAAATGGGTTGGGGTGCATCCAATGCCGCCGCGGAGCCCGGTACGGCCGATGTCACGAAGGTGCCGTTGGACACGCCGTGGAACCCCGGTGTCAGCTCTTGCGGTGGCACTGCGCTGCGGTTGGAGTGCCACCACAGCGATTCGAGGTCCGAGACCAGCATGTTGTAGCCGTTGTAGTCGTCCGGAGCAGCGGTGACATCGACGACGTACTGCTCCGGCCCCGGGATATCGTCGCTGGCATCGGTGCCGCGCAGGAAGTCCATCAGCAGCGCCCCGCGCGAACGGGCGTCGCCGCGTTCGGCCTTCGGGTTGCGCACATTGGTCACCGTGGCGAATCGATTGCGCCCCTTTGCTTCCCGCGTCAGGCCCAGCCAGGTCCCCGGCGGGTCGCCCGCGGGTTTGCCGATCGCTCCCAGATCGCGCCCGGCCAGTAGTCCAGGTACCTCGGACCACCATCGCATCGACTCGGTCGGGCGGGCGTAGAACTCATCGCGATTGGCCGCGACGATCAACCGAAATTCCGGATGTACCCGCCAACCGATCAACACCAAACACATGCAGTCCAGGATGCCGGAACAGGGCCGCGCCCCACAGGGCATTTCGGGGCGTTCGGGCCGCGCAAGGTCAGTGGATCGCCCGCAGTGACAGCAAAAAGGCCGACAGCGTCGCCGCTGTCGGCCTTTCGAGCCCCGGGCTAGTTCCGGGTACCCACCGGTCGGTTCTGGCTCAGTTATTGACCTTCAGACCCGGGTTGTCCGAAAGCACCACGCTGACCGGCTGTGCGAACAGCTGCGGTGCATTACCGGTGAGGGCGCCGATCAGATTTGGGATCTCGCAGATCGGGAAGTCGGCGACCGACGACGCGCTGGAAATGCCGAGCGCCATCCGGCCGGAGACGATCGCGCCACCGCTGTCGCCGGGCAGGGCGCAGATGTTGGCGGAGAAGGCCTGGGTCAGCTCCCGCTCGCCGACCTGCACGGTCTGGTCGACGGCGTTGACGATGCCGCAGCTGAAGCCGGTGCGCGAACCGGACTTGCAGACCGGAGCGCCGACCACCGGAACGGCAACACCCTCGATGGCGACGGGCGCGCCCGGCTGGCGCACGAAGTTGTTCGTGAACCGATCCCTGGCCTGGTCGTTGATCCGGATGATCGAGTAGTCCTGCGCGCCCAGCACCGACTTCTGGAAGGTGCCCAGCTGCGCGCCGGGCCGATCGCCGGCCATTTCGAATACGCCGGAGGCATTCGCCGAGCCCGCCGACGCAATGTCGGGGTTGCAGTGGCCCGCGGTGATGTTCACGACATTGCCCGCCCGGTCGGTGCCGTTGAAGCCGAACGAGCACCGCAGCGACGTCTTCCCGGCGATCGAGGCGTAGGCGTCACCACCGGCCAGCGGGCCGGTCTGCATCGCGCCAGCGACCGGAGTCGTCTGCAGCTGCTCTCCGGCGACCGGCGGCGCCATCACGATGACCCGCGACGGATCGATGAAGTTCGGCATCGGCAGACCGGCCTGCTCGACCCGCACCGCGATGCTGTTGTTGACGGTGTCGACGACCACGCCGCGCACCAGCGCGGAAACGGCTTCGGGCTGCCCGTCCAGCCAGCGCTCGAACGCGCTCTTCTCACCGCGCAGCGCCGCCTCGCTCTTGGCGACATTGCGGACCTCGAATCCGGCCGACGTGGCGGCCTTGCGGGCCTCGTCGGCGCCGGAGCCCTGCGCGAGCGCCACCACGGCCTTGCCACCGTCATCGAGCCACGCGCCACCGAAGACCTGCGGGAACTGGCGCTGCGCCGTGGTGGCGAAGGCCGCGACCTGCTGGGCCAGATCGGCGCGGTGCAGGTACTCCTCGGGGGAGATCTTCAGATCACGCGCGACCGCCGCGATCAGCTCGGCGGGCAGGGCGGGCTGATCGGGTTGTGCGTTCGCTACTGCCGCTGTCGGACCGAACAGCAGAATCGCCGCCGAGGCGGCGATTACTGATTTTCGGACTCGGGTCTGTCGCGCAGCTGATCGGAACTGACCTATACGTGGCAGGAGCATGTCCCATACCTTAAGGTGTCCGGCCGGTTATGCCTACTTATGTCGGAATGTTGTGCTGCCCACCGTGAATCCAGCGGATGGCGCTGCACAGGAACGGTGTCCGGCAACCGGATTACCCGGCGTTCGGCCGGGTCCGCACGGTGATGCCATTGCCGATGCCGCCGCCGGAGGCCGCGTCGATATCGGCCAGGATCGAGCGGATCGGAATGCCGAGCGTCGCGGTGCCGCCGTACTGCGCGAGCGCCATATTGGCCTCATTGCAGTCCGGTGCGTCGGCCGCATTGGAACCGCTGGTGATGCCGAGGGCGAGGGTGCCGGAGACGATCGCGCCGCCGCTGTCGCCGCCGAGCGTGCAGGCCGAACTGGCGAAACCGCGCACGGTCTTGCTCACGCCCTCGGAGGTGTAGAGCTGGGTTTCGACCCGGTCCGCCACCACGAACCCACAGGTGAAGGTGGACGACTGGCCCGATTTGCAGACCGGAGCGCCGGTGACCGGCTCGGCGGTGCCGGTGATGGTCAGCGTGGTGCCATTGGATCCGCGCACCGACGGCTGGTCCATACCCGCGTTGATCGAGCGCTCGTTCAGCTTGATGACGGAGTAGTCGAGCGCGCTCGGGCCGCCCAGGCTCGCCTGGACGAAGTTGCCGAGCTCGATGCTGTTCGGGATGTCCCGGATATTGGGCAGGTAGACCGCGGCCTGCTGATCGCTCTTATCGATATTCGGATCGCAGTGGCCCGCGCTGATATTCAGCGCGTTGCCCGAAGCGTCCACGCTGTTGAAGCCGAACGAACAGACATCGACGCCGCGCAGCGAGGTGTCCTTCAGCGAGGTCGGCGCGGTGATATAGGTATCGCCGCCCATCGGACGGCGCTCGACGGGACCACCGCCATTGGGCGACAGGATGACCTTGACGTTGGCGATCAAGGTCGGCAGGTTCAGCGCGTGACCGACCGGCGTATTGGCGACCGACATCACCAGCTGGCTGTTGAGGAAGTCGATCGCGACGGAGTTGATCGACTGGGAGATCTCCTTCGGCAGCGTATTGATCCACTGATTGAGCTGCATCAGTGAGTTCTCCAGGCTGTTCGCCGAGACCGGGGCCAACCGGGTCTGATAGCCGTCGGCCGCGGCGATCTTGGCGGCATCGACCGAGGTGACCGCGACGACCGCCTTGCCGTCGGTGCCGATCCAGGCGCCCGCATAGGTATCGGGGCGTTCGCTGCGGAACGAGCGCGCATAGTCGCTGAGCTGCTGGGCCTTGGCCGAGCGCTCCAGATACTCCGCGGGCGTCATCTTCAGATCGCGGGAGATGGCCTGCACCAGTTCGGGCGGCAGGTTCTCCGCATTCAGCTGCCCGGGTGCGGTCGGTTCTGCCGAGGCGGCGGTGGTGACGAGTAGGGGTGCGATGAATACGGTCGCGGCGAATCCGATCGAGGCCGCCTTGACCGCGGCGCTACGCGCCACCAACTTGCGCATGAAGTCCCTTCGTCGGCACGAGGTGTGCCAGCCACGTCCGTGGGCCGCGGGCTGCATCCGCTCGGCGCACAGTCTTCGTCCAGCAACAGACCTGTTGTACGCAAATTTTGCGACAACATCGGTCAGCCGATCACTTTAAGGCACAAACCTACGTCGGGCCCCACTAAATCATCGCGGAGATGGGAAGTCGAACGTGTACTGCGGTTCCCACGGCTGCGGACTCCAGCCGGGGGCGGTCCACATGGGGAACGGGCGTGTCGTCGTGGTTCGGCTCGAGCGCGTGGTGGTGGTGGCGGTCGGCGGAGTCGTCGTGGTCGGCGGCTCGGTGGTGGTGGTAGTGGTCGGCGGCGGTGTCGTGGTCGGCACCTCGGTGGTCGTCTCCGGTTCGCTGCTGGTGATGACCACGGGTGGTTCGGTGGTGGTGGTGACTGGCGCGGTCGGGAGGTTGACCGGCGGTTGCGGCGTCGGGCTCACCGATACCTGATCGGATTTGGCATCACGCACCGGCGGCACCGGGGTCGCCGGGTCATGGAACAGCACCGAGATGCCCAAGCCCCCGAGCACCAGACCGATGACCGCGGCAACCCCGATCAGCAGTGGGGTGACGCGCGGTGGCTTGGGCTTTCCGGCGGCGGCCGCGGGCGCCTCGACCGCGGTCGGTGCAACCGGTTCGCCGGCGGGCGCGACGAGCGTTTCGCCGATCGGGATCGCCGCCGAATAGGCCTGCAGTTGTGCGTCCGGCGTCGGCACCGCCGGGATGACGTCGGTGACGACGGTCGAATTCTCGGCATCGCTCGGATCCGGCGGTGTCGCGCCAGCGGGTGTCGCCAGCACCGCGGCCAATGCGGCCCGGGCGGCGTCGTAGGCGTAGGACTGCTCCGGTTCGACGGCATCGCTGACAGGTAGGTCACCCTCGCTGACCAGCAATACCGAACGCAGGCCGAGGTAGTCGAGGGCTTCGCGCAGCGAGAGCACGTATTGGGACGGCCAGCCGGCGGGATAGGTCGCGTAGAACTCGGCGGCGCCGTTCAAATGTTCGGCGGTGAGGTTGATCAGGCAGAACAGTGCCGTCGCGACCAGGTCCTCGGCCCGGTACGCCTCGCCGGCGTCGACGGAGATGCCGGCGGGATTGCCGACCGCGGAGGCGAAACCGGTGATCGAATGCGTATGACCGGCCGGGGCTGGACCGCCGAGGACGGTATCGCCGTCATCGGACATGTGCAGGATCGACTCACGGACTATGAACTGTGGTTCGCCGTTGTCGGTCACGATGGCCGCTGTGCAGTTGTCCTCGGCGATGCGCAGGCCCACCCCAGTGGCCATCCTCAATTACCTCGCTTCGGCGTCACGGATCGGCAGGCACCCCGGTCACACCAGCAGCGAGCCGTGTCCCATGGCGCGGAGCATCGACAATAGCTCCGAACGGGAACGGGCACCGATCCGGCGTCGGATACGGGCGACATGATGCTCAACGGTCTTCGCCGAAATATACAGACGAGCGCCGATCTCTCGATAGGTCAGACCGAGTAGCACGAGTTCGGCGACCTCGCGTTCGCGGTCGCTGAGAATCGCCGCGTTCGGCACGGGTTCCGGCGGCGTCGGCCCATCGCCGTTGGTCGAGGCGGGGGCGGCCGGGCGGACCGGCTGTTCCTGGGGCCGGGCGTCGGCGCGGACGGTTCTGGCCAGTTTGAGCAGTGTCGTCGCGGTGGCGGATTCGGCGGCCGCGAGTGCGGCCTCGCTCGCGAGCCTGGCGGCATCCCAGGTCAGGCCGATCTCGCTGAGGCCGGCCACGGCCGCCTGCACCGGGGTCGCGGCGACCTGTCCGCGCAGGACGAGCACCCAGGTGCGACCCGCGTCGGCGAGGATCGCGGCGTGCCGGTCCCCGGCTTCGGCCGCGGCCTTGAGCAGCCGGGCATGCGGGAGCAGTTCCTCCGGACTTTCGTGCGCGATCGCGGCCTGCACGCCGTACCAGTGGAAGGCATTGGCCCAGGCGGGCGGTTGGTCCAGCCGGCGCAGCAGTGCAAGGGAGGCATCGACCAGCGGCGCGATCCGGCGCTCATCGCGCAGCCGGATGCCCGCCAGCCATAGCTCACCGATCGGCAGCAGGGTGAGCAGATCGGCATCGACATCGTCGAAGAGCGGATAGGCGGCCTGCCAGGCGCGAGTGAGCGCGGCATGATCACCGCCGCGGCGCGCCAGGCCGACCGCGACGCCGTGTGCGAGCAGGCGGTCGCGGATATCGAGCGAATCCGGTTGCAGCGCGGCCACGGTGGCCGCGGCGGCCTGTTCGTCGCCGCCGAGCATCGCGGCCCACGCGTTGAGCACCTGTAGTTGATGGCAGCGCAGGCCGCTGGTGCCGGCCCGGCGCAGCGCCTCACCGGCGCGGCGCGGCTCACCCGTGCTCAGGCACAGCAGCGTCGCGATGGAGACCGCGGTGCACGGTAGGAACCGATCGCTGCCCGCATCGGCCTGCGCGGCCTGGATGAGTGCGGATACCGCTGCGGCGGTACCGGTTTCGTGTTCGACGATGGTGCGGGCGAGCGCGCTGGCGATCAGGCGGGCGTGCGCGTTGGCCTCGGTCGGCGGCCACTGCGTCGATGATTCGGACAGCTCCGCTGCGGCGGTCACGTCACCCGCGAGGTACTGCACGGTGGCGCCGACCGCCCAATCCGCGCCGATCCGCCGCGCGCCGAGCCAGGAATACAGCTGGGCGGCGCGGCCGACCAGACCACGTCGGGTGAGCACTGCCGCGCAGATCCGCACGGCCGCGGCCAGTTCCACACCGGAGACACCCGGGCGAGCCAAGAGCGGTTCGGCCAGCCGGATGGCCGTATCGCCGTCGCCGGTGTGCGCGGCCGCTTCCGCCCAACGCAGCGAGATGAGGTCGGGATCGGCGCCGCTTGCCGCCGCGGCCGCGTAGTAGCGGACGGCCTCATGACCCGCCTTTTCGGCTGCGGCGCTGAGGAATTCGGCCAGCCGGCGGTCGCGGACGCCGGATTCGGCGAGCAGCAGTGCGGTGTGATCGCGGAGCAGGCCCGCATCCAGTCGAGCATTGAGCAATCGGCGCTGGACGGCCACGAAGCGGCGATCGCCGAGCAGCGTGCGCAGCGGCTTGACGGCGGGTTCCAGCAGCAGATCGGCATCGGTGACCAGGGCGCTGGCCCTGGCCCGGTCGATAAGGTCCTGGGCCGCGGCACTTTCCACGCCGAGGACCTCGGTGAGTTCGGTGGAGTCCAGTCCGGTGCCGGTCGTGGCGACGACCAAGGTCTCGAGCAGGTCCGGCTCGAGGTTGTCCAGGAGAGCACGGGCCCATGCGGCGACGGCGTCGTCGACGGCGCTGATCCCGGCGTCGAGGCGGGCCGAACAGGCGGCGGTCAGCGCGGCGACCACACCGCCGCGGCTGCCCGCGGTCTGGCGGTGAATGTGCTGGGCGACCGGGCGCGGCACCGCCATGCCCAGTTCGCGGGCGAACGGCGCGATATCGGAGACGCCGAGGGCGCGCAGATCGGCCACCCGGCCGCGGCGGGCGACGGTGTCGGCGAGCGTGCGCAGGTGCGGATCGTGCGGACGCGGCTGGGTCGCGACGATAACGGTGTAGCGGCCGGATTCGATGGTCGCGCGGAGGGATTCGAGATCGGCTGCGCTGAGGGTGTGCGCATTGTCGATGACCAGGGCGGGGCGCGGGGCGGTGCCGCCCGGAAGGGTGCCGTTGGTGGCGCGAATGCCCTGGCCGGTGCTGGGCTTTTCGGCGGTTCGGACCGGGTGGCCGGTGCGGTGGCCGTCGCCGCTGACATGGTCCGCGCTGTTCGTGCGGATGCGGTTGGCGGGCGAATCGGTGTCGGCGTGCGGCCGGTCCGGATTGTGACCGTCCGTTATCGCATGCCCGCCGTCGACCGGGTTGCCCTGCGGCGCAAGGTATTCGGGCATTGCGGGATCGTCCTGAAACGGGATGCCGTGCGCGCGCAGGCGGGCCCGGATCACCGAAAGGAGGGTGGATTTGCCGGAGCCGGAGCGGCCGCGGATGAGATAGACGACCGGTTGCCGGTCGGCGGAGTCCAATTCGCGAAAGATCTCGCGAGCACAGGGCAGCGTGTCGAAGGCGATATCACTCATCATCTGCCTCCGGGAATCTTCGGCAGTGCGGATACCACGCCGCCGACGGTGTCGCCCAGGGTGTCGGTCGGCAGGGTCAGGGGCACGGTCGGGACCTGCGGCTGCGGTACCGGCTGCGTTGTCGGCTGCGGCTGCGTTGTCGGGCGTGGCTGCGGTGCCGGAGCCTCCGTCGACGGCTGGGTCGCGGGTATCGGTTGACCTTGCGCGGGTTGACTCTGTGCCGGTTGACTCTGGGCGGGTTGGCCGTCGGTGGTCTGGACCGGCACGGGCTGATCGTTCACCGCGGCGACGGTGCTCGCGGTCGGGGAACTCGGTTGTCCCGCGACGGGTTTCGGCCGGTCCGTGGTTGCGGCGGGCGAGTCCTTCGCGGAGGTGACCGCGGTGTCGGAGGTATTGCCACTATTGGTCACCGCGACGACCGCTGCGCCCGGCGCGGTTGTCGGGTCGGGGCCCGCAGGCGGATTCGGCCCCGACTGCGCGCCGGTGCCGATGGCGACGGTACCGGTCGCGAGTGCGCCGAGTATCAGTGCCGCGCCCGCGATGATGGCGGCGCGCTGGCGGCCGGAGAGCCTCCGGCCGGACCGGTCGCGCTTTTTCGGCAAGGTCTGATTGGGCACGGTGACGTTGTCGTCGGCCGGGGCGCGGCCGGTCATGCGGGCGCCCTGCGCGGTCGGCTCCACGCGTCGCGGCGCCGTCGGAATTTCGGTGGTCTTCGCGATGCCGACGGCCATGGCCGCCACCGGGGTGTGATCCAGCGTCGCCGCGAGCAGATCCGCGGCCAACTCGGCAGCACCGAGTGCGCTGGTGAACTTCGGCTCGGGCGCCGCGACCACCGGGAGTCCGAATTCGGTCGAGACCAATTCGGCGACCAGCGGGATCGCGCCGCCGCCACCGGTGAGCAGCACCCGGCCGATATCGCCGATATCGAGTCCGGCGCGATGTACCGCGTCGCGAATGAGGTCGATCGAGGTCAGCAATGGCCCGCGGAGCAGATCCTCGAGTTCGCCGCGGACCAGTCGGATGTTTTCGGCGTGGTGATCGGCCGGGTTCAAACGGACCGGGACGACTGTCGCGGTATTTGTGGAAAGCTCTTCTTTCGCATATCGACAGCGATCGCGCAATGCCGACAATTCCCGTTCGATGACCGGATCGAACGGATCGAAATCATTTCCGCGCAGGGCATTAGCCAGGACGTAGCGCATGGTCAGCAGATCGAATTCGGCGCCAGCAACATCGGTGGTCCGCAGTGGTGTGCCGAGCACTGCCGCGGCAACGCCGGTACGCACCACCGAGACGGTGAGACCGGATGCGCCGAGGTCGTAGACAACCACCGCGCCGTCACCGAGTGGGCCGTGTGCGGCCTCGAGCCAGCGCGCCGCCGCGGTCGGTTCCGGAACGAGGGTCACCTCGCGCAGACCCGCGCGATCCAATGCGGCCCGCTGCACATCGACGGTGTGCCGTGACCACCACGCCGGATGGCAGGCGACCGTGGATTGTGTTGTGTCGGCGCCGATCTCCTCGATCAGACAATTGACCGCGGTGGCCACGAGATCCGCTGCGGAGTGGGCACTTCCGTCTTCGGCGAGAATATCGACCGGATCGCCGACCCGTGCGAGGAAGCCCTCGAGTACGACGTCATTGGAGTGCCTGCCGGTCGGGCGGGCGCCGCTGCCGAACGCTGGCGCCGCCTCCGGGGTGAGGCGCAACACGCTCGGATGGGTTATGACGGTGCCACCGGAGTGGCCCCGGTCGAAATCGCTGCCGTCCCCCGGGGTCGCCACCGCGACCGAATTCGACGCTCCGACATTGATGCCGAGCGCCAGACGCTCTGTCATTCGAGAACCCCGTTCGAAAACTGTGTGGCCCGGTAGTCGCTGTTGTAGTTCAGGAAGGGGCGGAGTGGACCCGCCAACCGCAACACTTCTGTCGGTTGCTGAGCATCCGCCGTTACTAAGGCGGGGAAGTTGCGGGGAAATTCCCCTAATGGTTCGGGTGCCCCTAACGGTGACGTGCGGTGCGCAGTAGGGGTGCGCCCCGTTTCGAAGTAACGCTTGACGTCCCTAGCGTGAAATGCATTCCAACGACCGCGGATCGCGAGGGTCCGCTCATCCAGGGAGATGATTTCGATGACACCGAACGCGATTCTGGAGTTCATCCTCAACCTGCTGCGCGACCATGAGGCAGCGGTGGGTTACTGCGCGAACCCCGGACAGGCACTGGCGGCTGCCGGTTTGCCCGCGGTGACGCCGGAAGACATTGCCGCCGTCGCCCCCATGGTCGCCGAATCGGCCCTGATCGCTGGCGGTTCGCAGCTGTCGGCAATCGTGGCGGCCGGTGGCGCTGGCGCGGCCGATGCGAATGCCGCCGCGGGTGTGAATACCGCCGCGGCGGTCGGTGTCGGCGCGGCCGCCGACGCGGGCGTCGACCTGGGCACCGATATCGATCTCGGCGCCGATCTTGGCATCGGCACCGGACTCGACCTGGCGACCGGCCTCAATGGCGCGATCGGCGCTGGTCTGCAGGCCGGAGCCGACCTCGGCGCCGGTGTGGCCACCGGGCTCGGCGGCATTGTCAATGCGGGCACGGGGCTGACCACTGGTCTCGGCGGCGTTGTAGATGCCGGCGTGCAGGCTGTGACCGGTCTCACGGCTGGCCTCGGTGGTGCGCTCGGCGCCGGTGCACAGGCCGGGGCCGATCTGGGTACGGGTCTGTCGGGTGCGATTGATGCCGGTGCGCAGGTGGGCACTGGCCTGGGCGGTGCGCTCGGCGCGGGCCTTGGCGGTGCCGTCGGCACCGGTGCGCAGGTGATTTCCGGTTTGGAGACCGGATTGTCCGGCGGTCTCGGCGTGGGCGGCCAGGTAGGTGCCGGACTCAACGGCGTCATCGATGCCGGTGCCGACCTCGGCGCTGGCCTGAGCAGCGCCATCGGTGGCGGTGCCCAAGCGGGTGCCGACCTCGGCACGAGCCTGTCCACCGGTCTCAGCGGTGTGGTCGATGCTGGCACCCACGCGGCGGCGGGCCTGGAGACGGGAATCGGCGGCGCCGTCGGTGCGGGCGGTCAAGTGGGCGCGGACCTCGGTGCCGGACTCGGCGGCAGCCTGTCGACCGGCCTCAACGGCGCGGTGGATGCCGGTTCGGGCCTCGAAGCGGGCCTGTCCACCGGACTCAGCGGCGCACTCGACGCCGGTGCCCAGGCGACAACTGGGCTCTCCAGCGCCATCGGTACCGCGGCCGACGTGAACACGAACCTGACCACCGGCCTCAGCGGTGCCGTCGGCGGAGCGACACAGATCGGCGGTGATCTCGGCGCGGGTCTGTCCACCGGACTCAGTGGTGCGGTCGATGCCGGTGCGCAGGCGGGTGCCGAACTGGGCGGCAGCTTGTCCACCGGACTCGGTGGTGCCGTCGATGCTGGTGCCCAGGCCGGAAGTGATTTCGGCGCAGGGCTGTCCACTGGAATCGGAGGTGCTGTTGACGCTGGCGCGCAGGCGACCTCGGGAATCGAGAGCGCGTTTGGTGCTGGGGCGCAGGCGGGTTCGGAGCTCGGTGGGGGGCTGGCCAGCGGTGTCGGCGGTGTGGTGGATGCGGGTACGGGGCTGGGGGGCGGATTGTCTTCTGGTGTGTCGTCCAGTGTGTCGTCCGGGGTCGGTGCGGCCGGTGAGGTGACGACCGGGCTGGAGTCGACGCTGGCCACCGGTGCCGCGCTCGGTGCGGGCGCCGACCTCGGTGGCGGGTTGTCGACGAGCCTGGGCGGTGGTTTCGACGGCGGCGGACAGGTCGGGTCGGGTCTGGAGACCGGTCTGGGTGGTGCTGTCGACGCGGGTGCGCATGCGACGACCGGGCTCGCGGGTGCCGCGAACGGCGGGTTGACCACCGGCCTCGGTGGCGGTGCCCAGGCGGGTGCGGATCTCGGTGCCGGTCTGTCGTCCGGTTTGAATGGCGCGCTCGGTGGTGGTGCCCAGGCGGGTGCCGATCTCGGCGCGGGTCTGTCGTCCGGTCTCACTGGCGCGCTCGGTGCTGGCGCGCACGCGGGTTCGGAGCTCGGTGCTGGTCTGTCCGCCGGTGTGGGCGGTGCTGTCGATGCCGGGGGCCACGCGGTCACCGGGCTGCAGTCGGGTCTGTCCACCGGAATCGGCGCTGCCACCGGTGTCGGCGGCAGCGTGACGTCCGGTGTGCAGGGCGCGGTCGATGCCGGATCACATCTGGGTACCGGCCTTTCCACCGGAATCGGTGGTGCCGCCAGTGGCGGTGCACAGGCCGCAACGGGCTTGGAAACGGGGCTCGGCGGTAGCGCGCATGCCGGAACCGGTTTGGCGACCGGACTCGGCGGTGCCGCACACGCGGGAACCGGTTTGGAAACCGGACTCGGCGGTGCCATCGACAGTGGTGTGCACGCCGGAACCGGACTTACCACGGATCTCGGTGGATCGGCGAATGCCGGTCTCGGCGGCGGTCTTTCGTCGAGCGTCGACAGCACGGTGCACTCCGGTGTCGCTGGTTCGGCCGCCGGTGCGGCGCAGGGCGCTGCCAGCGGTGCCGCCGATCTCGGCGGTCACGCCGGTTCCGCGCTGACCGGCGGCGCGTCCTCGACCGTCGGCTCCACCGCGAATACCTGGTCGTCGCTGGATGTTTCGAGTGCCTTCGGTTCCGGACTCGACAGTTCGGCCGGATCGCATCTGGACACCTCGGTGACCGGACACAGCGACTCCGGGCTCTTCACCGATTCGCACGCGGGTGCCGACCTGAGCGGACACGCGGGCGGCGATCTCGGCGGCGACGCCTTCCTGCACTAAGAAGGTATCTGCCCCGGCAGATATCCGTACGAAAGAGGTTCGATGGGGACACCCGCAGTGCATGCTCAACCGCCCGCAGTACCGCTGCTGACGGTACTGGGTGAAACCATTGCCGCGGCACGCGCCGCGGGTCGCAATGATCTGGTCGACCGCCTGGAAGTGGCGGCCGACCGGGTCCGTGATCCGCGGCGGCGCATCGTGATCACCGGACAGCTCGGTCAGGGCAAGAGCTGTTTCGTCAATGCGCTGTTGAACCTCGAGATCTGCCCGGTCGGCGACGATGCGACCACCGATGTCCCGACCTTGCTCGCGCACGGTACCGAACCGCGCGCCGAACTCGTGCTGGCCGGTCCGAGCGGTGCCGAGGAGGCGCGAGTTCCGTTGCCGATGAACGAGATCGGCTCGGTGCACGCACGCGCACCGCAGGCGCACGGCCGTCGCGTGTTGCGCCTCGAGATCCAGCTCCCGAACCCGCTGCTCGCCGACGGCATCGTCCTGGTCGACACCCCCGGCGTCGGCGGGCACGCGAGTTCTTATGCGGCAGGCGTTCTCGGCATGGTCGCCACCGCCGACGCGGTGCTGGTGCTCTCCGATGCGTCCACCGAACTCACCGAACCGGAACTCGCCTTCGTCCGGCAGGTCCGCGAACTGTGCCCGACCACCGCACTGCTGCTCACCAAGATCGACCTGTATCCGCATTGGCGCCAGGTGCATCAGGCCGATCTGGACCATCTGGGCCGAGCCCGCGTCGATGTCCCGATCATCCCGGTCTCCGCGGTACTGCGCAGGCACGCGATGCTGCTGCAGGACCAGCAGTTGGGCATCGAATCCGGCTTCGGGATGCTGTACCAGTTCCTGCGCGATCAGGTGGTGGCCCGCGATCAGGCGGCGACCCGGCTCGCGGTGGCCCACGATATCCAGTCCGCCGCAGAGCATTTGGCGCTCGCGCTCGGCAGTGAACTGGTCGCGCTGCGCGATCCGCGCCAGGGCGCAATGGCGGTGCGCGAGCTGCAGTTGGCCAAGACCACCGCCGAGGATCTGCACCGGCGCACCTCGGCCTGGCAGCTGACCCTGTCCGACGGCATCACCGATCTGGCGGGCGATATCGATCACGATCTGCGCGAACGCCTGCGCGAGATCGCCAGAACCGGTGAGGAGTGGATCGATAAGCACGATCCGGGCCGACATTGGGAGCGGATCGCCGAATGGCTCACCGGCGATATCGACGCCGCGCTGGGTGACAACCTGCTCTGGACGCACACCCGGGCGATCGAACTGGCCGAACGGGTCGCCGCGCACTTCACCGAACTCGGCGCGGTCGACCTGCCCGATGTCAGCTCCGGTCTGCACACCGAAGACAGTCGCACCGGCACCGGCACCCTCGCCGATCTCGAGCCCGATATCAGCTTCGGCAGCAAGATCCTGGTCGGCATGCGCGGCTCCTACGGCGGTGTGCTGATGGTCGGGCTCGCCACCACTTTCGCCGGGCTCGCGATGCTCAATCCGATCTCCATCGGCGCCGGTGTGCTGGTGGGCGGCAAGGCATTCCGCGATGACAAGCAGGCCAGATTGGCCCGCCGGCGCAACGAGGCCAAGGTTGCCATCCGGCGCTTCGTCGACGATGTCGCCTTCCAGGCGGCCAAGGAGTCCAAGGACCGCATGCACCGCATCCATCGGGCGCTGCGCGATCACTACACCGGCATCGCCGAACGCGCCCTGCGTTCGATCGACGATTCGCTGCGGGCCGCACAGGAGGCGGCGAATATGGAGACGGCGCGGCGCACCGAGCGCTGCGTGGTCCTCGACCGGCAGCTGCACATGGTCGCCGAGCTGCGACGCTACGCGGATGCCATGTAACCGGCCATCGCCGCGCTCGGTGCATGGGCCGCCGGTACGGTAGCTCCGTGAGAAGAGACGTGACCCGGCACGATGCCCGGCAGGCGCCCGGCATCGTCGCCGAGGCACATCAGCTGGTTGCCGCGGCCAGGCAGGCCTTTCCGCGTGAGCCGCGGCCGCGCGCACTGCTGGCCGACTGTGCCCGTCGCCTGGATCAACCGCTGCGGGTGGCGCTGGCCGGTTCATTGAAGGCGGGTAAGTCGACCCTGCTCAACTCCCTGGTCGGACAGGACATCGCCCCGACCGATGCGACCGAGTGCACGCGTGTCGTCACCTGGTACCGCAATGGCTCGACCCCGAGCGTTACCGCCTACTCACCGGATGGGGCGACGGCGAATGTGGTGGTGCGTCGCGGCAGCGGCACCCACGGGCTGACCTTCGATCTGGAACGCCTGAACTGGAATGCGCCGGGCCCGCGGCCGGTCGACCATCTCGAGGTCGAGTGGCCCGCCGCGGCGCTGGCGAATACCACCATCATCGACACCCCGGGCACGTCATCGCTGTCGCGGGAGGTGTCGATGCGCACCGCGCGACTGCTCACACCGGGCGATGCGGATGGCGACCGGGCGGGTACGGGTGTCTCGGTTCCCGGCGCGGACGCCATTGTGTATCTGCTGCGTCGGCTGGACGATGCCGATATTCGGTTCCTCGAACAGGTCGGTGCTGGGGCGCAGGGTATTTCGGGGCCGCTCGGGGTGATCGGAGTGGTTTCGCGCGCCGATGAGATCGGGGCGGGCCGAATCGACGCACTGCACTCCGCCCGCGATGTCGCGATGCGTTTCGCGGGGGAGCTGGAGCGAACCGGGCTGTGCCAGGCCGTCATTCCCGTCGCCGGTCTGCTCGCCTTCGCCGCGGCGACGCTGCGTCAGCAGGAATTCACCGCCTTCGAGGCATTGGCCCAGGTTCCGGTCGACGAGCTGAGCGCCGCACTGCTCTCGGCGGATCGCTTCGCGCGTCCCGATATCGCGCTCCCGGTCCCGCCGGAGCTACGCGCCCAGCTCGCCGAACGCTTCGGCCTGTTCGGAATTCGGATGGCGGTGACGCTGATTCGGCTCGGTGTGCGCGATTCCGCCACGCTGGCAGCGGAACTGACCAGCCGTAGCGGTGTGGACGAGCTGCGCTCGGTGCTCGATGTGCAATTCGGCCAGCGCGCCGACCAACTCAAGGCGCATTCGGCGCTGACTGCGCTGGCGCGCGTGCTCACCGTCTACCCGGGCACCCAGGCCGATCAATTGCTGCCCCGAGTCCGCACCCTGCTCGCCGATGTCCACGGCTTCGCCGAACTCCGTCTGCTCGGCCGCTTGCGCACCGACGAATTGGCGCTGCCCGCAGCGGATCTCGCCGAACTGCACCGCCTGATCGGCGGCTCCGGCGTGGCCACCCACCTGCGGCTCGGCCTGCCCTCCGGCACCGACGCCGCCGGCCAGCGCGCCCAGGCGCTGGCCGCGGTGCGCAAATGGCGCGCCCGCGCCCGCCACCCGCTGGCCGACCAGTTCACCACCACCGCCTGCCTGACTGCCGCGCGCAGTGCCGAGGGGACGCTCAGCCTGCTGCCGGAGTGATTCCGGTGTGCGCGATCCGGTGACCCGGGGATCACCGCCCGCACCGCAGCGATATGCGACGGACCCGCGCGACCGGTCGCCGGATCACGCGGATCGAAGCCACCCGCACGCCGCCGCAGGATGCGGAATTCGTCACCGCGACCGGACAATTGGATGGCGGGCGTTGGCGCATCGTGTTTCGCCACCGCACGCGGCGTGCAGTCGTGACCAAGGGTGCACACCGATGCGTGACCTAGCTGGTGATCCGGCGCAGCGCGTCGGCGAGTTCGCCGCCCGACGGTGCGTGAGTGGCGCACCTCACAGTGAAGATCGGGGCAGTCCGGTCACAGCCGCCGCGAATCCGGTGTCGAAACGGGGTGAAGCAGTTCACCGGAAAGGAACGAAGTCGCCATGACCACCACCATCACCCTGAACCCGCAGATCCTCGGCCAGGCCGAGAACGCCCATCGAGCGATGCTCGAGCAGATCCTGCGCGGCACCACAATGACCTACCACCAGTGGGTCGGACTCACCCTCGCCGCGGTCGCGGGCGGGGAAATCCAACTCGACCAGCTCCTGTCTCGGCTGACCGGTGCGCTGAAGACCGATGCGGCCACCGCGCGAAACGCACTCGCCGAGTTGGCTGCCGCCGAGTTGATCGAGCAGGGCGACACCATCCGAGTCACCGACCTCGGAAAATCCCGTTTCGGTAGCGTCCGTGCCGATATCGACGGCGCCATGGCGCGGGCCTACGCCGATATCTCCGCCGCGGATCTGGCGACCGCCGGGCGCGTGCTCGCTCTGGTGACCACGCAGCTCAACGCGGTGCTGGCGACTGCGTGACACCTCGCCTGTGTCGATCTGCCGCCCGGGGGTACGCCTGAAATTACCGAGGCAGGGAGAACACGATGACGCAGCAGGATGTGGTCAACGCACTGTTGGATCGGGCGGGCGCGGGCTACGCGGCCGAGGCCGGAATCGCCCTGGCCGATAAACCCGCCCCGCTGTTCCAACTGCTCATGCTCACCGAATTGCTCAGCACCAGGATCTCCGCCGATATCGCGGTCGCCGCGGCCAAGGAACTGGTGAGCACCGGGTACCGCACCCCGCAGCGGGTCGCCGATGCCGACTGGCAGGAACTGGTCGACGCGCTCGACCGTGCCCACTACAAGCGCTACGACGAAAGTACGGCTTCCCGCTTGGGTGCCAATGCGTCTCGTGTGCTGGACCGCTACGACGGCGACCTGCGCAAGCTGGCCGACGAAGCCGAGCAGGATCCGATCCGGGCCGCCCAACTGCTGCAGCAGTTCCAGGGCATCGGCCCCACCGGAAGCGATATCTTCCTGCGCGAGGTCCAGGACGTGTGGAGCTGGGTCCGGCCGCATTTCGACGAACGCGCACTGCGCGGCGCCGAACGCGTCCGACTACCCACCGACCCGGACCGCCTGGCCGACCTGGCCCCGGAAAACCACACCGCCGACCTGGCCGCGGCGCTGGTCCGCGTCACCCTGGACAACGAAATCGCCGAACAGGTCCTGGCCGCCAGCTGAGGCTCAGGTGATCCGCACGTGTACCCGCATACCGGCCGCAGCGATCATGTTGACCAATGCGTCCAGGCTGAACAGCTGCGACCGACCGCAGTGCAGATCGGAGATCCGGGCGGCGCTCACGCCGAGCTGCACAGCGGCGGCCTCCCGGCTCCAGCCGCGCGTGGCGATCCAGTCGGTCAGTTCGAATATCAGCTGCGACCGCAGTCGCAGGTTCTCGTGATCGCGCGGGGTGTCATCGATCGCATCCCACACGATGTCGAAGATCTTCTCGGCCATGCTGTGCCCACCTTCTCGAGCTGTTCGAGCAGTGACGGTGTACAAGTGGAGAGACCGTGCCCATCGTCGCAGCCGGTGATGCCGCACGCAGGGAACTCCGCCGAACACGCCGTAATTCCGGACCGAGCGTAGGAAGGTCGTGAGGTGATGCCGGACCGTGACGAGCAACAATTCGCCCAGGTGAGGCTGGCCGCGGGAGCGCTGTTCGTGCGCGACGAGGACGTACTGCTCGTATATTCGGCCGATAGGTGCCATTGGGAGATTCCGGGTGGCGTTGCCGCGCCCGGCGAATCACCCGCCGCGGCGTGTCGTCGCGAGGTCCGGGACGAACTCGGCCTGGACCGTCCGCCGCAGCGGCTGTTGGTGCACGACTGGGCACCGAAAGTCGATGACGACAAGATCATCTACATCTTCGACTGCGGTGAGCTCGGCGACGCGTCGGCAGTCAAGTTGTCGAGCGAACTCGAGCGCTGGCAGTGGGCGCGCGTCGACACCGTCGACACCTTCGCCCGCCCCAGCCTGGCCCGCCGCATCTGGCAGGCCTTTCGTGCCCGCATGGAGGGCCACGCCGTCTACCTCGAACACGGCCAACCCACGCTCGTCCATCCGGGCACCGAGGTGGCGGCTCCCTCGTGGCTGGACCGTCAGGCCGACCGCGACCGCCATCTCGGCTGACCCGTCCGGTCAGGGGGTCGTCGCGCTACTGGCCGGATCGATGAGGATCTTTGCGTGCTCCTCCGGATTCGCCAGGGCGGTGAACGCATTATCGATGCCGTCCAGCCCGACGGTGCCGGTGATCAGCGGAGCCGGGTCGACCTTGCCATCGGCGAGCATATGCAGCGTGTCGCGGAACTCGCCCGGGTCGTAGCCGAGGACGAAGCGGACTTCGATCTCCTTATTGATGGCCATCGCGGGTTGGAAGCGGTCGGTCTCCATGCAGACGCCGACGACGACCACCCGCGACAGCGGCGGCGCGGCCGCGATGATCTGGTCGATAATGCCCGGAACGCCGACACATTCGAAGATGACCGGGCCCGCCGGAGCGGCATTGAGCGTGTGTGCCACGCGGAACAGGTACCACCACGGCAGATTCGGGATGCGGCGCAGCCGTTCCATGGTGTCGAATCCGAGGCTGAGGATATCGGTGACATCGTTGATCCGGCCGCGTTTCGGCGCTGCGTCCCATGGGGATCCGGTCGCGGGATCGACCACGATGTCGGCGCCGCAGCCGAGGGCGAGGGCCCGGCGGCGCGGGGAGAAATCGCTGGCGACGACGGTGCGCACGCCAGCCGCCTTCAGCATGCTGATGACCGCCAAACCGATGGGGCCGCAGCCGATGACGAATGCGGTCTGGCCCTTGCCGACCCGCCCCTTGCGCACCGCGTGCCAGGCGACGGCCATCGGCTCGGTGAGGGCGGCATGCTCGGCCGAAAGACCGTTGGGGACCGGCATGGTCATGGACTCCTGGACCACCACCTGCTCGGCGTAGGCGCCGGGCGCCGCCGTCGAAAGGCCGGTCAGCTGTGGTGCGCCGTCGTGGCGCACGATGGGCAGCGCCACCACGGGGGTGCCCGGCCGCCACCGCTTGCGGCAGCCCGGCCCGTAATCGACTATCTCGCCGCTGAATTCGTGCCCGAGCACGACACTCTGATCCGAACGCATGAACTGGTCGTATCCGGTGCGCCCGGCCAGCTCCGCCATCTCGTCGGCATGGGTGCGGGCATGCAGATCGGAACCACAGATCCCGCAGCGTGACACATTGATCAGTACCTGCCCGCGTCCGGGCACCGGTGTCGGAAGTTCCTCCACCGCGAACTTGGTATTGGTGACGACGGCGGCCCTCATAGACGAACTCCTCGGATCGGCGGGGCACGAAGCTTCCCTTGCCGCCACCCTACTGCCGAGTTCGTGGGACACGGCGAAAATCGCGCGACTGGATCAGACAGTTGCCCTCGCCGCCGCCGTCGCCGGCTTCGACCTGCGACGAACCGGCACATCCGACGGGCTCGTCCGTGCCTGAGGGAGACCTCGGGCATTCGTGATCACAAACGGCGGCGGCTCCCGCGTTGATGCGGGCCCAGGCGTGCACCATCCATGCGGTGCCGGTGAAGGCGGTGAACCAACTCGCCTCGTCGAAGAACAGCAGC